>NSIG01000020.1 GCA_002737275.1 Opitutia bacterium
AGCACAATGAACGCGGTCTTCGACGGATCGGCACAGCGGAGTAGGATGCGGTCGCGAAGCGCCGTCGCTTCCGCCGCACGCCGGATGGCGGATAAAGGGTCGTCCGGCCGATCGGTGTAACGGCTCTTTAAGTGCAGTCCAAACACCGTCAGCTCACGACCCGCGACGGCGAGGCGCACCTCCAACAATCCGCGCCGCACGCGTTCTTTTTGCCCGAAATAGCGAAACTCAAAATCGGTGTGCGGCGTGACGGAAACCAGCGCCCGCTTTGACAACAACGCCACGTGGCGGTCCGCATCGTCGCCGGCCAGCAGGACCGCGTGCGGGTAAGTCAATCCTTCCGCGCCCAGATCGCGGCGCAACTCATCGAGATAGAGTTGGCCGCCCATCTCTTGCAGCACGAGCACGTCCGCGTTGAGCGTTCGGAGCACTGTGCGCAAGGCCAGCTTCTCCGCCTCGGGCTTTGGGTAATCTTTGCGGTAACCCACTTCCGTCATCCGGTTCGCCGGTCCGTAGTTCTCGATATTGTAAGTCGCGAGGGTAAGCGACTCGGCCCGCACCGCCGTCCACCCGGTGACCACCAGCCCGAGGATAATGCGCCAGGTGATCATTCCCGTTGGTCCGACTAAGCGGCGTTCAACGCCCGCTCGCGCTCAACCAGGGTCGGATGGGAATAATAAACCGCACTAAACCACGGGTGCGGCGTGAGGTTGCTCAGGTTTTTTTGCGCGAGTTTACGCAGCGCCCCGATCATCGGCTCTTTCCCGCCCATGGCGTTACGCGCAAATGCGTCGGCTTCGTATTCGTGCTTCCGCGAGAGCAAATTGCCCAGCGGCGAAAACCAAAACGTCACCAGCCCGCTCAACAATCCGAAGAGCAGAAACGCGGGCGCCAATTCCCCGGGAGGAAATCCGAAGGTGAGGTTGAACCACGGGCTACGCGCCAACCAGGCGATCCCGGCAAAGGTCGCGAGCATCATGCCCGCGCTCAGCGCGATCATCTTGGGAATGTGCCCACACCGGTAATGTCCAATCTCATGGGCCAGCACCGCCTCCAACTCCTCCGCCGTGAGTTGGGCCACCAAGGTGTCGTAAAGCACGATGCGCCGAAAACGGCCGAAGCCGGTAAAGAACGCGTTGGAGTGCCCCGAGCGTTTGCTGCCGTCCATGACCTGAATTGCGGTCGCCTTAAACCCGGTCCGGTCGCCCAACGCCAACAACCGCGTGCGCAGTTCGCCGTCGGGCAGGGGCGTGAGCTTGTTGAACAACGGCAAAATCAACTTCGGATACAACACGAGCATCAGCAGTTGGAATCCGAAGATCAGCGCGAAGCCCCAAATCCACCACGACTTGCCCACCCACTCCACGAGTCCGAGCATTGCCCAGAGTAACGGATAGCCGATGACTAATGCGAGCACGAGGCCCTTGAATTTGTCCGCGATCCAAAGCCCCTGCGTGCTCTGGTTGAAACCAAACTTGGCCTCCAAGCGAAACTGTCCCCACCACTCAAACGGCAGGCTTGGGATCGAGAGCAAGATACCCGCGATCAGAATGAACAGGGTGTCATCCCAAACTGCACCCGGCCCGCCCCAAGCTGCCACATGGGCGAACAAAATCGGCAGCACGCCGCCGAAAATTACCAGCGCCAAAAGCAGCGTGTCGAAAATCTCCGCGACCGCCCCGAATCGCGATTTCTCCAACGTGTAGGCGACCGATTTTTTATACGTCGCCGCATCCATGATCGCCGCCACCGCCGGCGGGGGTGCGGAGGCATGACGCCCGACTTCCGCCCGGTTCAACGCCGAGAGGAAGAGTTCACCCGCCAAGCGGAGCACTATCAGCCCCGCCGTTACCATGAGGACAAGAAACATGGACTCCACTGGATGCGATTCTCCATCGGTCGCCAGAGCAAAAAACGAGCGGACGGTTTTCCCGCGACCAGCGCCAAGCCTACTTCAGCTCCACGACGACTTGGATCTCCGTCGTCGAGCCGCGGGGCAGACCATTGACGGCGACCGCCGCCCGCGCGTGTTTGCCCGCGTCGCCAAACACCGCGAGAAACAGTTCGCTGGCGCCGTTGATCACCGCCGGGCTGTCCGCAAAGCCGTCCACCGCGTTCACGAAGCCGTTCACCATCACGATCCGGGCGATCTGGTCCAGCGAACCCACCGCCGCCTTGATGTTGGCGAGGGTGCCGAGCGCGCACACTTCGGCCGATTTTTTTGCCGTCTCAATCGTCTGTTCTTTGCCCACTTGGCCGACGTGGGTCTGCTGGCCATTAAAGGCCGCGATGGTGCCAGCGCAAAACAACAGATTTCCCGTGCGCACCGTGGGCACATAGGCCCCGGCGGAGACGGGCGGATTGGGGAGCGTTAGGCCGAGCGCGGTGAGTTTGGCTTCGTAGTTCATGCCCGTAAACCGTAGCGGCCCGCGCCCGAAGCCAAGCCAATTAACGCCGCGTTGCCGGCAGAAATTCCTTCGTCGCCACCGCCTCGGCCGCCAACGGACGGTCGAGGATCTTGAGCTCGCGCAACATCCCGATTTGCCGGGCGATGCGATGCAGCTCGATCTGCCCGATCACCTCGCCGCGCGCCGCGTCACCGCGCACCAAATCGCGCGAAATCAGTTCGGCCCGCGAGAACTCCAACAAGCCCGGTGTCATCTGCACATTGGCCCACAATATGAGCGCATGCGCGGGCGCCGGATCGCCTTCGAGATAGTCCCGCCAGCCCTGTACCGAGGCCGCGACAAACGCCCGCACCACCTCGGGCTCGACCCGCGCGAGGTCCCGCCGGCAGAAAATCGCGTGATACGCGTCGAAGCCCGAGGCACCGATCATGAGCGAGCGCACAGCGACCCCTTTTTGCCGGGCGACGTAAGGCTCGTTCGTAACGAGGCCTTGCTGGATCGCATCCGGGTCGGCCATAAAACCCGCTAGGCCGTAAGTCTGGGGCCGGAGCGCAAAGTCGATGCCACGGCTCTTCTTTAACCACGGAATCCACGCCATGCCGACCGAGGCTGTCACCGTTCGGCCCGCGAGATCATCCAAGCTCTGCACCGGACTCACGTCGTGCACGAGCAGCACCTGCGAATCATGCTGGAGCACCGCCGCGACCATGAGCAGCGGCAGCCCTTGGCTCGCCGCCAAGATCAGATCATCGCTGCGGTTCATGCCAAAATCGGCGTCGCCTTTCGCGACCTTCAAATTGATTCCCGCGCCCGGGCCGCCCGGCAGCAACGTCACGTCCAGTCCGGCCTCGCGATAGAATCCCTTGGCCAGCGCCTGATAAAAACCTCCGTGCTCCGCCTGCGGAAACCAATCCGTCTGCAACGCAATTTTGCGCAGCCCGACCTTGGCCGTCGCCGGCTCTTTCCGCGCGCAACCCGGCCCAATCAGAGACGCCACCACTAGACAGAATAAGATCGCGCAAAAACGCATACAACTAACGTGTCGCGCCACCTGCCTCCACGGCGAGCACAACTCCGCGAGCCCCTGTCATACCTCACACCCGATGAGTCGTCGCCCGTTTTCCCAAAACAGTGCCTCGCGTTCCTCGTCGCTCAGCTCAGCGCGGCGTACTTCGCCCAGCAACCGGCCCATTTCCGGGTCCGGTCCGGCCTGCGGGTAATTGTTCAACGGATAATCCGAACCAAACAGCACCTTGTCCACCCCGGCCTCCGCCATGAAGCGCGGCCAAATTCCTCCATCGTAGAGCAACGGGGACGCCGCCGTATCGTAGCTCACCTTTTCAAAAACCTTGCCCGCATCATCCCTTAGCGCGCGACCGCCGCCCCAATGCGCGAGGACAAACCGCACCGACGGCCAAGCCCGCGCGAGCCCGCAAAAATCCTCCAGCGGCGTCTCAGTCCTGCCCGGATACGCCGGCCCGCGGGCGTCGGTCACGTGCAAGTTCACCGGCCACCGCAACTCCTCCGCCGCCGCCAACACCGCCGCGAACTCCGCTCCGTCCGCCGCGTAGCCTTGGGCATGCGGCGACAACTCGCCCAGTCCGACTAATCCGTCCTCCCGCGCCCGTCGCATCTCCTCCACCGCGGCCGCGCCGCCCCCCGCCGGTTGCACCGTCGCAAACGCGCTCAACCGGTCCGGATGAGCCCGCACGCACTCCGCAAAAAACCTATTTTGGCGCGAGCAGTTCGCCGCCCGCTCCCAATACCAACCCAGCAACACCGCGCGTTCCACGCCCGCCCGATCCATTTCCGCCAACAACTCGCCTACGGTCGGAAAACCCTGCACCGGCGCACCGTTCTTTCGACGCCGCGTGCAGAGCGTCGCCCAATGTGGCTCGCCCTGCGCAGCTGCCCAACCCGCTGGATCGCGATTTACCTCGGGCGGGTATAGATGAACGTGGCTGTCGATCACGCGCGGCACGGCACGAAACTCGCTCATTGCCCACCCGACTCAATTCGTAATTATTTTTTTCCCACCCCTCCCGTACCCACCGCCCATGCTGCAACGTTTCTTCCAACTCGATCGCCATAAAACCACCGTCGGCCGCGAATTCCAGGCCGGCCTGACGACCTTCGCCGCGATGGCCTACATTCTGGTAGTCAACCCCGACATCCTGGCCAACACCGGCATGGACAAGGGCGCGCTCGTCACCGTGACCGCGCTCACCGCCGCGCTCGCGACAGTGATCATGGCGTTCCTGACCAACTACCCGATCGCCCTCGCTCCCGGCATGGGTATCAACGCGTTCTTCACCTTCACAATCGTGCTCGGCAAGGGCATCCCTTGGTCCGAGGCCCTCGGCATGGTGTTCGTCAACGGCGTGATCTTCCTCGCGCTCTCCATCTCCGGCATTCGCGAAAAGATCATGGCATCGATTCCCCATGCCCTAAAAATCGCCGTCACGTGTGGCATCGGGCTCTTCATCGCGTTCATCGGCCTGAAGAACGGCGGCGTCATCGTCGCTAATCCCAACACCTTCGTCACCGCCGGCAACCTTGCCTCCGGTCCCGTCGCGCTCTGTCTCGGCGGCATCATTCTCACGATCATTCTCGTGGCCCGGAACGTGCCCGGCGGCATCGTGATCGGTATCGCGATCGTAACGATTGCCGGGCTGTTCGTACCCGCTGGCGGCGGCGCGCAAGTTACCCGGCTCCCGTCCTCAATCATCGCGCTGCCCCACTCGCCCGACCCGATCTTCCTCAAGCTCACGTTCAATTTCCTCACCAGTTGGAGCGCCTTCACCATCGCCCTGCCGCTCATCCTTACGCTGCTGCTCGTCGATATATTCGACAACATCGGCACCCTCATCGGCGTCACAAAACGCGCCGGCCTCCTCTCCCCCGACGGCACGTTGCCCAAAGCCGGCCGCGCGCTCCTCGCCGATTCCCTCGCGACCATCGCCAGCGCCATCTTCGGGACCTCCACCGTCGTGAGCTACATCGAGTCCGCTTCCGGCGTCGCCGCCGGCGGTCGCACCGGTCTTACCTCGCTCACCACCGCCGGCTTTTTCCTGCTCGCGCTCCTGTTCACGCCGCTGCTCCTCATCGTGCCGGCCGCCGCCACCGCTCCGGCCCTCGTGATCGTCGGCATCTTTATGATGCAGTCCGCCGTCGAGATCGACCTCAACGATTTCAAAATCGCCGCGCCCGCCGTGCTCACGATTTTCGCGATTCCGCTCACGTTCAGCATCGCGGAGGGCATCGGCCTCGGCCTCATCTCCGCCGCCTTGCTCGCTGTCGGCCTCGGCAAACCCAAGTCTTTCCCGACCGTCGGCTACATCGTCGCCGGCATTTTCTTCCTGCAGTTTTTCAAGATTTTCCCGTTCGCACGTTAAATAACTAAACCGGGCCTTCACCTTCGGCAAAATTCGTTGAGCCTAGCGACGCTCGATTTGGGCCTAGCCGGTTGAACCAATTGACCGAACCTAGTAGGTTTTTAAACTTGTCGATTTCGACTAAGTTTGACGCAAAAAGTGTTGGCGTTCTGAGATTTACCGGGTTCGACGCACTTCTTGCTTTAAAAACAAAGGAGTGCAGGCATTTTTCTTAGAACGACTTATGAACCCTAGATCGCAAATTATCTCCTACAATTTCAGGCTAGCGCTTTTGGCAGCGCTTTTTTTCTTCGCCGTCGCCCGCCCCGGGGCCGCTTTCGCCGCTGATTCTGCGACCGGAGAAATCGTGGGGGACGTCATTAGTAAGGCGACGAACAATGGCCTCATCGGCGCCAATGTCGAAATTGCTGCACTCAATCTTAGTGCTTTGGTCGACAACACCGGCCGATATCGCCTCCGCGCCCCGGCCGGCAGCCACGAACTCCGCGTTACCTACACCGGTCTTGATCCCCAAACCGTCACCGTCGTTGTCAGTGCTAACCAGACCGCAACTCGCGATTTTTTGCTCTCAAGCTCAGTTATTACTTTAGAGGCCTTCAAAGTTGCCAGCGCCCGCGAGGGCCTATCGTCCGCCATCACCCAACAGCGCAACGCGGACAATCTGAAGAATGTCGCGTCGATGGACCAACTCGCCGACATGCCCAACATGAACGCCACGGAACTTGCGATTAGGTTGCCCGGCGTCACTTTTGCCAACCCGGGCGACGAGGTCGTCGAAGTCATCAGCGTGCGCGGCATGGGCGCCGGCATGACGTCTATCACGATCGATGGCGGCGGTATGTCTTCGTTCAGCGCGCAGAACCGCAACACGCGCATGACCGCTTTTACCGGCAATATGTTTGAATCGCTCGAACTCACCAAGGGCCAGACTCCAGACCGCAGCGTTGATTCTTTGGGCGGCGGCGTGAATTTCAAGACCCGCTCCCCGCTCAACCAAAGCGAGCGCCGCCGCATCAGCTACAACTTCACCGCCCGGCAGGCCCCGTCGTTTAGCGAGCAAGTCCCCCTCCGCGCAGCCCGACGCACGCACGCGTTATTCAACGCCTCGTACATCGAGAAATTCGCCGTTTTTGGCAGCGAGGCGCCCAATCTTGCGGTGTCGATTAACGCGTTCTACAGCGAGAATGCATTCGGTTTTTTTCGGACCAATCGCGATTACCAGCAGATCGCTACCCAACCCGCTTACCTCTGGGATTATCGCACCCAAGACAACTACAACAACCGCATGCAGCGCAGCTTGAGCACCAAGTGGGACTACCGACTCGGTCGCAACAGTCTGCTCACGCTTAACCTGATTTACAACGATGCGCCAGAGCCTATGCGCCGCCAATATCAAACCCGGGCCTTTGCTGGCAGCCAAACCACTGTGCCCAACGCGACCACGTCGGGGGTTGTGCCGGGTTGGACCGACCGGGTCACCACGATCCGCGCGGTTCCGACCGCCGCCACCGCGACGTCCGCCACCACAGCTCCGGCCCTGATCGACGTCACCTCAAACCTTATCAACCGCGACCAACGCCTTCGCCAGATCAATCTTGGCGGCGAGCACCGCTTTGGTCCTTTCGAGGCCGAATGGGTCACCCTCGCAAGTCGGACGCGTTATCGCACACTCGGAGCTGAAGGCAATCTGGTTAATCGAATCGGCAACGTTCCCTTTATCGGGCCCAACGGCGGTGTCGGCTCCGCCACCAACAACATCGTCGGCCCCAACGGCGAAACGGGCGTAGGCTGGGTGCTCGACCGCACTCAATCGGTCCTTTATCCACGTTTTATCCAAAATGGCGGTCTCGATTTCACCAATCCCAATAACTATCGTCCCAGCGTAAACGGCCTCAGCACGGGATCAGGCAACTTGGATATCGATCTGATCCAAGAAGCCCGCGCTAACTTAAAATACCTTCTACCCATCAGCGCTTTTACGGTTTACCTCAAATCCGGCGTTTCGGTCCGCGATCACACCGTTGAGCTCGAGCGCCGCCAGCGCCGCTGGAGCTACTTGGGCACCGCCGCTCTGCGGACCGATCCGTCTATTATATTGACCGACGCGCTAAAAACCGGGCGCAAAATACCCCAATGGGAGGGCGCCGAATTTATTCAGAATGGTCAACCGACCAACCCGTCGCTGTGGCAGGAAGACAAATATTTTTACGAAAATAACCGCCTTACCACCTCAAATAAAGTTAACGAAAAAATCACTGGTTATTATTTAATGTCGCAAGGAAAAGTCGGTCGCAATGGATTCCTCTTCGGTCTCCGCCGGGAGGTAACTGACACGACCGGCGAAGGCCGCCGTCGCGCCCGCATCTTGTCCACTTCGGCTCAACAACTCGCCGACCCTACTGGTTCCGCTCAGCGGGATAGTATCGCCTACGAAAACGAGGGCACCTACGGGCAAAACTTCCCCAGCATCCACCTGTGGCGTGATCTAACTCCGAATCTCAAAGCCCGCGCTGCGTGGACTACGGGCTTCGGCCGCCCTACCTTAGCCAACAACGTTGCCGCCTTGTCATTCAACGACACCAATCAGACGGTCACCTTTGGCAATCCAGATCTAAAGCCTACCAAAGCCAAGAACTGGGATTTCTCTTTAGAATACTATTTCAACCCCTCAGGCACTTTAACATTTGGTTGGTTTCACAAGAAGATCGACGACCTCATTGTCTCAAATTTCAATGTCGGAACGGTCGCCCCAGGCGCCGAAAACGGCTACGAGGGCGAGTTTGTTGGCTACTCAATCCTTTCCAGCGCCAATGCCGGCAGCGCCTTTACCCAAGGCTGGGAAGTCAGCTACGTCCAACAATTCCGCTTTTTACCCGGCCCGCTAAAAGGATTTCGGCTCAATGCCAATATGTCCCAGATCACCGCCCACGGTGACTACGGCACCCCTGGTGCCTACCTCAAAAATAAGGACGTTAACGGCTTCATCCCGCGCACCGCCAACGCATCGCTGTCTTGGGACTATAAAAAGATCGGTGCATCGATGAGTTATAATTACACCGCGGAAAGTATTCGCAACGCCTACAACCTAGCCCAGCCCTCACGAAACCAATATCTCCAATCCCGCGAGATCGTGAACGCCAACGTGCGCTACTCCCTACGCCCCGGTCTCACTCTTTCCTTTGGGGTACAAAATCTCTTTAACGAGCCTCAGATTTATTATCGCAGCGTCCGCGACCAACTTGAAACCTTCCTCGTCAACGGCACCACGATCACCGCCGGCGTCGAAGGCCGGTTCTGATCCCCCACCGTTATCGTATCCTCAAATCTCAGGCGCGAACGCTGAGATTTGACCGTCTGGTTTGCCCCGTTTTACGAGAAAGGTGCCGCGTTCGGCGACCACGGGGTAACTGGAAGCAAAGTCATCGGATGCGTTGCTCGCGTGGTATGGGCGTCTCGCCCGTGAACGAGCGGGCATCTTGCCCGGTCGTTTGCGATCCCATGGGTAGGACGCCCATGCCACTTCCCGTTGGCTCAAAGCGCGTCCGAATAGAGTTTCTCGTAACCTGCCGTTGCGACTTTCCACGAAAAATCGCGCTTCATGCCACGTTGCTGCACCGCTGCATAACGCGCCGCCTCACCAAACAGTTGCTGCGCCCGCCATAGCGCGTCGCTCAGTCCCGCCACGCTCGGCGCACCCATCAGCCCCGTGCCCGTCGCCGGGAATTCGTCTGCATCGAGCACCGTATCGGCCAGTCCGCCCACGCGGCTAACAATCGGCACCGTGCCGTAGACCTGCGAATACATCTGGTTCAAACCACAGGGTTCAAACAGCGAGGGCATCACAAAAAAATCGCTGCCCGCCTCGATCAGGTGGCTCATCGCCTCGTCCAACCGCGCGCTCAGGAAAATCTTCTTCGGCGCCTGGGCCGCGAGCGCCTGCAATTCGCCTTCCATCCGTTTGTCCCCCGATCCGAGCACGATCAGATTCACGTCCTGCTCGAGGAAAAAGTCCTGATTCGCGAGCAGAAGATCGATGCCTTTCTGCTCCGTCAGCCGGCACACCATGCCAAAGATAGCGCCTTTGAATTTGGGATCGAAACCCGCACGTTTCAGCAACTCCACCCGGCACGCCGACTTGCCCTTCAAATCCGCCGCCGAGTAGCGCGCCGGCAACAAAACATCCGTCGCCGGATTCCACACCGCCTCGTCCACACCGTTGAGCAGACCGGAAAGATCCTCAACCCGCGTTTGGATCACACCATCCATCCCGCAGCCAAACTCGGGCGTCTGTATCTCCTGTGCATAGCGCGGACTCACCGTGGTGACCCGGTCGGCAAAAAGAACGCCGCCTTTCAGCAGGCTGATCTGCGAATAATACTCGATCCCGTCGATCTGGTTGAGTTCGTCTGGCAGATTCGTCCGCGCAAAAATCGCCGGCGGGAAGAGGCCTTGGTAGGCGATGTTGTGAATCGTAAATACCGTCTTAAGCGCCAGGGTCGCCCCGTGCCGCCGTTCCGTTTCACGGACCAGCAACGGAATCAGCCCTGCCTGCCAGTCATGCGCATGCACGATGTCGGCCTGCAAATCCGCCAACCGCAATGTCTCGACCACCGCTTTTGCGAAAAAGATGAACCGCTCCGCGTTGTCCTCGTAATCGCGTTCTCCGTTTCCATAGGGGGCCCGGCGGTCGAAAAACTCCTCCCGGCAAATCAGATAGACCGTGAGGTTTTTCCGCGGTGAAAACGCCCGCACGTCGCCCGACAGGAACTGATCGCCCATCTCCACCTTAATCCGCAGGCGGAGTTCCGCCTTGGCGGCGTCCGGATGCTCCCGCGCCGCCCGGTAACCCGGCAAAAAGACCGACACTTCATGACCGCGATCCGCCAGCGCGCCGGTGAGCGCACCGACCGCATCAGCCAAGCCTCCGGTCTTGATGAAGGGGAACAGCTCGCTGGCCGCGTGGACGATTTTCATCGCCCGACCATGGACACCACCGTTTCTTAGGCCAACTAGAAAGCTCGGATCGCGCTTAGCGCCACCTAATCTTAACATGACCCTCCGCGACCGCCTCTTTGCCAAACTCCGCGAGCCAGACTACCGCCCCGCCAACAATTTCATGCTCGGGCGCTTGCTGAACCTGARCAAGAAGCACAGCGCCGCTCTCGCCGGCGAAATCCGCGATCTCGTCAAATCCCGCGAACTACGTATCCTCGATGGCGGCAAGATCGAGCTCGCGTCCGCGGCCAAGGCAAATGCGAAGGCCGATCTTCAGGCCCGCTTCAAAGCCCACATCGAGTCGGCCAAGGTCGAGGCCCGGCCCATTTTCCAACCCATGCCCCGCGGTTCCGCGACGCCCGCCCCCGTGACCAATCAAAAATCAGGCAAGTTCCGKCCTCAACCGAACGCCGCCAAGTCCGCGCCCCTGAAGAATTTTCGCGGCCGCAGCGCCGACACCGTACCCTTAGCCGCCAAGTCCGGACATTCCTCCGCTCCCGCGGGCCAATCCGTGCCCGATCCGCACGAGCTTCGCGGCCGCATTCAGTTTCGCGGCGGCGGCTCCGCTTTCGTCGTCCTCGCCAACGCCCCCGGCGGACCCGACACGCCGGCGATGCAGATTTCACCCGACGACACCGGCGTGGCCCTCCCGGGCGACATCGTCGCCGTGCGCGTTTATCCCGGCGCCACCGGCCGCCGCCCGGGCGAGACGGTCGGCCGCGTCACCCGCGTCATCACTCGCGAGAAAATGTCGGTCGTCGGCAATGTCTTCCGTTCCGGCAGCAAGTTTGTCGTCACCCCCGACGATCCTCGTTTCATTCAGCAGGTGCTGCTCACCCCTTCGTCAGTCGAGGTGACCGCCGGCGACAAGGTCGTGGTCAAACTCGATGACTGGACCGACCGCCGCAAATCGCTCACCGGCGTCGCCACGGCCCGCCTCGGCAAGACCCACGAGCCGCGGGCGGAGCTCCAAGGCATTTACGAGAAGTTCAACCTCGCCACCAGTTTTCCCGCCGATGTCGAGCGCGAGGCCTCCCTCCTCCCCGACCGCGTCCCGGCCAAAGACACGGCCGGCCGCCTCGACTACCGCGAGTTGCCGGTTTTCACCATCGACCCCGACGACGCCAAAGACTTCGACGACGCGCTCTCGTATGAGCTTACACCCGCCGGCGAGACCAAGATCGGCATCCACATCGCCGACGTGTCCAGCTACGTCCGCCCCGGGACCGCACTCGACCGCGAGGCTCAGGCTCGCGGCAATTCCACCTACCTCGTCGGCACGGTCATTCCGATGCTGCCCGAAAAACTTTCCAACGGTCTTTGCTCCCTCGTCGAGGCTCAGGACCGCCTCTGCAAAGCGGTCTTCCTGACGTTTTCGAAGGCCGGTAAAATCACCGCCACCGCCTACGCGAACACCGTCATTCGTTCCCGCAAACGGCTCACCTACAAACAGGCCTACGCCTTCCTCTTCACCGACGACCTTGAGAAAATCCGTGCGCTGCCGCTCCCAGCCAAACACCAGACCGGCTCCACCGGCCGCGCCTTGCGTGAGTTGACCGACGCCGAGCTCACCGACCTGCAGACGTGGATTCGTGCCCTCTGGAAAATCGCGAGCCAGCTTCGCAGCGACCGCATGGCCCACGGCAGCCTCGATCTCGACATGYCCGAGACCAAAATCTTCGTCGACAAAGACGGCTATGCCGATCGCTTGGAGAAAATTGAGCACGACGAAAGTCACCAGCTCATCGAAGAGTTCATGCTCGCCGCCAACGAGGCCGTGGCCCGCCTCACGCGCCTCCAGAAATTCCCCTCGCTCTACCGCGTTCACGACGATCCCGACGCCGAGCGGCTCGGCGAATTCCGCGAACTCCTCGGCACGTTCAAAATCATCGTGGGCGACCTTTCGCAGCGCAAAGAGGTCACCAAGCTCCTGAAGATTTTGGCCGAGCATCCCCAAGGCTATACCCTTCGGACTCAACTCCTGCGCAGCCTGCAGAAAGCGGTTTACCGCCACACGGCCGACGGGCACTACGGGCTCAACAAAAAAGACTACAGCCACTTCACTTCGCCCATCCGCCGCTACGCTGACCTCATCGTCCACCGCGTGCTACAACATTATCTGGTGAAGCACGAGGGCTACGCGCCTCAAGGAGCCGATGCGATGCACAGCGCCGCCGGGATGCAGGCCCTCGGCGAACAGATCAGTGCCACCGAGCAAAACTCGCAACAGGCCGAGCGCGAAAGCGTGAAGATCAAGATCCTTGAGTTCTTCGAGCGCGAACTCGATCGCAAGCCCCGCACCCGCTTCACTGCCGTCATCACCGACGTCCGCCGCAACGGCTTTTTCGTCGAACTGCTTGAGTCCATGACCTTCGGCTTCATCTCGGCCGATGCCCTCGGCGAGGATTTCTATTCCTTCGACGAATCCACGCACACGCTCAGCGGCCGCCGCTCGAAGAAGCGCTACACGCTCAACGCCCGGCTCGACGTCGTGGTGGCCAAAGTAGACCGCTTTAAACGCCTGATCGACTTCAGCCCCGCCGATTGAGGTCGAGCCCGTTGTTCCCCTACGGGCTTTTCGACCACGCCGAGAGCCCTTGCGACACCGGATTTTAGCCGAGCGCCGCTTGCCTCCTTTCGTTTCCACCATTCGGTTGCCACCGCCACCCTATGACTTCCGTCGAATTTGCCGCCGCCTTCCGAGCTGTTTACGACCGTGCCTCCGCCCGTTATGCCCGCGGCGGTGCGGCCGCCGCCAACCTGCTGGACGCGGCTGACGCCGCCTTCTTGGCCAGCCAAGGCATCACCGCACAGCACGTTTTTGACTACGTTGAAGACCTTGCGAACTACGGTGCGCCTGACTTCGCCACCGCCCACGCGATCGAGCTCGTGCGCCGGGACTATTTTCTCAACGAGCAAAAAGGCCGTCCGTCCACCGTCGTCTTGGACCCCGCTAGCCTCCCGGCCAAGACCGCCACCGTGCAGGGGATCACTTGGCTGCCCCGACTCATCCCGAAGGCCCGCGCCAAACTGCGCGGCGAGCTCCCGGCGTCGATGATGTTCTGCTGTGGCGGAGACCGGGATTTTTTCCAGAAACACGCGATCACAGCTGCCGAGTTTCTGGCGCTCGTGCGCGCTCACGAAAACGATAGCCAGCCGATCATCGACCGTCTCTCGACAGCAGCCCAACGGTAGATCTCAACCCCAAGGGACCCACTGAACCCGGCAGTTTCTCTACTCGCCTTTTCTCGCTACCACTTTCTCGCGTTGAAGAAATTAGTGTGACGTCTTTCTCTACTTTCCGTCTTTCTCCCCTCGATAAGCCCGGACTGGCTCCCCCTTTTCTCCCATGCCAAAATACACACTCCAAGTTAACGGCCAGTCCCGCTCGGTGGACGTGGCCGCCGACACCCCGCTGCTTTGGGTGTTGCGCGATCATCTCGAACTCGTGGGCACGAAATTTGGTTGCGGCATCGGCCAGTGCGGCGCCTGCACCATTCACGTCAACGGGGTTCCTTCCCGGTCCTGCATGACGCCGGTCTCAACGGTCGGTCGTATGAAGATCACCACGATCGAAGGCCTCGCCGCCGACGCCACCAAGCTGCACCCGGTGCAGCAGGCGTGGTCAGAGCTCGATGTCGCCCAATGCGGTTACTGTCAGGCCGGTCAAATCATGACCGCAGCCGCACTACTCAAGGACAACCCCAAGCCGACGGACGAAGATATTGACGGCGCCATGGCCGGCAATCTGTGCCGCTGCGGCACCTACATGCGGATTCGCGCCGGCATCAAACTCGCCGCCACCCTCACTCCCGTCACCGGAGGTGCCCAATGAACACTCCCCTTCTCTCCCGCCCCGTTGATCGCCGCGACTTCCTGAAATTCACCGGCCTCGCCGGCGGTGGCTTCGCCCTCGCGTTTTACATTCGCTCCGGCGGCGACGCCGCTGCCGCCGCCTCGGCCGCTTCAGCGTCAGCCGATTTCTCGCCGAACGCCTTTGTCCGTATCACGACGGCCGGCAAAGTGACCATCGTCTCGAAACAGCCCGAGATGGGCCAAGGCGTGAAGACCTCGCTCCCGATGATCATCGCGGAACAGCTCGAAGTGCCGTTTAAGGACATCGCCATCGAACAAGGTGATTTCGACCTGAATAAATACGGCAATCAAGGTGCGGGCGGCAGCAATTCAACGCCGAACAACTACGACAATTTTCACCTCGTCGGAGCCACCGTGCGAACCATGTTGGTCGATGCCGCCGCCCAAACGTGGGGCGTTCCCGCCTCCGAGTGCCGTGCGGAGAAAGCCACCGTCGTCCATAGGTCCGGCAAGAAACTCACCTACGGTCAGCTCGCGACCAAAGCCGCCACGTTGCCCGTGCCGGAAAAATCCGCCGTGACGCTTAAGCAACCGAAGGACTTTAAACTCCTCGGCACCCGCGTTGCACAATACGACACGCCCGCGATCGTTACCGGAACACCGCTGTTCGGCATCGACGTCAAACTGCCGGGAATGCTCTACGCTGTTTACGAAAAGTGTCCGGCGTTCGGCGGCAAAGTCGTCAGCGCCAATCTCGACCAAATCAAGACCCTCCCCGGCGTGAAGGACGCCTTCATTCTCGCGGGTAACGATAAGCTGAAGGAGCTCGTCCCCGGGGTCGCGATCATCGCCGACTCAACGTGGTCCGCAATGTCCGCCCGAAAACAACTCAAGATTGTGTGGGACGAAGGCAAAGTCGCAACCGAGAGCTGGGATGGCTTCGTCGCTCAGGCGACGGCGAAAGCCGCCCAACCCGGCGCACGCGTGCTCCGCAAAGACGGCGATCCCGATGCAGCCCTCGCGGGCGCCGCCAAAGTCGTCGAAGCTAACTACATCTACCCGTTCATTTCGCACGCCAACCTCGAGCCGCAGAATACCACAGCGCACTGGAACGACGGCGTGATGGAAATCTGGTCCCCCACGCAAATTCCGTCCATCGGCACCGGTATGGTGAACCGCGTGCTCGGGATCCCGCCCGAAAAAATTATCCTGCATCTTAACCGGGCCGGCGGTGGTTTCGGCCGCCGTATCGGCGCCGATTATCTCATCGAGGCTGCCGCAATTGCCCAAAAGGTGAATGCGCCCGTCAAACTCACTTGGTCGCGCGAAGATGACATGAAGCACGACCAGTATCGTCCGGGCGGCCTCCACTTTCTAAAGGGCGGTATCGATGCCAAAGGAAAAATCGTCGCTTGGAAGAATCACTTCTTCACGTTCGGCGAAGGCGGCAGCCCCGGCAGCGGTGGCTCGCTCAGCGCCGATGAGTTTCCGGGCCGTTGGATCGCCAACTACCAGGCGGATCAAACCATGTTTGATACAGGTTGGCCGATGGGCCCATGGCGTGCTCCCGGCAGCTGCGTCTTCCCTTGGGTCTTCCATAGCTTCATCGACGAGCTCGCCCACGCCGGCGGGCGCGATCCGCTTGAGCTCCGTCTCGAAATCCTCGGCGACAAAGACGAAATGCCGGCGGGCACACCGCCTGGCGGCGGCAAAGCCAAAGGCGGCGGCGCGCCCTACAACGTCGCTAGAATGCGCAACGTCCTGAAATTCGCAGCCGAGAAGGCGGGCTGGGGCCAAAAGAAGTTCGCCAAAGGTTCGGGCGCGGGACTCGCGTTTCACTTCAGTCACCGCGGCTACTTCGCCCAAGTCGCCGAAGTCACCGTCACCAAAGACGGCGAACTCAAAGTGGATCGCTTCGTCACCGGCGCAGACATCGGAGCTCAAGTGGTCAACCTCAGTGGCGCCGAAAATCAAGTCGAAGGCTCCGTGCTCGACGGTCTTTGTGTCTTAAAGAGCCAAGAGATCAATATCGAGCGTGGACGCGTGGTGCAGGGTAATTTCAACGATTACCCGCTCATGCGCATCACCGAGGCACCGGCCAAAGTAGAGACCTACTTCCTCTCGACAAACTATCCGACCACTGGCCTCGGTGAACCGGCTTTGCCGCCCGTTGCGCCGGCCATCTGCAACGCAATCTTCGCCGCCACGGGCAAACGCATCCGCCAAATGCCCCTGTCCCGCATCGATCTGCGCTGGAGCTGACGCCCATCCCGTTTCTTCAAAACCAGCCCCCATTTCGACCAACGTCGAAGTGGGGGTTTTCTTTTCTGCAAACTGGCTGCCCGACTAGGGATCGAACCTAGACTAAGCGAGTCAGAGTCGCTTGTGCTACCATTACACCATCAGGCAGTAAAATTTTGATTCTCCGATTAAATCCGTCAGCCGTGTCCCTCGGGATGGAGCCGGCGATGGGATTCGAACCCGCAACCGCCTGTTTACAAAACAGGTGCTCTACCATTGAGCTACGCCGGCCAGAATCCCCCGAAAACTTGCCGAAAAGAAGTGGAAAAAACAAAAGTGGTGGCTCCCTGGGGACTTGAACCCCAAACCAATTGATTAAGAGTCAACTGCTCTACCATTGAGCTAGGAAGCCAGCAAGTGAAGGGTGGAAAAGTCACGCTGCACCCTCTGATGTCAACTGCGATTTCAGCCGCGGCCCGCACCGCTCGCGCCTGACCTTTTCCACCGCTCCCCAGCCCAAAAATGCGCACGTTTCGAGTTCCCTTCGCTCAGAATGGCCGCTAAAAGGATTGGGGGGTCTTCGTCGGCCCGAAGCGAAATCGTGGCCCCTTCCAGGCCCAATTCTCGGCACTCAACGAAATTTCGGACGCATTGGCCTAGCCGGTCATGGCCGACTCAGCCGATCTCGAACTCCACCACGACCGGACGATGGTCCGAGAGCATGGCGCTCACTACTTCACAACTCACCAATCGGCATCCTGCTGGCAAAAAAACGAAGTCTAGTGAGTGGGTCCCGAAAACTGGGCCAGGTGGAGTGTTGGCTTTGGGCCTTTCATGGTCTGGGTTCCTTTTCAGGCCGCGGACTAACATTACAAGTGGCCCGGATGTCGGGGGATCACCGCGAACACTTTACAAATGCTGTTTCTGGGGAGCAATCTCGCTTCCCCCATCCCCCCATGACCCCGTCCCCATCCATCCGATTCCTCGCCGCGCTTAGTGTTTTCTTGCTCGCCGCCGCGCTGGGCCGCGCAGCCACCGGMTCGATCCAAGGCCGTATCTTCAATCCCGCCACCGGTGAATACGTTCGCAACGCCGAACTCGCCATCGCCGGCACGTCACTCGTCGCCTATTCCGCCGCCGACGGCGCCTACACGCTCAGCGGCGTGCCTGCCGGTGAGGTCACGATCACGCTGCGCTACACCAGCTACGCACCCGCCTCCGCCACCCTGCGTGTCGCGGACGGCACCACGACCACGCGTGACTTTGAACTCGTGTTAGCCGGAGCGAAGCCCGCCGCAAACGACCGCGGTGCCTCTATTATCAAACTCTCTGAGTTTACCGTCTCCGCCGAGCGCGAGGGCAATGCCAAGGCCATCATGGAACAACGCGCCGCGATCAATGTGAAGAGTGTGGTCTCCGCTGATAATTTCGGCGACCTGACCGGCGGTACCGTAGGCGAATTTATCAAGTATCTTCCGGGTGTCGTGATGGACTACGTCGATTCCGACGCCCGCACCGCACGCATCAGCGGCCTCGATCCGCGCTACGCTTCAGTGAGCGTCGATGGCATGACGATGGCGAGTGCTCCCTCCGCGTCTTTTGGCGGCGCCTCGCGACAGTTCGAGTTCGAGCAGGCCAGCATCATCGGCACCGATTCCATCGAGATTAACAAGACGGCCACCGCGAGCATGGAGGCCGATTCGCCCGCCGGCCGCATCAACATGCGCAGCCGCTCCGCCTTYGACCGCAAGCGCCGCGAGATCACCGCCACCGTCGGYATCACCGGCAACGAGTACTCCTGGGATTACAAGCGCACCCCCGGCCCCTACGACCGCACCGACTACAAGGTTCGCCCAAACTTCGTCTTTACTTACGCGGAGGCGTTCAAGCAACGCTTCGGCGTGGCGCTCTCCCTTGGCGCCAACACGCTCTCCACCGAACAGGCGGGCGTCACCCATACCTACAGCTACGCCGACGCCGCTCGCGGCCCCGTGATCAACCAAATCGCGTTTCGTGACGCGCCCAAGCTCACCACGCGCGGCTCGGTAACGCTGACTACCGACTACAAGTTTTCGCCCGAACTTTCCTTCTCGCTGCGCACCGCCGGTTCGCACTTCAACGACGGCACTAACCTCCGCCAGATCGCGTTCTTCGTTAATCCCGCTCAGGTCACCGCCGGATCCACGGTCACCGATCTGACCGCGCTTGCCACCGCCAATGCCAACACCCGGGTGCAATACAACACCTCGCGGCGCAACAAGCTCAACAGCACCCTCACCTTCACGCCCCGGATCGATTTCAAGCGCGGCGATTTCACGGTCACACTTGGGGGCGGCTATTCGCGCAGCCGCACGGCCTATGAGCAGATCACGGAGGGATACTTCCAAGCTGTCGGGCACCGCCTCACGCGCATGAGCTGGCGCGGCAATCGCTCGAGCGCGACCGACGGCGATTGGAACCTCTCGCAGCTCAGCGGCCTCCCCTGGGACAACCCCGCCAACTACAACCGCGGCGAGACCAATTATACCAACAACATCTCAGCCACTCCGCAGGCCGCTACCAACCAACTTTGGATCGGATATTTTGACGCCACAAAGACGATTACACTTGGCGGCCTGCCCATCCAGCTTGGTGCCGGCGGCAAGACCAAGCTCGCGGTCTACGATCTTGAGAAAAACGGTGCGCTGCAGTGGACCTACGTCGGCGCAGCCGGCTCCATTACCGCACCCACCACCATTCTGCCCACCATCACCAACCACCCTTACGACGCTCGCGTCGGAGGCAACATTGGCACCATCGGTATCCCGCTCGCCGATCCCTATGCCACACGCGATCTGTTCATTGCCAATCCCAGCCACTTCCTGTCCAACCTCACGGCCAACCGCATCAATGAACTCTACAGCGCCCGTGCGCTAAAGGAGCAGATCGACGCCGGCTACGTCGAGGCCAACACCCGCTGGCGCACGGTGCGTCTGAACATTGGCTTGCGCCACGAGCGGACGCGCACCGTCGGCCGCTCGCAAGATGTGCTACCGGCCGCGGTGGTGCAGCGCGCGGGCTTCACGCCGGGCACGCTTGCGTTCACCGATTTCCAATACCGCTACGGCCGGCGCGAGAGTACCTACGGCGGCTACGGCAACACCTTCCTCAGCGGCGGCGCCAAGTGGGCTCTGACCGACAACCTCAACTTCCAACTCGCCGGCAGCCAGTCGATCGCCCGTCCGAACTACGCCAACCTCACCGGCACCATCACCGTCGACGAGGCCGCGCAGACCGTGCGCGTGCCCAACCCCGATTTGAAGCCCGAAACTTCCGACAAGTTTTTCGCAAGTCTCCAATATTACCTCGAACCCGCCGGCACCTTCAGCGTGTCCGCCTTCCGTCTCAACATCGAGAACTTGGGCTCCGGCACTGAAAACGTCACCGCCGCGGAGGCCGGCTATGCGGATGACCCCGAGTTCACCGGCTACCGATTCCTCCGGCCCGTGAGTTCGCCCGGCACGCGCCGCATCGACGGCGTTGAGATCGAATACTCGCAGCAACTCGTGTTTCTACCTCGCCCATTCGGTGGCTTCAGCGTCTTCGGCTCGGTCACGCGTACCGCCGCCGATACCCGGATCGCCGACCATGTGCCCAAGTCCGCCAATGGCGGCCTGCGCTACGGCAACAACACCTTCAACGCCCAGCTGCGGGCCACCTGGTCTGCACCGCGCTTCAATTCTTCCAGCGGCGGCGAGGAACTCTGGCAATACGAGCGCCTGATGTTCGACTTCAGCGGCGGCTGGCGAATCAGCCCGCGCTACGAGGTCACCGTCTCAGGCCGCAACATCCTTAACGAACCCATCCGCACCTACAGCAACGGCCCCGGCCTCCTCCGCGCCATCAACCACTACGGCGCTTCGTGGACCGTCAGCGTCCGCGGGCGCTTCTGAGCGCGGCCCGCTTGAACCGCATTAAGTAAGGCGCTCCGTATTTCAGATTTGAATACAGCTCGCTTAACTGTTCACTAGGGGAAGGTCCACCGATTCAAAAAGTGAGCGGGTCCCGAAAACTGGGCCAGGTGGAGTGTTAGTCTTTGGACTGGTTTGATGTGATGACTGCGGTGGTGGTTGCAATCCAATCATTGCCGCTCACCAGCTTCTTTATCCGGCTAGTTTGTTAGTTTTCGGCCAGTATGATCGGCGAAGACAAGGTATCCTCTAGCTCTGCGCCCGGTCTTGCCACGTGCGGCCGGCCTCCCCTTTTGGGAAATTTTTTTGAGCCGGAGCGGACCAATCCTAATGTTCCCCCTGACGCCTGAATACGCCCCCCACCCCCATGCCCTTTGCTTGCACCGCGAATGGCGTTGGCCGCTCTATGCCGTAGTGAGCGAAAACGCCCCGAGGTGGAACAAAAAAAGGGGGACACAAAGGGGCCACTAAACCGCAGTCGCTCTTTTTTAGTCCCAGTTTTCTGCTCTAAATAAGCCCCTAACTCACTGCTGAGTTCGGGACTTAAAAAATGGGGCGGCCAACGGGATTCGAACCCGCGACCCCAAGAATCACAATCTTGTGCTCTAACCAACTGAGCTATGGCCGCCGTGCAGACAGGAAGAAATTCGCGAGCCGACCTTTCACTGTCAAGGCCGAGTTCCTCCCCGCGCCCACCCGCGCGACCCCTCACCCCTCATGCCTGCCGACCTTGCCGTAACCGGTCCAAAAAGACAGCCACGATGATCACCAATCCAATGATGATTTCCTGAAAATAAGTGGGCCAGCCCATCTGTTGCGATCCGTTGCGCAGCACAGCCATGATCAACGCCCCGATCATCGAGCCCAAGATCGTCCCCACGCCGCCGCTGAGGCTCGCCCCGCCGATGATCACCGACGCGATGATGTCGAGTTCCAGCCCCACCGCCACCGTCGGATCGCCCTGCCGCAGCCGCGAAAGCTGAAATAAACCCGCGAGTCCAAAAAACGCTCCGGCCAAAGTGTAAATAGCTACCTTCAGCCGTGTCGTCGCGATGCCGCAAAGCCTCGCGGTCGCTTCATTCGATCCCAAGGCAAAGATATGCCGGCCAAAAACCGTTTTTCGCAACAGAATCGCGGTCAGCACCGCCAAGCCCAGCGCCACCCAGACGCCCGCCGGCAACGCGTGGCTAAAGGGGTCGGCCGTCGTCATCCAGCCATTGATGGGCGAGCTGTCGTAGTTCACCGTCTGGTTGTCCGCCATCCACTTGGCCGAGCCGCGCGCCACGCCGAGGGTCCCCAGTGTGATGATAAACGGGGTCATGCGCAGGCCCGCGATCGCTGTGCCGTTCAAAAGTCCGATCAGAGCCCCGACCGCCACCATCGCGATTAGCACGGGAATCGGCGCCCAGCCACGTTGAAGCAACTGCGCGCCCGCCACACTCGTAAGCGCAATGCTCGAGCCGACGGACAGATCAATCCCGCCACTTACGATGATCAAAGTCATACCCAAGGCGCCGATGGCCACAATGACCGTCTGCGTGAAGATGATCTTAAAATTATTGTAGGTGAGAAAAAATTCCCGCGTCTCCGCCGGAATTGAAAAAAGCACGATCACCAAAATCAGCCCGATAAACGGGCCGCCTTTTGCCAGCAAAATTCTAAAGATGTCTTTCATCGGAAATTCAACCCGCGCTCCCCGTGGCCGCGCGCATGATCTCAGTCTCGCTCCACTCGGCCCGCGGCCGCACCGCCGTGAGCTCTCCGCGGCACATCACACCGATCGTGTCGCACATCCCCAGCAACTCCGGCAGGTAGGAACTCACCACCACCACGGCTTTCCCTGCCGCCGCGAGCTCGCTCACCAATTGGTAGATGTGCGCTTTGCTGCCCACGTCGATGCCGCGCGTCGGTTCATCGAGTAAAAAAATCCGCGCCGGGTGCTCCAGCAGCCGGGCCAATGCCACTTTTTGCTGGTTCCCGCCCGAAAGCTCTCCGATCAGCTGCCCGGCATCGCGGCACTTTACGCGCAACTCACCGACCCAGCGCTGCGCCACGGCTTGCTGCCGGCCTCCGTTGATCCAACCCATCCGACCAAATTCGCCCAGCTTCGTGAGTGTAAGGTTATCGGTGATGGTCTGATTCAGCATTAGGCCTTCCTCTTTGCGGTTCTCACTCAAAAAGCCCACGCCCTGCCCCCAGCGATTCTTTGGCCCCACCGCTCGAGTCGGCGCACCGAGAATGCAGACCTCGCCCGCCGCCAAATCATCGAGGCCGAAGATCGCGCGCAGTAAATCCGTACGCCCGGCGCCGATCAGTCCGCCCAGACCGAAAACTTCCCCGGCGCGCAGTTGCAAAGTCGCCCGCCTCAGCCGCGGCTTGCTCGCCACCGCCTTCACCTCAAGCACGACGGCCCCCATGGGGTGCGCGGTGCGCGGATAAAGGTCTTTCACTTCACGTCCCGTCATCAACGTCACGATGTGGTCGAGACTCGCCCCGGCCATTTCGCCGGAACCGACCGTTTCGCCGTCCTTCAGCACCGTGTAACGGTCCGCAATGAGACGGCACTCCTCCAGGAAATGACTGATGTAGATGATGCTCACGCCCCGGGCCCGGAGCCGGGCAATCGTCGCAAAGAGTTTCTCGGTGTCGGCCTGCGTGAGACTGCTCGTTGGCTCGTCCATGATCAGCACTTGGGGCGAGATCAGCAGAGCCCGCGCAATCTCGATGATCTGCTGCTCGGCGATCGAAAAATCGCCGGCCAACCGGTCCAGATCGAGCCCCTCATGCCCGAGTTGGGCGAGCGCCGCTTGCGCGCGTTCCCGGGAAGTTTTGCGATCAATCCAGCCCGCCCGGGCCGATTCAGCCCCCAGCAGAATATTTTCCTGCGCGCTCAGATGCAGCGCGAGATTCAACTCTTGGTAAATCATCGCCACACCCTTGAGCCGGGCGTCATGGGGATTCTCCGGCAGGTAAGGCACTCCGCTCAGATTCATCGTGCCCGCATCCGCCCCGTAGGCACCGCTGAGGATCTTCATCAGGGTGCTCTTGCCCGCGCCGTTCTCACCGATGATCGCGTGCACTTCGCCCGGCGCGATCTCCAGCGAGACGCTCTTCAACGCCCGGGTGGCGCCAAAGCTTTTCTGGATCGCCGTGAGGCGGAGGCGGACGTCGGACATCTCACTTCAAATACTTCGCTAACGGAGGATTCACGATGTCGGCCATCGCCGGATCATTGAAGTTTTCCTTCGTGACGAAGCCAACCCCCGTATCGATCTGGACCGGCACTTTCTCTCCGCGAATCACCGCGACCACTGTCTTCACCCCGAGGTAGCCCATATTGAGCGGATTCTGCACCACGAGGCCGGCGATGTCGCCCGACTTCAAACCGGCATTGAGCGTTTCTCCGGAATCAAAGCCGACGAGCTTTACCTTGCCGGCCAGCCCGGCGTCGCGGAGCGCCAGCAACATGCCGGCCGTCGTCGATTCATTGCAGGTGAAAATACCGTTCACCTCACGACCGAAACGACTGAGCAGATTCTCGGATACCCGTTTTGCCGTGTCACGGGTCGCGCCGCCGTGTTGGTCGATTGAGAGCAGGCGAATCACAGGGAAGTCCTTCTTCATAACTTCAAGAAAACCTTCTTCGCGCTCTTCCGTGCTGGCCGAGCCAACTTGGAGACGGAGCATAATCACATTCCCTTTTCCCCCGAGCAATTTCCCAAGATTGCGCCCGGCGATCCGCCCGCCCTCGCGGTTGTCGGTCGAGACGAAGCTCGCGATTTTATCCGTCGCCAAGCCGGAGTCGATGATCACGACCGGGATCTTGCCCCGCGCCGCCGTCTCCACCGGTCCGACCAACGCCCGCCGATCCAACGGCGCCAACACCATGCCGTCCACGCGTCGGCCGATAAAATTCTCCACAACCTGAACCTGTTGTTCCCGGTCATCCTCCTTGAGCGGGCCTTTCCAAATCACATTCACCATGATGCCCTGCGTCGCAAGTTCCATCCGGGCCTTATGGGCTCCGGCGTGGATCGACTTCCAGAATTCGTGCGTCGTCCCTTTTGGGATCACGGCAATTTGGTAGGTGTCCGCGGCGGTCGCGACCGCGGCGGCACTCAACATTCCAAGGCAGATCGACAAGATTTTCTTCATAGGGTACGGGGACGCTTCAAGGGAGAAGAAAATGTCGCCCCGGTGCGATCCGAATTTTTCCAAGAATCAGCCTAGCACGATGCAACCGGGCGCCGAATGGATATTCTGACCCGTTTGATGGCCATTTTCGGCTTTCGCCCGCCCGCGCTCCAGGCTCGCCGCGCCGCCGGTCCCTTGCTTTCAGTGCTCCATGTTCTGGTTCAAAAAATTCGTCTCCTTTTGGCTCATGCCGCTCCCGTTCTGCCTAACGTTGCTGACAGTCGGCCTAGTGGTTCTGCTCTTCTCCCAACGCGTCCGATTGGGGCGTTGGCTGCTCATCGCCGGCACCGTGCTGCTTGGTTTGTTTTCCAACAAAGTCGTGAGCACCTGGCTCGTCCAACCCATTGAAGCAACGTTCGCCCCAATCCCCGAGCTCAAGGCCCTCGAATCCTTGCCGGCGGAGTTGGCGCGGTGCCGCTTTGTCGTGGTGCTAGGCAGCGGGCACTCCGACTCCCCGGGGCTCTCGGCCAACAACCAACTTTCCTCCGCCGCTGTCACCCGCATCACCGAGGGCGTCCGCCTGCTGCGACTCTTGCCCGGCGCGGAACTGGTGGCCAGCGGCGGCGGACGACCCGGCTATCCGACTCACGCCGTCGTTCTGGGCCGGGTCGCGGTCGAACTCGGAATCGATCCGGGCCGCATCGTTTATGCGGAAGCCGGCCGCGATACCGAGGACGAGGCCCGTGAGGTCGCGGCCTTGGTCGGCCAAGCCCCGGTTGCTCTCGTGACCACCGCCTGGCACCTCCCCCGGGCCGCCGCTCTCTTCCGGCGCGCCGGAGTTGATGTCCTGCCGTGCCCAACCGACTACACCGCGCGGCCGAGCCCTGAATTTTACTGGAGCGATGTCGACTGGGATGTCTCCTCGCTCGAACGCAGCACCGCCGCCGTGCGTGAACGCATCGGTTACCTCTGGGTATGGTTGCGGGGCAAAATCTAGGCCGACCTCAACCGCGCGACGTCCCGCATGAGGCGCAGCGTATTGCCGCCCCAGATTTTGCCGAGCGCGGCTGCGCTCAATCCGCGCGCTCGCAGCGCGCACGTGATCATCGGATAATCGCTCACGTCCCGCAGGCCGGTAAAACCACCGCCGCCATCGAGATCGCAGCCGATGCCGACATGGTCTGCCCCCGCGACTTCCASCGCGTGGAGCACATGCGCCACGTAATCGTCCATCGTTGCCGTCGCCGGTGGAAAACTTTGCTCAAACTTCGTCCAGGCCCGCCCCACCTCAGCCCGCACGACCGGGGACAAAACCTCGTTGCGAAATCGCATCATAATGCGGTCCACCGCCGCCGTCTTCGCCGCCAAATCGGCTTGCGCCGCCATCGCCACCGCCAAGCCATTAATTTGAATTACCCCACCCTTCGCCGCGAGTGCGCGCAGCAGGTCATCGCCGATGTTACGCGGATGATCGCACACCGCCCGGCAGCCCGTGTGGGACAAGATCACCGGCGCCCGCGACTGCTCGATCATTTGCGCCAACGCCGCGTCCGAGACGTGCGAGCCGTCGACCATAATCCCGAGACGGTTGCATTCCGCAACGATCTCCCGCCCCAAAGGGCTCAGCCCGCCCCACTCCGCTCCGAGCGGATCGGTCGACGAATCCGCCACATCGTTATTCAGCATGTGCGTGAAACCGATCATGCGCACCCCGAGGTCGAAGAACTCCTGCAACGCCCCGACCTCGCGCCCGAGCGGATAGGCATTCTCGATACTCAAAAAGATTGCACGCCGTCCCTCCGTTTTTAACCGCAGCGCATCTTCAGCCCCCAGCGCGAGTCCGCACGTGCCCGCATTTGCGGCGATCGCCGCCCGGGTCCGCTCCACTATTCCACGCACCGCCGCCTGCGCCACCGCGTGCCCTTCAGCATTGCGGGCCGCTTGCATAAAATAAGCCGCAAACACCGCTGCATCTAGACCGCCCGTCACCATTCGCGGCAGGTCGCACTGTGAGCCATCATCCGCGTGACTGTGACGCACCCCGAGATCCCAACCCGCCCTCGGCAGACTCGCTGTCGGCGTGTCGAAATGGGTGTCGATCGTAAAAAGGCGTTCGTGCAGCGCCGTGGCTTCGGCAGAAGGTTCAATCATGCCGCCGAGCAAAGCGCCCGTGCGCCCCGGCGCAAGTCGGCCGCCGCTCAAACCCGCGCCGGCAACGCCGTTCGCATCGCCTCGCATGCAACGTCATCTCGGCATCCGTGCCGATACTGGTACGGCACCATCGTCAAAAACTACGACCGGCGCGCGTAGCGCCACTTCCCTCAAAAACGCCGCGACCTCCGCCGCCGGTCGCATCGTGCCCGGCGATCTTGCCGTCGGGTTACACACATAAACCAGCCACGTCGTCCCGCCCACCGCCGCCGCCATCCCCGGTAGATCATGCTGCATCGTGCGCGTGGCCGGCACCCATCGCGCCGAGAGAGCGCGCCCGCGCGGAGAAGGCGGATCAGTCCTGCGCTGACTCAACGCGGTGCGCGGCGCGTCCCGGTCGCACCGATCAGCAAGCCGTCGAGCGGGGCGGCGACTTGCCCGTTTAATTCCAGGTCAGGCCGTCCCCAGCGGACCGATCCCTCCTGCTTGCGGTAACAATTGCCGGCACCCGGCAAGCGTCACTGACCATAGGCGCCACGCAGGTTTCCCCCGCGATAGGATCTAACAGAGCCCACCCGATATCGGAGAAAAGGCTTTAACACGAAAGTCGTTTCGGCTGAGATACGCTCACTCATTCATTATGAAAATCCGCCGCCTCCTCCTCGCTCTGCTGGCCGGGCTCACCGCGCCATTTCCCGCCGCGTTTGCCCAAGACGCCGCCCCCGCCCCGGCCAAAAGCCCGGCAGCCACCGACCTCGACGCGCTTGTGAAACAGATTCAAGCCAAAATGAGCGGCGGTTCCCGCACCGCCGAAGCCCTCGCACCGGAGCTTGCGCAATTTGAAGCGCTCCGGGCCAAACACGCCCCCGACAAGTCCGATGATGTCGCCCAGATCGCGATGATGCACGCTTCGCTCTATGCCCAAGCCTTAAACGACGAAGAGAAAGCCAAGGCCTTGCTCACCACGCTCAAGACCGATTTCCCCGGGACCAAAGCCGCCGCAAACGCCGATCGTATGCTCGTGCAGATGAGCCCCGAAGCCAAAGCGAAGGCCAAAGCCGCCGCCGCCGCCCGGGAAGCCAAACTCGCCGCCCTCGTTGGCAAAACTGCCCCGGAGCTTGATTTCATTTGGTCCTCGAAGGACGGCCTCAAGAATCTTTCCGCGCTCAAGGGCCAAGTCGTGGTGCTCGATTTTTGGGCCACTTGGTGCGGCCCGTGCATCGCGTCCTTTCCCCAGATCCGGGAACACGTCACCCACTTCAAAGGTTCACCAGTTACCTTTCTCGGCGTCACCAGCATCCAAGGCGCGGTTTCAAATATGCCCGGCGGCAAGATCGACACCAAGGGTGACCCGGCAAAGGAAATGGCTCTCATGCCCGAGTTCATAAAACAAAAGGATATAACGTGGGACGTCGTTTTCAGTCAGCAAGAGGTCTTCAATCCCGACTACGCTATCCGCGGCATTCCTTACGTGGCCATCATCGCTCCGGATGGCACCGTGCGGCACGCCGGCCTTCATCCTGGCAACAAAGCCGCCGACATTTCCGGTAAAATCGAAGCCCTGCTCAAGGAGTTCAAACTCGCCTCGCCCGCCAAATCTTAACGCGCTACTTTTCCTCCCGTCGCCCGACCACCCGGGCGTCACACAGCCAAGCCCCGGACTACTAGGGGCTTTTCGTTTTTTAACCCCTTCAGTCCCCGATTCGGGCCAGCGCCTGTTGGCTTTTGGACTTTGCTCAAATTCGTAGCCGCTAGCGGGGGGGGAGTCGCGTTCCGCCCACTCGCGCGCGCTCGCGGCTAAGGGCTACGCTCGGAAAGTCCGGAACCCCACGGTAGCCGGTCTCACGCCTCTTTCCATCTCAGTAAACTCGCGCCGATCGGGTTAAAGCTGCGTCCAAATCGGCTAATTTACCTTCCGGCGTGCTCGGTCGCACCCGCCGGCATTCGCATGCTGCTCGCTCGCATCGCTCCATCACCGAAACCGTCGTCCACGACGCCGGCCCGCGCTCCCTCGAAGGCTTATCCCGGGGCATAACCGGACTCGAAATCTTCCTCGTCGGAACCGGGGCAACTCCTCCCGAAACCGTCGCCGCTCTCCCCGCTCAAGTTCTTGGCACGGGTGGCTTCGACGGTGCTGCGACCGGCTTAGTCTGCCCCTGTGTCAACGAGGCTTTCGCGCAGCTCCTCACCGGCAAGAATCTCGCCCTAAACCAAGGTTCGAAGTGAGCGGAACCTAAGTGGTCAACGACGCAATCGATGAAGTCACCAATATGACTGTCGGCGGCTTTGCGACTGCAATCTACGATCTCGGCCGACCCTGCAAACTCACGCTACCCACCAGTGCGCGCGGGCAGAATGTCTGCACCCGCGTGCCGCCTTCCGCTTTCGCCGCGACCCAAGGGGCAAACACGTCTGCGGTCCCGGGTGTCGGCTCCCGCACTTCGATCAGGCTGACGCCCATGCGTACCGTCGCGATCAGCTCGATGCCCAACTCTCCAGCTGCCCCGAAACTCGCCAGCCCGCTCGCCCCACCTGCATCGTCGCGCGAAATTCCGGCACCCATTCCGCCAACCGCTCGATGTCTGCCAACTGACGAATCACGCTCTCGCTCGGAGCTTCGATGTTCACCGCAGCTTCCATCGGCCCGCGCTCGATTTCCGTTCTTCAGCCGGGGTGCGTCGATGAATCATCAATGAGTTTCCGGCCGGATCGAGCACTACCGCCATCCGGCACACCCGGATGTCCAGCGTCGCACCTCGCCGTCACCCCGGCGAAGCCTCAGCTCAAATAGCGCGCCCGCAGGTGTCGGATGTGCCACTTCGCGTCCGTCGGTTTACCCGTCGCCTGCGTGATGATCTCCTGCGGCGTCAGGGCCCCTCCATGAGAATGCACCGACTTTCGCAACCACGCCAAGAGCGGAGCGTAGTCACGCTTCTCCAATGCCACCGTGACTTTCTTCTCCCGTTTCGCGGCCGCAAACAGCTGCGCCGCGTTCAGGTTCCCGAGGGTGTAGGTGGCAAAGTAGCCGAGCCCGCCCATGCTCCAGTGGATGTCCTGCAGACATCCGCGGCGATCATCCGGCGGCGTCATCCCAAACAGATCGCGGTAGGCTTCATTCCAAACCTTCGGCACGTCGTTCACCGCCAATTCGCCTTTCATCAGACGGCGCTCGATCCCGAAACGCAGCAGAATGTGCAGATCATAGGTCGCCTCGTCGGCCTCGACGCGGATGAAGCTAAACTCGCTCCGCAAAACCTCCCGCATAAAAACATCGAACTTCACCCGGCGGAGTTGGGGAAACAACTCCGCTGCACGGGGCAGCCACTTATGCCAAAACCCCGGACTTCGCCCCACGTGATTTTCCCACAGCCGGCTTTGCGCTTCATGAATCCCAAGCGAATCCGCGCTGCCGCTCGGCAATCCGAAATCGGCTTTCGGCAATCCTTGCTCATAGAGACCGTGGCCCGCCTCGTGCATTACCCCGAACAGAGAAGACAGAAAATTCGTCTCATCGTATCGGGTCGTTAAGCGCACATCGCAGGGGCCCAATGTCGTGCAAAAAGGATGGGGCGTCGTGTCGATGCGCCCCGCCTTAAAATCAAACCCCAAGCTCTCCGCGATCTCACGATTCAGAACCTGCTGCTGCTTGATCGGGTAGCGACCCCGCCGTGCCTCGGCCTTCACCCGGCAAGACTTCGCCACCGCTTCTCGGGCGATTTCCGCCAACTGCGGCTTCAACGTCTCAAACAGCGCGGCCACCTCGCGCGTCTTTACGCCCCGCTCGTAGAGACCGAGTAATGCATCATACGGCTCGTCTTCGTAGCCAAACAGCTCTGCTTTCCTCCGGGCGATGCCCAGCACCTTTTCCAAGTGTGGAGCAAACCGGGCAAAGTCGGAGGCCTTCCGCGCTTCGACCCACGCCGCTTTCGCATAGGTACAGACTTCACTTTCCTCCCGCACCAGCTGTTGCGGCAACTTCGTCGCCCGATCAAGGGCCCGGCGCAACTCGCGCACATTCGCCGCCTGCGTCGCGTCCGCCGGTAACTCCGCCTCCGCTTTCTCCAGAAGCTTAAGCGTCCGCTTGGAAATCAACAACCCATGCGCTTTGCCCGTCAGATAGGAAAGCTGCCGGGCGCGGAAATTGAGAGCCCGCTCCGGCAAATAGGTTTCTTGATCCCAACCCAGCACGGATCCAGTCGAGTTGATCAGCGCGATTTCGGCCGCGACTTCGCAGAGAGAACGATAAGCAGACATGCGGGACGGAGTACCAGCGCCGCCGGCGTCACTCAAGCCCGAGATGCGGAACCATCTCGCGCTCACTTGGAGCGACGAAGCCCCCCGCAGCGTTCCGAATCCCCTCTAACCCGCCCAACAAAAATCATAGCAAGACGCAGTCCCCAGCCCGCCCCAAAAACCCCCTGAGCCCTTAGCTCCTTACCTTTAACGTGAGCCGCTCCGGCCTTGTGCCCAACATACTTTGGGTTTCCTTGGCGACTCACTATGAACCTCTGCATCGCCGTCCCCGGGCTAAGCTCCGCCCAGCATCAGCATCTGCTCACCACACTATCCTCTTACACCGTCACACTTTTGGCCGATCTCCCCGAGGCCGAAAAACGCGCTACGCTCGCCGCCGCGCACATTGTATTCGGCAACGTCCCTGCATCCTGGCTCGCCGCTTCGGCCAACCTGCGCTGGGTGCAGCTGGAGTCCGCCGGTGTCGACGCCTACCTCGGGATCAATGATACGCCACGCGCCACTCCAACTCAACTCACGCACCTCACCGGATTCTTCGATCACGCCGTGGCCGAGGCCGCGCTCGCCGGTATCCTCGGTCTCTACCGACAATTCCCGCGCCTTCTCCTCGCCCAGCCGCAATCGGCTTGGATCAAGGCGGAGGTCGAGCCCGGCATTCGCGCGCTCGATGGCCAGCGCGTTCTCCTGCTTGGTGCCGGTGGCATTGCCCTAAGGATCGCACGCCTGCTCCGCGCCTTTGACGCCGAGGTTCAGTTCTTCGCCCGCACCGCCGGCGCCGGATCGCTGACCACGCCCGCCGATCTGGACCTTGCCCTCGGCGCCACCGATCTCCTCATCAACACGCTGCCCCATACTTCTGCGACGATTGGCTTCCTCAACCACGCTCGCCTCGCCCGCCTTAAGCCGGACGCCGTCGTTTGTAACGTGGGCCGCGGCTCCACGCTGGACGAGAGCGCACTCGTGGAGCACCTCGACTCCGGCCACCTCGGCGGCGCCGTGTTGGACGTGACCGCCATCGAACCCCTCCCCGTTGCGAGCCCGCTTTGGCGGCACCCGAAGGTCCTCCTCACCCAGCACACCGGCGGACGCTTCCCCTACGAGATCGACCGAAAGATCGACGTATTCCTCGCTAATCTCGCCCGCTACGAGCGCGGCGAAATGCTCCACGGCCCCGTAAACAGTGAACGCGGTTACTGAGCTTCAACGGGCTCGCGCCTGCCACCCATCTCGCCTGCCACGCTCACCCAAATTCACACGCCACGCGATCCCCAACCGGCCGTTGCCAAATCAGCGACTTCGCCTCCGCGCTCAGCTCACGGACGCCCCACTCCACGCCACCCCAGCCACCTCCATGGCTCAGCACCTCGGGTCGGTTCAGTCATTCATTCTGATCCTTCCTCACTTCGTTTTCGGCGTGTTGATCGCCGAGTCGTTTTTTAGCTCCCAACGGAAATCGTTTCCAGTCGGATGAAGGCCGACACGCTGGTCAGCGGTGTTCCCCCGATCAATTTCGCCCTCGGCTTCCGAGCCGCGCCGTCAAAACGCGCGTTGATGAGGCGGGGCCAGAATCGTTCGGCCCGCAAGCATTCCGCTCTTCGAACCGGTTCGCTGGAGTCGCTTCGTCGGCGTCCTTAGGATCATCCGAATGGGTCGTGGCGTGCGCTCGATCCAGCGGCTCAGCGGATCGTACTTCAAAAACAAAAGCCGCAGCGGCGTGACCGTCGTCCTAGTGACGTTCCTTTTCGTCACGTCGTCCTCCCTTTCAATTTTAATTTCCGAACGCGCGCCACCGGCAACATCCGCACCGCCGAAGCTGCCGTCGGATCGAGCGTCACCACCATCACCACGGCCGGCTGCGGCGACCAATTCCCCCTCACCACCGAGGGTAGGCTGGTCGCGATGATCCCGATGCTCGCCGGTGTCGGCACCATCGGCGTCTAAAGCGGCATGGTACACGACCACCTCGTCACCTGCTCCCGCTACGCCCCTTGCACCAAGCTCCGATAGTCCGGGGCCCGACGCGCTCGCAGCCTGCGCCAACAAAAATCTTTTGCATCGGGCCCTTTGCGCGTTTTGGTTCCTTTCGAGCGTTCGCTGCTGCTTTTCTCGTGTCACAACCTGTCCCACTCTCCCCCGAGAGCATTGCCTGCCTCGACGACGAGGCTTACGTGCACCTCGGCCGCCAGTCGCTTACCCAGGACTTGACCCGCGTCGAACGTGAAAAGGCCGAGGTCGAAAAGGCCCAACCCTCCTTTGCGCTTTTCGCCTCAAAAATGTCTCGGCTGGCCTCCAAAAAAAGCCAGGGACGCGGTCTTGGAAACCAAAAGGAAATCCGCCAAAAACTCGTCCCCGGCCGCAGCCCGGATGCCGACGCGGTCGCCACCTTTCGCTCTTCCGCCGCGTATCTTTACGCCGCTGCCGCCAAAGTTGATCTCATCACCGCAGAGGCCACTCGCCTCGGCGAAGGTCGGCTTCCGCCGGGCACCCGGTTGCCCCACTTACCGCCGTTCCGCCCATCCACCTGGGTCGATAAACTTTTTCCGTTTTCTCCAGAAAGAGGCACGGCCGAATTACAGGCCACCGAGCTCGAAGCCCGCGCCTTCTCCACCAGCGGGAAAAACGGCTTGCTGATCGCCGCCGAACTTGTCTGCGCCGCATGCCTCCGGGCTCGGCAGTCCTTTCTGGATTCTCATTGGAGCCACGCTCCGGGACCATGCCTTGAAACACTATGTCAAACCGCGTGAGATCGACGAAGTCATCGCCGAGTTCTCGACGCGCTCCCTCACCAGCGACCTGCAGCAGCACCGGATCGAACGGGCCCAAAAACCCTTTCGCTGACTAAAATTTTCGTCACTTTAGGTTAAACTCTTCACCGCTCCGCCCCCACTATGGCTAAGCTCTACTTTTACTACTCGGCGATGAATGCCGGCAAATCGACGGTTCTGCTGCAATCGAGCTATAACTATCAGGAACGCGGCATGCGCACTTTGGTGTTCGTGCCCGCCATCGACTCCCGCTCCGGTCTCGGCCGGGTGCGCTCCCGCATCGGCCTCGAGGCCCCGGCCGAGGTACTCGCGCCAACTGATAATCTGCTCAACCGCGTGCGCCATGAGCACACGATTGATCCGATCGCCTGCGTGCTGATCGACGAAGCCCAATTCCTCACTCGCGCCCAAGTCGAGCAACTCTCCGATGTCGCCGATGTGCTCGAAATCCCAGTCCTTTGTTACGGCCTGCGTACTGATTTTCAGGGCCAGCTCTTTCCCGGCAGCGGCGCGCTGCTCGCTCTCGCCGACGATCTCGTCGAGCTCAAGACGATCTGCCACTGCGGCCGTAAAGCCACGATGAACCTGCGCCTCGCCGCCGATGGCCGCGCCGTCCGCGAGGGCGCCCAAATCGAGATCGGCGGCAACGAACGTTACGTCGCCCTGTGTCGCCGCCATCATAAGACGGCCCTTGCCGCCTCTTAGCCCCCGCGACCTTCACCATGCCGACTGTCGCCGTCTTCGACACCAAGCCCTACGACCGCGACTACCTTTCCGCCGCGGCGAAAGTCGCCGGGCTGACGTGTCGCTTCCATGAGTTTCGGCTAGATGCCGATTCGGCGGCCATCGCCCAAGGGGCCGATTCCGCCTGTATCTTTGTCAATGATCGCGCCGACGCCCCAGTGCTCGAGAAACTCCATAGCCTTAATATCCGTCACCTTGCCCTGCGGTGCGCGGGGTTTAATCAAGTCGATCTACCTTTGGCCCGGACGCTCGGCCTGAGCGTTACGCGAGTCCCCGCCTACTCGCCTTACGCCGTGGCCGAGCATACCGTTGCCCTGCTGCTCGCGCTCGTCCGAAAAATCCCCCGCGCCCACAACCGCGTGCGCGAACTTAACTTTTCTCTAGCCGGTCTCGTCGGTTTCGATCTGCACGGCAAAACCGCCGGGATCATCGGCACCGGGCAAATCGGTCGTTTGGCCGCCCAAATTCTTCGTGGCTTCGACATGAAGGTCATCGCCTTCGATCCGGTCCCATCGTCCGATTGGGCTGCCGCCCACAACGTCGGCTACGTCACGCTCGATCAATTGCTCCCGGCCAGCGACGTCGTTTCCCTTCACCTGCCCCTCACGCCCGAGACTCATCATCTCATCAACTCTTCCGCCCTCTCGCGCATGAAGCCCGGCGTTGTTTTGCTCAACACCAGCCGTGGACGCCTCATCGACACGACTGCTCTCATCGCGGCGCTCAAGACCGGCCATGTCGGCGGCGTTGGTCTCGATGTCTACGAGGAGGAAGCGGGGGTGTTTTCCGAAGATCTCTCCGGTACCGTGCTCGCCGACGACGAACTGTCCCGCCTGCTCACTTTTCCCAATGTGCTGATCACCTCGCATCAGGCGTTTCTTACGAAGGAGGCTCTCACCGAGATCGCCCGTGTCACCGTGGAAAACATCCGACGAAACGCCGCCGGCGAGCCGGCGCTGCCCGGTTCGTCGCTTTAAATTACGAGCTCGGTTCGGTAAATCGTTCGGCTCCGCTCCCCTCATTATGCATCCGACAATCCCACCGTACTACAGCTTCTACATCGGCACCTACACCCGCACGACCAGCCTCGGGATTTATAGCGCCCGGATTGATTCGTCGTCGGGCGCGCTTTCTCCCGCCTCACACGTTGCGGCTCTGGCAAATCCCACGTGGCTGACGTTCCATCCGGGCCGCCAACTCTTTTACGCCAATCAAGAGCTGAAATCGGCCGACGGAAAACCCGTGGGCGCGGTTGCCGCATTCTCCGCCGCTCCGCTTGGCGACGCCCATGCTCCGCTAAACGTCGAGCCCACCGATGCCACGTTGTGCCACACCGCGGTGGATCACACCGGCAACGTTCTCATCGCCGTGAGTTACAGTGGCGGCCAAGTCAGCACGTTCCCCCTCGGACCCGACGGCCGGCTGTGGCCGCGGCGGAGCTTCGTCACGCATCAAGGTCCACTCGGACCGCAAACGAATCGGCAGGACAAACCCCACCCACACTCCGTCACGATTTCCCCCAACAACCGCCTCGCCTGCGTCACCGATCTGGGTCTGGACCGCGTCTACTGCTACGATCTCAACGTCGCCACGGCCACGATCACTCCGGCCATCGTTCCTTTTCTGACGCTGCCTCCCGGCACCGGTCCCCGCCACGCAAAATTTTCAGCCGACGGACATTTTTTTTACGTCATCGGTGAACTCGCCAACACCGTCACGGTTCTCACCCACGACGCGGGCGCAGGCGCGTTTCAGATCGTTCAATCTCTGCCCACCCTACCTGCAGCCTTTGTCGGCGAAAGCACCGCCGCCGAAATCCGCATCCATCCCAACGGTCGTTTCCTTTACGGGTCGAACCGCGGCCACGACAGTCTCGTCGTCTACGCGGTCGGTCCGTCCACCGGCCTGCTCACTTGGGTCGAGACGGTGAACTGCGGCGGCGTGCAGCCGCGCAATTTTGAGCTCACYCCCGACGGCGCGTGGCTTGTCTGCGCCCATCAGGGCTCGGATTCGCTCGTCTCGTTCCGGGTCGATTCCAGCAGTGGTCGCCTCACTCTGCTCCCCGGGAAAATCACCGTCTCCCAGCCGGTCTGTATCCTGTTCGCCTGAACGAGGAACAACTCCTCCAATCAGAAGTTTGGAGCGAGACGCGCGTCAGTTCCGCCCTGCTCGCGCGCGTTCCACCGCCGACAATCGGGCGTGATAAGCGAAGGGCTTTCGCAACCGCACGTCCGCGCCGAAACTCCTGGCCGTCGGCCAATACTGGTCCCGGCCGATCAGCCCGCCACCCGAGATTGCCACGATCTTCGCCGTCGGGATCTTTTCTTTGCTTTCGGCGATCAATTCGAATCCGCCGCGCTCCGGCCTCAGCATGTTGCTCACGATCACGTTTAAGCTTCCGCCGATGATGGCCAAACTCGCATCAATTCCATGCTTCGCGCACGTCACCAAGTGACCCGCCCGCTCCAAAACATGCCGAGGCAAATCACGCAGCTCCTCTTCGTTATCAACAAGAAGGATGGAACATGAACTCATCGAATTAAGTTAATCCCTTGCCGGACGACCCTGTTTTCCGGCGACCGGGCATATCAGCGATTTAGGTGCAGCCGTGCGTTCATGCCATCGGGGCTTGGACGAATTTGGATCTAGGCTCGGCCATCGCAATCCGCTTTAATCATGGGTAATACTGATGGCTAACTTTCTCGAAGATAAACGCCCGGAAAAAATCGAACGCGCCTTTCTGGTGGGCGTTCAGACCAAATCGATGGCCGCAGGTGAGGGCGCCGAGCTGCTCGAGGAGCTCACCGAACTCGTCGAGAATCTCAAGCTCACCGTTGTTCGCACCGAACTGGTCCAGCTCCGCGTCGCCACGCCCGCGACGCTCTTGGGCAGCGGTAAAACCAAGGAACTGATCGAGCTCGCCAAAGCTGAGGGCTGCCACGTCATCGTCTTCGACGAAGCCCTGACCCCCGCGCAGCAGCGCAACTGGGAGAAATTATCCGAGCTCGCCGTAATCGACCGGCAAGAGGTCATCCTCCAAGTCTTTGCCGACCGCGCTCAAACTCGCGAAGCCGTGCTTCAGGTCGCACTCGCCCGCATGGAATACTCGCTCCCCCGCCTCACCCGCGCATGGAGCCATCTTTCCCGGCAACGCGGCTCAGGCGGCATGGGCGGCGAAGGCGAAACCCAGCTCGAGCAGGATCGCCGCCTCGTCAATGACCGCATCGTCGCCCTCAAACGCGAGTTGGTCGATGTCCGCAAACAACGCTCCACGCAGCGCCAGCGTCGTCAACGCGTGCCCGTCCCCACTGCGGCCATCGTCGGCTACACTAACGCCGGCAAATCTTCCCTGCTCAACGCGCTCACCGGCGCCTCCGTTCTCGCCGAAAACAAGCTGTTCGCCACCCTCGATCCCACCACGCGCCAGCTTCACCTGCGCGGCAACCAAAAGCTGCTGGTCACGGATACCGTCGGCTTCATCCGCCGCCTGCCTCACGGTCTCGTCGAGGCATTCAAAGCCACGCTCGAAGAGGTCATCTTGGCCGATTTTTTGATTCATGTCATCGACGTCGCGAACCCCAACGCGGCCCAGCACCACGAGACCACTCTCGCTGTGCTCAAGGAGCTCGGAGCCGTCGATAAACCCATCCTCACCGTCTTCAACAAAATCGACGCCGCGGATGAAGCCGCGCTCAACCGCGCCCACCTCATCGCCCCCGACGCTCTTTACATTTCCGCCCGCAGCGGCAAGCACCTCGAACAACTCGTCGCTGCCTGCCTCGAACAAATCGCCGATGCGCTCGACGCCGTGGAGCTGCTCGTGCCACACACCCGTTACGATGTGATCGCGAAGCTCCACGCCACCGGTCATGTCCAGTTCAAGGAGACCCGCGAGGAGGGCGTATTTATTCAAGGGCGCTTCGCCCCCGCGCAAGCCGGTCTCTTCAAGGCCTATCTCGTGAACCAAAAGTAGCGCGAAGTCTCCGACTCGCCCTCCGGGCAGCGCGCACCGCACCCGCGCCTCACCCCGCAAATGGCACGAACTCCCGCGTGAGGGTCCCGTCCGGCGTGCCGTTTGCCACGAAATAGCCCTTCACCTTGGTCCCGTCGTGGTTCTCCCGCACCCGCGCACAACAGGCGTTCGTCACCACCTCGATTCCCCGATACGCGAYCGCGGTTTGCGCGTGATAGTGCCCAGAGAATGCCCCGCGCAGATTGAAATCCAGAAAACGTTCCAGCACGGCCTCGGCGTTGAGCGGCCGATATTTCACCCCCGCGCCGAGCGGAAAATGGGTGAGCACCACCGTCGGTTTCTTCGGATCCAGTTTCGGCAATTCCGACTCCAGCCAAGCGAACGTCGCGTCGCCGATCCGCGTGTCGCCCCACTTTTTTCCATCCGTGGTGTCGAGCGCGACAAACTGCCAGCCCGCCTCGGTCCAACTGTAGTTGAGCCGACCGGGAAACACTTCCGCATAAATCCGCGTCGTCTCCTCCACGTCGTTGTCGTGATTGCCCGGCACGGTGTAAAATGGCCCCGGCAACGCCGCCGCGAGCCGCTTGATCGCCGCGAGACTCTCGGGCTTGCCCGCGTTCGCGAGGTCGCCGAGCCCCGCGACAAAAGCCAACCGCCCATGCGCGCCGACCGACTGGAAAAGTTTTTCGAACCACGCGTCACAGGCGACGCTGTCATGGTGAAAATCGTTGAGCACCGCAAACCGCACCGCGCCCGCGCCCGTAGGCTTGCTTTGCGCCCGCAACGCTCCCGGCCAAAGTCCCGCCGCCAACAACGCGCCCAACTGCCCGAGCGCCGCCCGGCGAGTAATGACCGTTGGGTTCATAACCGGAACCCGCTTATTCGGCGTCGTAGATCTGCACGCGCGCCCAGAACTGTTTGCACGAAGCGATAAACGCCAAATGGATCGGATCGACTTGGTAAGCGTCGTGCGCGTCGAGATCTTGGCAGATCACCGTGATCGCTACCGAGAAACTCTTGTCGATGATCGGCCGGTCCGGCACGCCCGCCGGCACGCCGCAGAAAAATTGCGAAACCGATGGAATCGCGCCCAGCGTCTCGACGCCGGCGCGGAACTCCGCGCGTTGCGCGGGAGTGAGCTCAGGTTTCAGCCAGAAGTAGACGGTGTGAACGAGCATGGTGGGAAAGAGTGTTCAGCTTTGATCGGCCGCGTCGAGCTTTGCCAGTTCGTCCCCGACATTAAAATTCATCCGCACATCCGGATCGGGCGACGGTACCGCCGAAAGCAATATCTTCGTGTAAGCATGTTGTGGGTCCGAAAAAATCCGGGCTGTCGGCGCCAATTCCACGATCCGGCCTTTCCGCATGACCGCCACGCGGTCGCAGAAATTCCGCACCACGTCCAAATTGTGCGCGACGAACAAATAGGTCAGCCGGAACTCCCGCTGCAGTTCCTTCAAGAGGTCGAGCACCTGCGCCTGCACCGACACATCCAACGCGGACGTCGCCTCATCGCACACGATCAACGAGGGTTGCATGATCAACGCGCGCGCGATCCCGATCCGCTGGCGTTGCCCGCCGGAAAATGCATGGGGATACCGCCGGCTATGTTCGGGCTGCAAACCCACCCGGACGAGCACCTCGGCCACCCGCCCCGCCAATTCCTCCCCCCGCGCCAGCCGGTGGATCACCAGCGGCTCCCCGACAATGTCCCCGACTGTCATTCGCGGATTCAGTGACGACACCGGATCCTGAAACACCATCTGCGCGTGCTGCCGGATCGGTTTCAATTCGCCCCCGGTCAACTTCACCAGATCGACCGTGCGCCCGTCGGGCAGACGAAACATCACGGATCCCGCGGTCGGATCAATCGCCCGCAAGATACACCGGGCCGTCGTCGTCTTGCCGGAGCCGCTCTCCCCCACGAGGCCCAGGGTTTCGCCCGCCGCCAGCTCGAAACTCACCGCGTCCACCGCCTTTACCGTCGCCAGCACCGACCGGCGAAATCCGCGGCTCATCACCGGAAAATGCTTGGTCAGGCCGCGTACGCTCAGCAGCGGCCGGCCGTCCATCCCCTCCGTCCCGCCCGTCATGCCGGCCTCCTCCGGCTCGGCAAGGCGTCCAACAATGACCGCGTGTAGGCGTGTTGCGGCGCTTTCAACACCGAGCGCACGTCTCCGCTTTCGACAACGATGCCGCGATGCATCACCGCCACGTCGTCCGCCATCTGCGCCACCACGCCGAAGTCGTGCGTGATCAAAAGCACGGCGCAGCCCAGCTCGCGTTGCAGGGTTTTGATAAGTCCGAGAATCTGTGCCTGAATCGTCACATCGAGCGCCGTCGTCGGCTCGTCCGCGATCAACAGCTCCGGTTTGCACACCAACGCCATCGCGATGACGACCCGTTGCCGCATCCCGCCCGAGAGTTCATGCGGATACTGGTAATAACAAACGGACGGCAGCGGCATTCCGACCTTCCCAAGCATTTCAATCGTCAACTCCCGCGCTTCTTTGACCGTCCGTTTTTGATGCAGCAAAATCGCTTCGGCAATTTGACTGCCCACCGTGTGCACCGGCGACAAAGCCGTCATCGGCTCTTGGAAAATCATACTCACGAGCCCGCCGCGCACCCGATACAGCAATTCGTCCTCCTCGCCGAGGTCCGCCAGTTCGATGTCCCCGGCCCGCGCCGATCTCAGCAGGATTCGACCGCCCGTGATCCGGCCCGGTGGTTGAATCAGTCTCAGAATCGAATATGCGGTCACCGTTTTCCCGGAGCCGCTCTCCCCTACCAGCGCCAATGTTCGCCCGCGCCCGATCGCGAACGAGACTCCCTGGACCGCCGAGACCACACCGTCGGGCGTGAAAAACGACACCGCAAGGTCCCGCACTTCCAATAACGGTTTCTCCGCGCTTTCGCTCATTTCGACGAATACGGATCAGCCGCATCCCGCAGGCCGTCGCCGAGAAAATTGAAGCTCAGCACGGTCAGCACAATCAGCACCACCGGCATCAACAGCCAGGGATAGCTCCCCACGGTCTGGATACTCAGGCAATCCTGCAGCATCACGCCCCAGCTGACGATCGGCGGTCGGAGCCCGAGTTGCAAAAAGGAGAGGGAGGTCTCGCCCAAAATCATCGCCGGCACGCTCATCGTCAGCACCACGATGATATGACTTGTAAACCCCGGCAGCAGGTGCCGGAAGAGCACCCGCGTGTGCGAAGCGCCGAGCAATCTCGCCGCCAGGGCATAGTCCTCCTCCCGCAGGGCCAAAATCTTCCCCCGCACCACCCGGGCCAAACCCGTCCACCCGAGCAGGCTCAGCACTAGCGTGATCGCAAAATAGGTCGAAAGCGGCGACCAGTCGGCCGGCAAAATCGCCCCGAAGGCCAACCACAGCGGAATCTGCGGGAAGGCATTGATCACCTCGATAACGCGCTGGATGAAGTTATCTACCCCGCCACCCACGTAGCCCGAAATTCCACCGATCGTCACCCCGAGCAAAAACGTCACCGCGATCGCCACCAGCCCGACCGAGAGACTGATGCGTGATCCATAAAGCAACCGACTGAAAATATCCTGCCCGTATTTATCGGCGCCGAGGAAGAAAAACGTCGGGAGCGTCCCGTCGATCGAGCGCCGCGTTGGATCTTTCACTCCCAAAAAGTGACGATCCCAACGGAACAGCCCCCAAAACTCATACGGCCCACCGCGCACAAAAAATCCCAACCGCACGACCTGCGTCGAATCCTCGATATATGACTTTCGAAAGGTGAGCGGATCGACGACCCGGTGCATCACGGGCACATAAAGCCCATGTTCAAGGGACCACCGGGGCAACTGCGGCGGACAATACGAGTGCGACAAATCCCGCCATTGCCGCGGATAGGGCGCGAAGAATTCGGCCCCGAGCGCCAACCCATAGAGCACCGCCAAAAGGTAGAGCGAGGCCACCGCCAACTTATGGCGCGCGAACCTCCGCCGGATCAGCTCCCATTGGGACTGGGTGCCGGTCGCGTTCTCGACCAAGGAGGCGGGGGGCTCAGCCGGAGGCATCACCCCAGACACAAGGATTCAGCCCGGACTCGGCAAGGGACAATTCCACCCGCTACCCGGCGGAGTTTCACCGACGACAAACGCCGGAATTAAAGTGGCACGGGCGTCCTACCCATGGATTCGAAAACGACCGGCTGGGACGATCACACCCTGATCTCCGCACCTCCTCCGAAAATATCCTCAAAAAAACTGTCGCTCTCGGCTGTCATTCCCAATCATTGAAAACATGGCGTCTTCCGCACCTCTCGGCTTCGGTATTTTGGGACTCGGGTTGATCGCCGACTTTCATGCCCGAGCCATCGCCGCCGCCGTCGGTGCCCGACTCGTTGCCGTCTGCGGTCGATCGCCAGAGAAAACCCAAGCCTTCGCCGCCACGCATGGGGCCGATTTCGCCACGACCGATTTCTCCGCCTTCCTCGCGTACCCGGGCCTCGACGTCGTCTGCATCACCACTCCCAGTGGAGCGCATCTGGAGCCCGCCCTCGCCGCCGCTCGCGCTGGCAAACACCTCGTCATCGAGAAACCGATCGAGCTCACCCTGCCCCGGATCGACGAGCTCCTCGCTGCTACGACCGCAGCCGGCGTGACGCTGATGCCTATCTTTCAATCCCGCTTCGGCGCCGGCGCCCGCAAGGTGAAAGCGGCCGTTGCCGCCGGTCGCCTCGGGCGCCTGAGCCTCGCCAGCGCCTATGTGAAGTGGCAACGCACCCCCGGCTATTACGCCGACAGTTGGCACGGCACGTTTGCCCTCGACGGCGGCGGCGCGCTGATGAATCAGGGCATCCACGCGGTTGACTTGCTGCAATGGTTCGCCGGCCTGCCTGCCGACGTTTTTTCCCGCAACACCCGCCGCGTCCACCTCGGCATCGAGGTCGAGGATACGGCGGTGGCCTCGCTGCGTTTCCCCTGCGGCGCCCTCGGCTCCATCGAGGCCACCACCGCCGCCTATCCCGGCTGGGCCCGCCGCATCGAACTCTGCGGCGAAGATGGCTCCATCGTGCTCGAAGACGACCGCATCGAACGCTGGGATTTTCGCACCGCGCAGCCCGAGGATGTCGCTATCCGCGCGGCCAAGCCCGATGATTCCATGCGCGCCGGCGCCAGCGCCCCCGRAGCGATGAGCCACGAAGGTCATTTCCGCCAAATCAAGAATTTRGTCGACGCCCTGCGCCACGGCGCATCCCTTGCTGTCGATGGCCCCGAGGCCCGGAAGGCTGTCGCCCTCATCCTCGCCCTTTACCGCTCCGCCCAGTCCGGCCAACCCGTCACGCTGTAATTATTTTTATGTCCTCCACTGCCCCCTCCCCCACCAGCCCCAACCAGCCATGGTATAAATTGATGACGAGCCACCACTGGTTCGTTTTCTCCGTCGCTTCGCTTGCGTGGCTTTTCGACTGCATGGACCAGCAGTTCTTCAACCTCGGCCGCGGCGCCGCAATGGAGCAACTCCTGCCCGATAAAACCAAAGTCACCGAATACGGCTCGTACACGACTTCGGTGTTTCTCGTCGGCTGGGCCGTCGGCGGCCTGCTCTTCGGCGCGATGGGCGATCTCTACGGGCGTGCCAAAATCCTCACCGTCTCGGTCCTCCTCTATTCCGTATTCACCGGTCTGAGCGCGCTCTCCACRGGCTTCTTTGATTTCTGCGTCTACCGTTTCCTCACCGGCATGGGCGTCGGCGGCGTCTTCGGTCTGGCGGTCGCCCTCGTCGCCGACACCGTTCCCGACAAAGCGCGCGCTCCCGCCCTCGGCTTGCTGCAGTCCCTCTCCAGCATCGGCAACATCAGCGCCGCTCTCATCGGAATGGGCATCGCCGCCCTCGCCGCGCACAAGCTGCTCCCGGGTGGTCTCACGACGTGGCAGGCCATGTTCCTCGTCGGATCCACCCCGGCCTTTCTCTGCGTCTTCATTCTCGTAAAGCTTAAGGAGCCGCAAAAGTGGGTCGACGCCAGAGCCGCCGGCAAAGTCTCCGGCATCAAATTCGGCTCCTACGGCGCCCTGCTCTCCCACCCACGCTGGCGCAAACACGCCTGGGCCGGTCTCGCCTTGTGCAGCGCCGGGATCATTGGGCTCTGGGGCATCGGCAATTTCCACCCCACGATCGTCTCCTCGGTCGTCACCGAGCACTTGAAAAACTCGGGCATCTCCCCCGAGAAACTCGCCAGCGAGAAAGCCTTTTGGACGTCGATGGCCCTTCTCATGCAGAACATCGGCGCGTTCTTCGGCATGACCGCGATGGCCAAACTCGCGCAGGTTAAAGGCCGTAAATTCGCCTTTGCCCTCGCGCTCTTCCTTTCGTTCGCCTCCACCGTGCTCGTTTTCAAAGGCCTTCGCGAATTCAACGACATCTTCTGGATGATCCCGCTCATGGGCTTCGGCCAACTCGGTGTCTTCGCCGTCTACGCGATTTACTTGCCCGAACTTTTCCCGACCAGCCTTCGCGCCACCGGCACCAGCTTCTGCTACAATTTCGGCCGCCTCGTCGCCGCGACCGCACCCTTCACCATCGGCCAGATCACCAAGAGCCTAGGCGGCAACCTAGAGGGCTTCCGCACTGCCGGTATCGCCGTCAGCTTCGTGCTCTTACTCGGCATTTTGGTCCTGCCCCTGCTCCCCGAGACCAAAGACAAGCCGCTTCCCGAGGAATAAGCCGCGGTCTGACAGCCCCGGGCCTCGCCCGACCCTTACCTTTGGGCGGAGTGACTCTCCGGTGTAGGCGGGGTGACCCCACCCTGCTCCCGTAGCGATCCGCCGCCCCCATCGCGCTCGGTGGTTGTCCATGCCCGTCTTCGCAAACTCCCCCAATTCGCGCCCATCCGCATGATTCGCGGCATCCTCCAATACCTCCGCCCCTCCCCTATCTTTCTCTTTCCTCTTAATCTCTCCTCTTTCTCCCGCGTCCTCTCCCTTATTCGCGTCCCTCCGTGTGATTAGCGGGCAACTCTCCCGGATTTCTTTCATCCCCTCCGAACTCTTCCGTGTATTCCGTGGTCCCCTTCCGACTTTCGTGTGATTCGTATGTTTTGCGCGAAACACTCTCACCCAATCCGCCCGTAATGATTGGGCAACTGAAGCCGCAAGAACGGCAAATACCGCGCAGCGGCACGCCGCTTTTTCGGGTAGTTTTCTATTACCAGCCACCAACGGGTAACTTCCAGGTCCTTGCTGAATCCACGTCAAGGCGGCCCGAACCCAGTTTCCGCTATCTTAAGCCCATACCGCCCGCCATGAAAACTTGCCTCCACCATCTCGCTCCCGTCGCCATCGTCTTCACGGTCGTCGCCTTTTCCCCACCGCTTGTTGAAGAGCGATGTGAAATACCGCTTCGAGATCGACCTCGCTTCGCTCAAGTCGGGTTAACCCGGTTATCTGCTGCGATCAGCCGGCAAAAACCGCCGCGCCCAATCGGCGCTTGCGCGGCTCATGTGCGCTATCGTGAAGTGTGGGGATGCATGTTTCGTTCGATATCGCCTCGTCACTGGACCAAGCCTTGAGGACCGCCGCCGTCGCCGCCGGCTTGGAGCCCGAGAGCTTTAGTCCCGAGGTGCGGGCAGCCGATCCGCGGTATGGTGACTTTCAAGCCAACGGTGTTCTCGCCTACGCGAAAGCCCGCAAACTCAACCCTCGCGCCTTGGCCGAGCACATCATCGCCGCGCTCCCTTCCGACGTGGGCGAACATTGCTCCGTCTCGATTGCCGGCCCCGGGTTCATCAACTTCCTGCTCAAGCCCGAGTCCTTGCTCCAATGGATCACGGCGCAAGATACGACCGAGCGTCTTAAATCAGGCGCCACATCGCTGCACCACGGTCAAAAATATGTGGTCGATTTCAGTTCCCCGAACACCGCCAAGCAGCTTCATGTCGGTCACGTCCGAGGCATGGTGATCGGAGAAGCAATTTGCCGCTTGCTCGCCTTTTGCGGCGCCGAGGTGATCCGCGACAATCACATCGGCGATTGGGGAACCCAATTCGGTAAACTCATCTGGGGCTACAAACACCATCTCGACCAAGCCGCACTGGCCAAGGACCCGCTTGAGGAACTCGAAAGGCTTTATAAACTCACGGACGCGGCGACCAAGTCCGCCCCTTCTGTCCTCGATGCCGTCCGCGCCGAACTGGTGCTGCTTCAATCCGGCGATGCCGAAAACCTAGCGCTTTGGAAAAAAATTATCGCCCTGAGTTCCGGCGCGTTCACCGAAATCTACCGACTGCTCGACATCCACTTTGACCACCAACTGGGTGAGAGTTTTTACAACGACAAATTGCCTGCCATCTACGCCGAACTTGGGTCTACGGGCCTCGCATCGGAGTCACAAGGCGCGCTGGTGGTTTTTCATCCCGAACACCCACGCTTCAAGACCCAACCGTTTATCATCCGCAAGTCCGATGGCGCGGCAAATTACGCCTCCACCGATTTGGCCACCATGCTCTACCGGACGGAGCACTTTCACGCCGACGCCATCGCCATCCTCACCGACGCCCGCCAAGCCGACCATTTTGAACAGCTATGGTTGACCACTGAAAAATGGTTTATGATGACGGGCCGGCCGCTCCCCCGCTTCACGCATGTTTCTTTTGGCTCAATCCTCGGCGAAGACGGGAAAGCCATAAAGACCCGATCCGGCGATCCCATAAAGCTGAAGACTCTTTTGGCCGAAGCCGTGGATCGCGCATTTGTCCTCGTGACGGCCAAAGCCCCGGAACTGCCGGAGAGCGAACGCCGCGAGATTGCCACGGCGGTGGGGCTTGGGGCTATCCGCTATGCCGATCTCGCACAGAATCGAAGCAGCGATTACATTTTTTCTTGGGACAAAATTCTCTCTTTTGAAGGCAACACCGCCCCCTACCTCCTTTACGCGGTTTCCCGGGTGCGCTCGATTTTCCGCAAAGCCGGACTTGAACCGAACGATGCTTCCGCCGTGACCGGGGCGACTCCGCCCGAAAGCCCCGCGGAGCTCGCACTCGCCCGAAAACTGATCGCCTTCCCTGTCGCGCTGAAGCTCACGACCGAGCAACTGAGACCCCACTTTCTTTGCACCTATCTCTACGAACTCGCAGGTGAGTTTAGCAGCTTCTACGCGGCGGAAAAGGTCGTCGTCGATGACGCTTCGATCCGCGCCCGACGGCTGCTGTTGTGCAGCCGCACGCTCCTGTTGCTTGAGACGGGGCTGCATCTTTTGGGCCTTCGCACACTCGTCCGCATGTAGTGCAACGGAGTTCACCAAATTCCGAGTAGCCGGGTCTCGTCCCGCAGCAGACTGTGCTCGAAATCAGCCTTGCCGCGCCTAAGTCCGACTCCAACCTCGCCGCCAATGGACACGCAGGAATTTTACATCCGCCGTGCGTCCGAGACAGATGCGCGAGGACCCTACAATCTTGAGGAGATGGTTTCCCTCGCCGAGACCGGCAGCGTCACGGTCGAAACCCTTTATTACGACGCCACCACCGAGCGATGGGCCGTCATCGGCGACAATCCGGTGGTGAAAGCAGGGATTTTTCCCAGAAAATAAAAAACTAACGATCAAGGCCGGGGAGACGCTCGGTTCGATCAGTAAACCGAAGGCTGACAACCTCGCTCCGGTCACGGTCGACGATCTGCTCGCAGCCGCCGAAGGTCCGAGCGACGACCCCAAGCACAAAAGAAACGGTGAAATTGCAGCCAGCCGAGCAGCTGCCATTGGGATGTGGGCGATTGTGGTCATGTTCGGGTTGAGTTCCGCTGGCGGGATGCTACCCGCCGTCGGTGTCCTGATGTCGCTTGATCCGATCAAGATCGCGACCAACCCATTAGCTTTGATCGGCGTGATTGATTTGGTTTTTGCCGGATGTATCGGCCTAGGAATGGTGAATTTGTACCCGGCGGTTCGTTTCCGAGCTGCACTCGGTCTGGGATTCTTTGGCTTGATCCTCTTCATTCAAGGACGGCACGCGCCGATGCTGGCGGCGATCACCGGCTCAGTGAGCCTATATCTTTGCACGATTTTCGTCAGCATGGTGCCGGTGATTATCTCGGCGGGAGTCGGACTCACCGCGCTTGGCTACTTGGCCCTCCAGGTCAGTTCCAACTGACGTGGCGGCCGGAAGTCGCTATCTATGAGGCGATTAATCGAACTAGGACTCCGGCTGCCGAAAATCTACCGGAAAGAAATCTGGTCCTCGAGCCACCTAAAGGACGATTCACCGCGCGGATGGCTCTACGCTGGACTCAGAGTGACGTCCATCACATCGACCGTTTTCAATGAGACAAAGATTCCTGCGCGCGCGGCAGCACTGAGTTTCGGCTCGCTTCTTGGTTTAGCCCCGCTGGTCGCGATCGCCGTGCTGATCGGCGGATTTGTTCTCGGCAAAGACACCGACCCAAGCCTTCTCGCAAACCGGCTCGGCGAGCTCATGGAGCAAGTAGCACCCCAATTGCGCCAACTTAATTCCTTGGACGCCTCCGGCAATCTGACATCGACCACGGCAAGCCCTGAAGTCGTTAAAGTGATCAGCGACATTATTGCCGCGGCTCGCTCAGGCGTGGCCGGAGCCGCAGGGGCATTTTCGCTAATTCTGATCGTTCTACTGCTCTTCAAGTCGATTGAGGATGCCTTCAACGATATTTGGGGCGTCCGTTTGGGGCGCTCGCTCCTGGTGCGCATCGTCTTTTATTGGACCACGCTGACTTTCGGGGCGGTCTTATTTTTCTCCAGCCTAGCCCTGCTCGGGGCAAGTGCGGTCGTAAACGTTTTCCAACAGCTTCCTGGTGGAAGTGATTTACAGGCGTTACTGCGGTGGATGTTGCCCGCTTTTTCACTCACACTGCTCGTCGGGATCTTAACCCTCGTTTACCGGGTGATTCCCAATACTCGCGTTTTCTGGCGCGCAGCCTTTGTCGGGGCGGTCGTGGTCGCCGCTCTGCTTTTGCTGAACAATGTCGTCGCCCTGCTCTACGTGCGGCGCGTGGTTCTTGAACGCAGCCTCTACGGTTCCTTAGCCATCTTTCCGGTATTCATGCTAGGACTGTATATTTTTTGGCTCTACGTGCTCATCGGCGGCGTGATCAGCTATGCCGTCCAGAATGTCCATTTTCGCAACAGCCAGGCCGCATGGGGGAGTCTATCCGAATCCATGCGAGCGCGTCTTTCCTTGGTCGTGCTTCTAACTATCGGTCGGAGATTTCAAAACTGCTTGCCTGCCACTTCGGCTGCCCAACTGAGTGATATGCTCAAGGTCCCGACTCAGATTTTGAACGAGTGCCTAAACCGCCTCGTCCTGATGGAACTGATTACAACGTTGCGCCCTATTTCCGGAACGTCGGCCGCCGAGTATCTCTACCAGCCGGCGCGGCCATTAAATCGGATAAGTCTCAACGAATTCAAAATTTCTCGACGACAACTTTGGCGATGATTCGATGGGTCAGGCGCTCGAGCAAATGGACCCAATTTTGCATCTCTATAACCATGCTTTGGAGCAACTGGGGCACCAATCATTCTTCAAAAAATCTCTTGAAGAACTGTTCCTCGAACACCCGTTCAAAGATTCCAAACTTTCGCTCAAGGGGCTCAATCACCCGTAGCCTCCGGCAGCTGATCAAAGTTATTGTAGGCCGCCAAGCCCTGCGGATTACACTTCGAGGCGCGCCTGCTTTTTCAGTAAACGCACGAAAATGATAACGTGCGTCGAGAACAATAAAGGAATGAAGAAAGTGAGTGAGAGGCTGAGAGGCAAACGCGCGAGAGCCCGCAGTTGGAAAGGAGCAGCGGCGCCTGCGGTCGTCGCGATATACACGCTTAGGAGCAGCCCCAAAGAACCGGCGACATTCCAAATCGTCAGGAGCTGGCGCCAACGCACTTTATTGAGAGGCGCGATGATCAAAAACAGAGCACTGAGAGCCATCAGAATGTCGCCCAATCCAACTGGGACCGCATAGGCATACGGCAACTCACCACGCCGCCAAAACACCAACAAAAATACTCCAAAAAAACGAACTAGGTGAATCTGAAGCAGGACACGCATTTCGAGTCCGTCCACCCATGTTCGAACGGAACTAAATCGAAAATACGGGTAGAGCGCACACAACGTGCAGCCCAGCACCACCATCGGCAAGACCGAGGGAGACAGCCGCTGTAACGCCAAAGTGTGACCAACGTAAACCGACCCCAAAAACCACGACCACAAAACCAAGCGGACCAGAATTACGGGGCGGAACATGAGTAAAAATTTGGGAGCTGAACCGCACAGAAAACCCATCCTCCACGTGCGGCCCCACCTTGAATCCGAGCTGGAAACGTCACGTTAGCGGCTACTCCGGCAGCGCGATCCGATAACGCTCAAGGGAACTGCCATCGATGCGGTGAAGCTCCGCCAAAGCCACCCGGAGGCTCACTTTGGATTGGAGCTCATTCACCCGAGCTGCTTCGAGATCATCCTGAGCCTGCAGCACGAGACGGCTGGTCGAAAGTCCGGCATCAAACCGCGCCTTCTGAAGCTCATATTGCTTTTGGCTGAGTTCCGTGGCCTTCCCCGCGATCTCAACCGCAACGATGTTCGTTGCTACCGCCCGAACTGAGCCGCGCACGTTCACCAGCAGAGTCTGATCCAACTGCTGCAAACGGGTTTGCTGCTGGAGCAGGCTAATTTTAGCCGTCCTCAATCGCGCTTTATCAGCATGCAAACCCCAAGGAACCGAGACCGAGACCCCAACATTCCAGTTGTACCCGTTTCCATCAGGCAGATTGCCGATTGCGTCG
>NSIG01000021.1 GCA_002737275.1 Opitutia bacterium
TTGCCTAGACGTCAACGCTGGCCGCGTCGTCAAGGGCGTGCGTTTTCAGGCACTGCGCGACGCGGGTGATCCCGTGCAATGCGCCAAAGCTTACGACGCTCAAGGTGCCGATGAACTCGTCTTCCTCGACATCACCGCGTCGAGCGACGGTCGCAGCATCATGCACGGTGTGGTGGCCGCCACCGCCGAACAATGCTTCATGCCCCTCACCGTCGGCGGCGGCCTCCGCACCGTGGCCGACATCGAAGCCATGCTCAAATCCGGGGCGGATAAAGTCTCCCTCAACACCGCCGCGATCAAAGAGCCCGAACTCATCCGCCGCGCCTCCGACCGCTTCGGCGCCCAGTGCATCGTGGTCGCGATCGACGCGAAACGTGAGCCCAACGGCAAATCATGGCGCGTTTACACCCACGGCGGCCGCAACGCTACCGACCTCGATGTCGTCGCCTGGGCCCGCCAAGCCACCGAACTGGGTGCCGGTGAAATTCTCCTGACTAGCATGGACGCCGACGGCACCCAGGCTGGCTACGACTGTGCCCTCACCCGCGCGGTCAGCGACGCGGTGACAGTCCCGGTCATCGCCAGCGGCGGCGCCGGCATCCTCTCCCATTTTTCCGACGTGATCGCCGCCGGTCGCGCCAGCGCCGTGCTCGCCGCGAGCCTTTTCCACTTCGGCACTCTGACGATCCCGCAGGTGAAAAACTACCTCGGCGACCGCGGCGTTCCGGTGCGTCGCTAAGTCCAAGCCGCCACCCCCTCCCGCCATGACGCCCGTCCAGGAAATCGCCCGCCGTCGCACCTTCGCGATCATCTCGCACCCCGACGCCGGCAAGACCACGCTCACCGAAAAATTTCTGCTTTACGGCAACGCCATTCACCTCGCCGGCGCCGTCAAAGACCGGAAAAACCAACGCGCGACCGCCTCCGACTGGATGGAACTCGAGAAGCAACGCGGCATCTCGATCAGTTCGACCGTCCTGCAGTTCGATTACGCGGGATGCGCTGTAAACCTCCTCGATACGCCCGGGCACAAAGACTTTTCCGAAGACACTTACCGGGTGCTCACGGCCGTCGACGCCGCGCTGATGGTCATCGATGCCGCCAAGGGCGTAGAAACGCAGACCCGCAAGCTGTTCGAAGTCTGCCGCCGCCGCGGTGTCCCGATTTTCACGTTCATGAACAAATGCGATCGGCCAACGCGCAGCCCGATTGACCTCCTTGACGAACTCGAAAACGTTCTCGGCCTCCAAGCTTCGCCCGTCATTTGGCCACTCGGCAACGGCCCTCAATTCCGCGGCGTTTTCGATCGCCGCACGCGCGACGTCCACCTTTTTGAGCGCGTCCCCGGCGGCAAATTCCAAGCGCCCGTCAGCGTCACCGATCTCGACGATCCCGTGGTCCGTTCTAAAATGGACGACGATACCTACCGCGACGTCCGCGACCAACTCGAGATGCTCGACGGCGCCGGCCACCCCTTCGATCTCGACGCCGTCCAAGCCGGCAAACAGACGCCGGTCTACTTCGGCAGCGCCGTGAACAATTTCGGTATCCAACTGCTGCTCGATGGCTTCTTGCAAGACTCCGTCCCGCCCGCCCCACGCAAATCCGTTTCCGTGACCGTTCCCGGACTTCCCCAGCCCACCGTGGCCCGCGAAGTGCCCGTCACCGATCCGAAGTTCTCCGGCTTCATCTTCAAAATCCAAGCCAACATGGATGCGAAGCACCGCGACCGGATCGCGTTCCTCCGCGTGTGCTCGGGTAAATTCGACCGCGACATGCAGGTTTTCCACCAGCGCACGGGCAAACAGGTCCGCCTCTCTTCTTCCCACAAACTCTTCGGCCGCGAACGCGAGACCGTCGACGAGGCGTGGCCCGGCGATGTCATTGGCCTAGTCGGTCACAGCGAATTCGGCATCGGCGACACGCTCACCAACGATCGCAGCATCACCTACGACGAAATCCCGCGCTTCCCGTCCGAGGTCTTCACCTACATCTCGAATCCCAACACCGGCGACGCCAAAAAATACCGCGCCGGCGTCGAACAACTCCTGCAAGAGGGCGTCGTCCAATCATTCAACGCTCGCAACGCCCCGCCCGGCGCGACCCTCCTCGCTGCCGTCGGCCCGTTGCAGTTCGAAGTCGTGCAATGGCGTCTTCAGAGCGAATACAACGCCGAGTCCCGCCTCACGCCCACGCCGTGGACCGTCCTACGCTGGCTGAAGCTCCCGGCCGACCAGGTGCCCGCACCCGGCAAGAGCTTCGACTATTCGCGCCTCATCGTCGCCACCGGCGTGAGCTTCGGCACCGACAAATTCGAAAACCCCATCGCCCTCTTTCCAAATGATTGGACGATGCGCTATTTCACAGAAAAAAACCCCGATTTCAAACTGCTCGAGATGCCGCCCGAGCTGGTCGGCTGAGCGCGTTCCTGGGCTCCGGCTTCGCGCTTGCGCCAAGAATCGCACCGCGGAATGTCAACCCGTGAACTTCCTCCTCCGTCTGCACCCGCCGCGAGCCCTGTTGGTGCTACTCACGATCATTGCCCTGCCGTTTTGCCGCGCGACCACGATTATCCCACCCACGTTTTCCGAACTCGTGGCCAAAGCGGAAACGGTCGTCCTAGGTGAGGTCACCGCCATTGCAAGCGAGCTCCAGACCCGCGGCTCCGAGCGCGCGATCTTCACCCGCGTCACCTTCGCCATTCGCGACCCGGTCCTCGGCGTCGCTCCGGCGCTCCTCACTTTGGAATTTCTCGGCGGCACCGTCCGCGAACTCACGATGGACGTCGACGGCATGCCGGCCTTCGCCATCGGCCGCAGCGAGATTCTCTTCGTCCAAAACAACGGCCTCCAGATCTGCCCGCTCGTCGGCATGGCCCACGGCCGCTACCGCGTCGAGCGCGACCCCATCACCGGCGTCGACTCTGTGAGGCGCGACAACGGCGCCGCCCTTACCAACGTAGCCCAAGTCTCCCTCCCACTGACCCGCGGCACCCTCACCAATACCTTGCAGCGCCTCGGCGGAACCGTCCCACTCACCCCCGCCGCGTTCATCGCCGAGATCCGCGCCGAGCACGCCCGCCAACAGACGGCCGTCAGCCGCTGATCTGCTATGAGCCTTTTCCCGTTCCCTGCCCTGCGGCCGGCGTTCCTGGCCCTCGCCTGCGCCTCCGGCCTCCACGCGTTCACCACGACCACCGGCAGCGCCGTCTGGCCCGACGGTCCCATCGTCATGAACCTCCAGCTCTCGCCCAACGCCCCGCTCAGCGACGGCCAAGCCAACTGGAACGCCGCCGCCGCCACCCAGCTCGCCGCGTGGAACCAGCACCTCGTGCGCTCCACCTTTCTCTGGATCACCGACTCCAGCGCACCGGTCGGCAGCGGAAATCTCGCCAACAACGTCCTCTTCGCCGCCGACAATTTCGGACGGGCCTTCGGCGACAGCACGCTCGCCGTCACGACTTCGTTCCGCATCGGCACCCGCATCATCGAGGCCGATGTCACCTTCAACACGAAATACCGCTGGGATTCCTACCGCGGCCCGCTGCGCGCTGCGGCCGGCTTTAACGCCGAGTTTTCCCGCGTCGCCCTCCACGAGTTCGGGCATGTGCTCGGCCTCAGCCATCCCGACCAGGCCGGCCAGTTCGTCAACGCCGTCATGAACAGCACCGCCGGCGATGTCGACGGCCTCACCGACGACGACAAGACCGGCGCTGCCTTTCTTTATGCCGCCAACACCGGCGCCGTTGCCCCCGCGATTTTGATCCCCCTCGTCGACCAAAGCCCCGTCCGCGGCGACAGCGTCGAGTTCTCCGTCGGCGTCAGCGGCACCGCCCCGTTTTCCTACCAGTGGCGTCGCAACAATGTCGTGCAAGGCGTGAGCACCGCGAGCTTCGTGCTCTCTAACATCACGGCCGCCAGCGCCGGCACGTGGACCGTCACCGTCACCAACAGCCGCGGCTCCGCCTCCAGTTCGATGCTGCTTACCGTCACCGATGGCTTTGTCGCCCCCACCATCACGACCCAACCGGCCGCCGCCACGAGCCTCCCCGGCCGCAATGTCGTTTTCGGTGTCGCCGCCACCGGCAGCACCCCGCGTCTCTACCAGTGGCGGAAAGATGGCGCCAACTACGGCAACTCCAGCGCGAGTGACACCCTGACCATTGCCGACGTGCAGGCCTCCGACGCCGGCCGCTATTCCGTGGTCGTTAGCAACAACGGCGGCGCCGCCACCAGCGCCGAAGCTGTCTTAACGGTCAGCGCCAGCTCGGTAGCCCCCGCTTTCACTTCCGCTCCTACCTCCCGCACCGTCTCCGCCGGCAGCACGGTCGTATTCTCATCTCTCGCCGCCGGCACGCCGACGCCGACCTATCAATGGCGGCGAAACGGCACCCTCATCTCCGGCGCCACGTGGCCTAACCTCGTGCTTTCCCGCGCCGACCTTTCCGCAGCGGGCATCTACACCTGCACAGCGACCAACTCCGCCGGTTCCGCCACCAGCAACTCCGCCACGCTTTCAATCGCTCCGGCCGGCACGGAACCGAGCCGACTCGACGGCCTGTCCGTCCTCACCACCCTCGCGACCGGCGAACCTTTTTTCACGGTCGCCACCGTGATTGGCGGTGCGGGCACCGTCGGACTGAAACCGCTGCTGGTTCGCGCCTCCGGGCCAACACTGGGTTCGCCGCTCTTCGGCATTCCCGGTACCCTGCCGGACCCACGGCTCGAGCTCTTTTCCCCGCCAACCTCCCTCGCGACCAACGATAATTGGGGCACGCCGGCAGCCAACGTTCCCGGCATCAGCGCCGCGATTGCTTCCCGCGCGATCTTCCCTTTCTTCGCCGCGAACTCGCGGGACGCCGCCGTCTACAATTCCGGTCTTTCCGCGGGCAATTATACCGTTCAAGTCGGTGACACCGGGGGCGGCACCGGTCTCGTGCTGGCCGAGATCTACGACGCCGGTACCGGTGCATTTACTGCCACCACGCCCCGCCTGGTCAGCGTCGCTGTATTGAAGACCGTTCCGGCCGACGGCCTCGTCACGCTGGGCTTCAATATCGGCGGCACCACCGCTAAGACCGTGCTGATCCGAGCGCTCGGTCCCACGCTTGGCGCGCTGTTCTCCTTGCCGGATACGATGCCGGATCCGCGGGTGGCGCTGTTTGCCGCCGGGGCGACCACGCCTTTCGCGGGCAACGACAACTGGGACGGCGACGCCCAAATTCTCGCTCTCAACAATTTGGTGACCTTCCCGCCCGCCTCGGCTGCCAGCCGCGACGCGATCATGGTCATCACGCTGAATCCCGGTGGCTACACCGTCGAGGCCCGACCCGTCGCCGGATCAACCGGGGGCAACGTCTTGGCCGAAGTCTACGAGCTGCCCTAAATCCGCCCCAGCGCTTGACTCACCTTTGGCGCTCTGAACACTCTCCCTTTTTCACCACACTATATCCATGGGCCAACAACTGAATAAGCACATCAAACGTAAACGCCGCGCCGCCTACAACAAGCGCCGGAAGATCCTCGCCAAGAAAACCGGCAAGGCCGCCGCTAAGAAGTAACGCCGTTTCCGGCTTCAGTTTTTCCCGACGAAACCGCGGCCAACGCCGCGGTTTTTTGTTCGTGAAAATACCAGACGTTTTAACCGTTCCCCGTCACTTCTCCGCTCAGCCCATGATCAAAGTAAGTCTCATCTCCCTCGGTTGCGCCAAGAATCTCGTCGATAGCGAGATCATGATCGGTCATCTGCACCAGGCCGGCATGGTCGTCATTCCCGAGGCGGAGAAAGCCGATGTTGTCATCGTCAACACGTGCTCGTTTATCGACTCCTCGAAAGAGGAATCCATCGGCCACATTCTGGAGGTCCACCAGAACCGCGGCATGAAGAAGCGCCGCAAGGAGCAGAAACTGATCGTTGCCGGCTGCATGTCCCAGCGTTTCTCCAAGGATTTATCCTCGTCGCTGAACGACGAGGTCGACGCCTTCATCGGCCTCGATCAGGTCACCAAGGTCGCCCCAATCATCGAGGGTCTTTTCGCCAAGGAACGCGCCGCCGTCCACGTCGCGGAGAATTTCGTCACGGCCCGTTCGACCTACATCCCAGATTTCAATACCCCTCGTTTTCGGCTCACCCCGAAACACACCGCCTACGTCAAGATCGCCGAGGGCTGCAACCATCCCTGCACCTTCTGCATCATCCCGCAGATCCGGGGCCGCCATCGCAGTCGCACCGTCGAGAGCGTCGTCGCCGAGGCGCGGCAGCTCGTCAAAGAAGGCGTGAAGGAGCTCAATCTCATTTCCCAAGACACGACCTTCTTCGGGATGGACACTTGGGAGCAGCGTCCAAATCCACGCACGCCAGTAGACTCCAGCCGCGGCACCGCGCTGACGACCCTCCTCCGCCAACTCAACGCTATCGAGGGCGATTTTTGGGTTCGCCTGCTTTACACCCACCCCGCGCATTGGAGCGACGAGCTCATCCAGACCATCGCCGAGTGCCCGAAAGTCGCCCGCTACATCGACATTCCCCTCCAGCACATCTCCGACAACATGCTCGGCGCCATGCAGCGCGAAACCAGCGGAGCCTACATCCGCGATCTCATCAAGCGCATCCGCGCCGGTATTCCCGGCATCGCGGTGCGCACCACTTTTATCGTCGGCTTTCCCGGTGAAACCGAGGCCGACGTCGCCGAGCTCGAAACGTTTATCCGCGAGACCAAGTTCGAACGCCTCGGAGTTTTCCGCTATTCGCAAGAGGAAGGCACGCGCGGCGCGAAGATGGAAAACCAGATTCCCGCCAAGACCAAAGAAGCCCGTTGGCACCGCTTGATGCAGCTCCAGCAGACCATTGCCGCCGATGTGAGCAAGAGTCGCGTGGGCGACACGATCAAAGTCCTCGTCGAGGAAGTCGGGGTCGCCCGCGGCGACGCCGACGCGCCCGATATCGACGGCCGCGTTTACGTCCCGCGCGAATTGCCCGTAGGCGATTTCGCCGAGGTCAAGATCACCGGCTTCCAAGACTACGATTTGCTCGCGCTCGCCGCCGGCGAACGTCCTACCTCGTTCAAAGTCGCTAAGCAGGCGCAGTAAGTCCGTGTCCGCCGCTCGCCAGCTCCGCGCTTTGGCCGCGTGTGCGGCGCTCTGCTTCTTTGCCGGCTGCCAAAAAGCTCCGCTGGACGAAAAGGTCACCGCCCGCGATGACTTCATGTTCTCGCTTTGGTTGGGCAAGCAGGGCAGCAGCTTGCGCCCCGAGGATCGGGCCGACCTGCAAGATGCCCTCAAGCACCTGAAGCTCGCACGCATGCCGAGCAGTCCCGGGCTCTCTTCAAAGCAACTCGCCGATCTGGTTTACGCGCAAATCTCCGGGCGCACCGTCCGGGAAATTGTTTCGGTGAGTCTCACGCTGCAGCACGATCGCCTCGCCTCCGAAATTGCCGCATTGTTGGATCGCGAACGCCGCTACGCCGAGATCGACTCCTCCAAGCTGGGCCTCGACGCGGCTGAGTTTCTTGAGGGATTCAAAGAACGCATGACCAAGCGCCGCGCCGAGATAGAACGGCTCGAGGCCCGCCGCGTTCAAATCGTGACGCGCTGATACCGCTCACGCCCGGGCTGCGGCCACGTAGCGTTCAATGATCCCATCAAACGATCCGTTGCTAAAAAAGGCGACTACCCTGGACCCTGCGACCGGCAACGTATCGGCCGTCAGCAACGTCAACAGCGCCGCGTTACTTACGGCGGTGCGCGCGGTGAGTCCCTGCGTCTTCAAGTGTTGCACGACTGCTTCAGCGTCGAAGCGTTCTTCCGGTTTCAGTTTCTCGGGCCGGTCTACGACGCCGAGATAAACGTCGTCGGCCAACGCGAGAGCCCGGGTGAAGCCCGCTTCCATCGCCTTTGTTCGTGCCGTGTTGCTGCGCGGCTCAAACACCGCCGTCAGTTTGGCGCCCGGATAACACGCCCGGAACGACTGCAACGTTTCCGCCAACGCCGTCGGGTGATGCCCGAAATCTTCGATCACCGTCAGCGCCGGCGTGCTTAGCAAAATCTCCTGCCGTCGTTTTACCCCGCGGAATTTTCCAAGCGCATCGAGCGCGAGTCCGGTGGGATTCGGTTCCGCTCCCGGTGCCAGCAACGCCAGCCCCACCGCCGTCGCGGCCATCGCGGCATTGCGCGCGTTAAACATGCCCGGCTGCGACCACGTCACCTCCGTCCACGTCATCCCCCGCCAGACGAGACCGAAACGCACGCCCTTCGCACTCTCGGCGAAGTCCACGATCCGCACGTCATTTTTTTCGCCCACGCCCACCCGCACCACCCGCGTCCAAGCCAGCGCCCCGAGCGCCGCAATGTTCAGGTCGTCCCCGTTGATCACCACAAAGCCGCTGCGCGGCACGATCCGCGTCAGGTGAAGAAAAGTCCGCTGCACATCGGCTAGATCGCGAAAAATATCCGCATGATCGAACTCCAGATTATTGATCACCGCGATGTGCGGCGCATAGTGGATGAACTTGCTGCGTTTGTCGAAGAACGCGCTGTCGTATTCGTCGCCCTCGATCACAAACGGATCCCCCACCGCGCCTAAATGGTTCCCCACCGGCGGATCTTGCGGCACGCCGCCGATCAGAAAGCCCGGATCGCGCCCCATGGCCCGCAGCAAAAACGCCGCTAGCGCCGTCGTGGTGGTCTTCCCGTGCGTTCCGGCGATCACGATATTCTTGCGCCCCTTGAGCACAAAATCCGCCAGCAACGCCGGCAACGAGGTAAACGCCAACGCCCGCGTGTCGAGCAGCCACTCGACCTCCGCATTTCCCCGCGACATCGCGTTCCCGATGACCACTAGGTCGGGAGCCAACTTCGCCAATCGCACCGCGTCATAACCCTCGTGCAACACGATCCCTGCTTCCTCGAGCACCGTGCTCATCGGCGGATACACGGCCGTGTCGGACCCGCTCACTTTGTGCCCCGCCGCTCGCGCGAGCAGTGCCGCATTGCCCATCGCCGTCCCGCAAACACCCATGAAGTAGATCCGCATGAGAGTTTTGTTGACCGCCTCTCCGGCGGAATCCACTCGAATCTATGTCTCGCTCGTTTCCGATCTCGGCGATATCTGCTGCCCTCTTCATCACAACGGCAATCTCCGCCGCCGAAGCCCCGCCCATCGCGCTCGACAAATTCGTGGTCACGCCAAGTCGCTTCGGCATCTCCAGCCAGCCCTTCGCCACCGGCGCTACGCTCACCGCTGCGGACCTCGCCGCCCTGCCCCAGCTCGGCGAAGATCTTTACCGTACCATTGCCCGCCTGCCCGGCCTCGCCGCCGATGATTTCACCTCGAAATTCTGGGTGCGCGGCGCGCCCAACGCCCAAGTCCTCGCCCGCTTCGACGGCGTCGATCTTATCGAACCGTTTCACTTGAAGGATATCGACGGCGCCCTCTCCATCGTCGACCTGCCATCGGTTGGTCGCCTCGATCTTGTCACCGGCGGCTTCACCGCCGAATTCGGGGACCGCCTCGCCGCCGTGCTCACGCTGGAATCCACTGGCGGTCCCTTACTCCGCCCCCGCACCTCCCTCGGCCTGAGCCTCACCGGCATCCGCGCATCCAACCAAGGTAACTTTGCGCAGGGTCGCGGACGTTGGCTGGCCGCCGCCCGTCGCGGCTACCCGGATCTCGCCCTCAAAGTTCAGGGCCGTGACGACGAACTCGACCCGCGCTACTACGACTTCAACGCCAAGGTCGAATTCGACGTCGCCCCTGACCACACCCTTTCTTTTCATCTGCTGCATTCCGGCGACACCTTGAAATTCAAAAAGTCCGGTGATCCCGATCTGAACAGCGACTACGGTAGCGACTATGCGTGGGCGCGTTGGCAGGGTAGGTTTGGGGAAAATCTTTCCGGTGAATCCGTGCTCGCATTCACGCACCTTGATTGGCGCCGCCGCGCCCTTGGCCAGTTTGATCAACGCTTTCTCCTCGATCTCCTCGACGACCGAGATCTTTCCGTGGTGAGTCTGCGGCAAGATTGGTCGCTGCGGCTCGGCGAAAAGGCGCGCCTGCGCGCCGGACTCGATGCGCAGTCGGCCAAGGCGAACTACCGCTACGATCTCGAGCGCGAGGAATCCATCGTGGCCAACGGCGTCCAAGCCACCGTGCGCCGCAGCCTCCACGCCAAGCTCGCGCCGTCCTCCGATGATCTCGGGGCTTATGCATCACTCCGGTTTCAGCCCTTTGCCCGGCTTGTCCTCGAGCCCGGCCTGCGCTTCGACGACCGCGGCCGCGCCGGGGACAGCGAACTTAGCCCGCGACTCAACGCCGCGCTCTCCCTCGGCCCCACCACCCTTCGCACCGCGTGGGGCGTCTACCGCCAATCGCAGGGCCTGCACGAACTCGCCATCGCCGACGGCGACACCACCTTCCGCCGCGCCGATCAGGCCGAGCATCGCATCCTCGGCCTCGAACAAGCCCTGCCCGCCGGCCTCGCCCTTCGGGTGGAGGCCTATCAGAGGCTCTCAACCCGCCTTCGCCCTCGCTGGGAAAACCTCGAAAACGGCTACAACATTTTCCCTGAAGTGCAGACCGATCGGGTCCGCCTAAACCCGAGCCGCGGCGATGCCCGGGGCGTCGAAATCTTGCTCCGGCAGCGGGTCGGCCCGCGCTTCAATTGGAGCGGTAGCTATGCCTTGGCCCGCGCCGAAGAAACCGTTGGCGGCCGTGACCTGCCACGCGCCCGCGACCAGCGCCACACCCTTTACCTCGATGCGAGTTATGCGCCGTCGCCGGTCTGGCGGTTTAGCGCCGCGTGGAATTATCACACCGGGTGGCCGACCACTCCATTCACCTACCGTTTGGTCACGCTCAATAACGGCCGCCGCGTCATCGTGCGCTCCACCGGCGAGCCTTACAGTATCGAGCTGCCTGCCTATCATCGCTTGGATCTGCGAGCGACGCGCCTCTGGCAACTCCGCCGCAGCCAGCTCACCGCTTACATCGATCTTTTTAATGCCTACGACCGGGTAAACTCCTACGGCATCATTCGCGACCTCACCGTGCAGGGCACGGCCGTCGTCGTCAGCCCACGCCCGCGCGAGATGTTGCCCATTCTCCCCAGCGCTGGCGTCACTTGGGATTTCTGACCGCGCCCCACTCGCCTACATCAAACTCACCGGGTCTACGTCGATCACCTGCGTCAGATCATCCGGCCACGCGAACTCGCTCCGCAGCTTCGACAGCTCCCCGATCACCGGCGTCACGCCCGCGACGAAATACCAGATCTGCCAACGATACTCGTCCTTGATTTTCTCAATCGGACACGGTGACGGCCCCCGCAATTCCACCCGGGCCCCAAAAGTTTTCTCCACCAACTTCGCCCACTGCTCCGCGAAAAACTTTAGCTTCTCCGGATTCGGCCCCCGAAACAGATGGTGAATCAGGTGCCGGTAGGGCGGATAATTAAAGTCCTTCCGCAGCTTCAGCTCGGCCGCCGCAAACCCCGCGAAATCCGCGTGCCTTGAAAACTGGATCGCCTCCGCCTGCGGCGTAAAGGTCTGCACCACCACCTCGCCCGCGCGGTCCCCGCGCCCCGCTCGCCCCGCCACCTGCACCAGCAACTGAAACGTCCGCTCGTTTGCCCGGAAATCCGGGATGTGCATCGAGATGTCCGCATCGATCAACCCAACCAGCGTCACATTGGGAAAATCGAGGCCTTTGCCGATCATCTGCGTTCCGATCAGCACGTCGATTTTCCCCAGCCGGAAATCGCCGAGGATCTCCCGAAAGCGGTTCTTCTTCACCATCGTGTCAGTGTCCATCCGCTCAAGCCGCGCCCGCGGCAACACTCGCCGCACCGCTTCCTCCACGCGCTGGGTGCCCAAACCCCGCCAACGGATCTCCGGTGCTCCGCAGGCCGGACACCGCGTCGGCGCTGCCCGTTGCGCATTGCACAGATGGCAGCGCAGCGTCTCGTCGCTCCGGTGATAGGTCATCGTGATCGAGCAATGCGGACATTCCTCGGTGTGCCCGCATTTCGTGCAGAGCATCGACGACGAATACCCGCGCCGGTTGATGAACAGAATCGTCTGCTCCCGTCGCTCCAGCCGCGCGTGCATCGCGTCGACGAGCTTGCGGGACAGCGTGGTGAGTCCGCGCTGTTTCATCACCTCGATCTTCATATCGACGACGTCGATGTGCGGCAGCTTGCGGTCGTCCACGCGCTGCTTGAGTTCGAGCAACTGGTAACGCCCCGCCTGCGCGTTGTGAAAACTCTCCAGCGACGGCGTCGCCGAGCCCAGCAGACACACCGCCCCGCACAGTTTCGCGCGCATCACGGCCAYATCGCGCCCGTGGTAGCGCGGCGTCTCGTCCTGCTTGTAAGCCGGCTCATGCTCCTCATCGACGACGATTAACCGCAAATTTTGCACCGGCGCGAACACCGCCGAGCGCGCGCCCACCACCACGCGCGCCTCACCCGTCGCCAGCGCCAGCCAGCCGTCGAGCCGCTCCCCTTCGCTCAGATGACTGTGCCACACCACGCATTTTTTGCCCGGCGCGATGGCCTCCAACCGCGAGCGTAACCGCGCCACGGTCTGCGGCGTCAGCGCCACCTCCGGCACCAAAAACGCCACCCCGCCCCCCGCTTTCAGCACCGTGTCGATCGCGTGCAGGTAAACTTCCGTCTTCCCCGAGCCCGTGACTCCGTGCAGCAGGGAAACGCCAAACTTACCGGTCGCCAATCGGGCCGTGACCGCCGCCACCGTCGTCAACTGCTCGGCGTTTAACGTGGGCGGCTGGGCCGCCACGAGTTCCCCGCGCGAGTGATCATCAACGTAGGCCACGCGCTCGATTCGCTGCGTCGTCTCCAGTAAAACCCCTCGCTTCACCAGTGCGTTCGCAACCGACGCCGTGATGTCCAGCCGGCTCAACACGAGTGATTTTTTCTGCGGCCGGAATTGCTGCTCGATGAACTTATAGAGCCGCGCCTGCTGCGGCGCGCGTTTCTCCAGCGCGGCGAACTCCTCGCCGCTCAGCCGCGGCCCGATTGCGAGCTGCTTCTCCTGCTTCAAGCCCGCGCCGTTGCGCACCGCCACCGGAATCATCGTTTCGATGATGCCGTCGAGCGGCGCCGCATAGTAGCCCGTCATCCATCGCGCCAGCCCCAGCAAATCCGGCGGCAAGGCCGGGAACGGATGCAGCACCTGCGCCAGCGCCTTCAACTTATCCAAGGGAAAGTCCTTCGGCGCCCCGATCTCCCCCACGATCCCGAGCCGCAACGTCCGTCCGACGGGCACGCGCACCAGCGCTCCCAGTTGCACGTCCGCGATCATCGGCTCCGGCACTTGGTAGTGTAGGACCTTGTCGAACCCGGCGAGCGGATGAACTCCGACGAACATCCCTGCCATGACGCCGCCGCTTCCCGTGGGAGCAAATTTATTTACGATCGCCGCCCCGTTAACCTTTCGGCCCGCGGCCGCCCAGCCCAACCGACACCGCGCACCCACGAACACATTGACACGCTCCCACCGCCGCGCCGTGATTTTCCCGTGAGCATCCCCGCCGCGCACGAAAAATTCCGTAGTTTTCTCACCAAAAAGGGCCTGCGCGTAACCAGCCAACGCCTCGCGATTTTCGAGGCCGCGTTTGCCCAACCCGAGCATTTCACCGCCGAGCAGCTCGTGGATTTTGCCCGCGCCATCGACGACTCGGTTTCCCGTGCCACCATTTATCGCACCCTTCCGATCATGACCGAAAGCGCCTTGCTGCGCGAGGTGGACATCGGTTCCGGGGAAAAATTTTACCGCCCCAACGCCGGCACGCCTAACGCGCAGGTCGCCCAAGTCGTCTGCGTCGACTGCGACAAGATTTTCGAGATCAGCGCGCCGTTCATGGAATGGTATGGCAGCACCGTTTCGAATAAGCTCGGTCTGACGCCCATTTCCCAACGCCTTCAAGTGAGCGCCCACTGCGACGCCTTCCGCCGCGCCGGTTCTTGCCCGCGCCGTACCTGAGCGCACCCGGCGCCTCTTCGCTCGATGGCCAAAGATCAGTCTCGCGACGCCGCCTTTGAAATCGCCTTTTTTGAGTCCGTCCTCCGGCGAAATCCTGCTTCCACCGACGTCGTCGACCTCCTCGGCGGCCTCTACACCCGGGTCGGCCGCATCGCCGACGGCCTCAAGATGGACCGGCGCTTGGTCAAGCTCCAACCCGCCAACGCGACCGCGCACTATAATCTCGCCTGCAGCCTCGCGCTCACCCGCCGGCGCGTCGCCGCCCTGCGCTCCTTGCGGGCCGCCGTAACTCTCGGCTACCGGGATTTCGATTGGATGGCGCAGGACCCCGATCTCGAAGGTCTGAAGCCGTTACCCGCCTTCGTCACCTTGCTCAACCAACTCAAGCCCCAGAGCTGAGGCCCTTCGGTGCAGGGCGCTGCGCCATCACGCATCAAAACACGTTTTAACCCACTTGCTGACACCAAGGGCATCGACCGTTTTTTCGAGGAAGCTGGGAGGAATCTGATTCCCTACGACGGCACCGCAGAGGATCTCGCAGAACATTGCCGCTCGGGTAAAACAGCCATGCGCATCGACCGCTCCACGAAATTCGTCAAAACCGGACTGCTCTCATCGGCCAAACCTTCATGAACGTGTAAAACCGCAAGCGGGTTGGAAAAATTGCTGATGCTCACCCAAGGTCGAATATCTTTGTCGTCACATCGCGGTTAATAATGACCAAAGCTATCGTCGGAGATCAGTTGGCCGGAACCTCGTGTGCCGCGTTAATGACCCGCGAAAGAGCCTGAAATCAGGCCAAACGTTGAGGTGGTTTTTACAAGCTGAGTTAGAACCGATTTCTTAAATAATCGTCCGCAACTTTTAGCTGGATGTGATCAGCGGAGCCGTCTGCTGCGAAATGGTGGCAGGGTCCTTAGAATTCGGCGCCCAAGTTTGGAAACTCTCTGGCTTATTCAACTCCTCGCGTCGGTCTGATACTTGACGGAAGGGGTTGAACATTTACCCCTTCGATGGATTGCTCCTCCTATGCGTTTAACTCGTCTTCCTTTCGTCGCCGTCGCTCTAATCCTCAGCTTCAGCGCCTGCCGCGATCCACAGATCGAATCTTACCGGGTGCCGAAAGAAAAAGAGTCAGCCCCCCCCACGGCCTCCGCCACACCCCGAACCGCCCCGCCTCAAGCTCCGGCTGCTCCCGCGCCC
>NSIG01000022.1 GCA_002737275.1 Opitutia bacterium
GGAACGCCAAGCCCGCCTCGGCCATGCGCAAAGGCACTTACGTCATCACGGGCGACGCCGGCGCCGCCGCCGAGCTGTCGATCACGGCCTTTCCCGGCTCGGTCGGCGGGGTTCTCGCCAACATCAATCGTTGGCGCGGTCAGGTTCAGCTTCCGCCGATCACTGGCAGCGACTTGCCCAGTGCCACCCGCACGATCGATGCGAACGGCTTCCAAGTGACCACCGTCGACTTCGCCGGCACCGTCGCCGGCGCACCCACCCGAGTCCTCGGGGCGATTGTTCCCGTCGGCGGCTCGACTTGGTTTTTTAAGCTTACCGGCCCAGTCGGCCTGCTCGATCGCGAGCAAGCGAACTTTACGGCGTTTTTACTGACGATCCGCTCCGCCGGAGTTCAGCCATGAACGAAGTCGTCCGACAGTTCCGAGACTTCTTCGTCTCGCTAAAGCTCACGATCGTCCTGCTCGCCCTGTCCATCGTTCTCGTATTTGTCGCGACCCTTGATCAGGTGAACCTCGGCATCTGGGCCGTGCAGCAGAAGTATTTTCACTCGCTGTTCGTCTTGTGGAACGTCGGGGATGTCCCGGTTCCGGTTTTCCCCGGAGGTTACCTCATCGGCGGTTTTCTGCTCACCAATTTGATCTGCGCTCAAGTTTACCGGTTTAAACTGTCCGCCAAAAAGTCCGGCATCTGGCTGACCCACGTCGGCTTCATCACGCTGCTCGTCGGAGAGCTCATCACCGGTCTGTGGCAGGAGGAATTCGCCCTCCGCCTCGACGAAGGCCAGACCCGCAACTACGCCGAGAGCTACCGTTTCAACGAACTCGCCATCTCCGACACAACCGACCCGAACTTCGATGACGTGGTGGTAATCCCGGAAAAATTCGTAGCCGAAGGTGAACCGATCCAACACCCGAAACTTCCTTTCCGCGTGGTCCCCAAAGTTTACTACCCCAACGCCGCTCTCGCCCAACGCGACGCCTCTGCCCCCACCGCGCCGGTCACCCCCGCCACCACCGGCATCGGCCTCCAAGCCCTCGCCTCGCCGCTTGAATTGACTTATAAGCAGGACGAGCGGAATGCCCCCGCCGCCTACGTCGAACTCATCGGCCCCGAGGGAACGGTGGGCACGTGGCTGACCTCGGCCGACCCGCGGTTCCCACCCCAGCGCTTCGACTACGGAGGTCGCTCATGGAAAATCGCCTTCCGCTTTGAGCGCAACTACAAGCCCTACTCGCTCACCTTGCTCGATTTCTCCCATGACCGCTACCCTGGCACAGAAATCCCAAAAAATTTCTCCAGCCGAATCAAACTCAACACGCCCGACGGCGTCGACGACCGCGAAGTGCTCATCTACATGAACAACCCGCTGCGCTACGCCGGGCTCACCTTCTATCAGGCCGGCTTCGAAAACAACGATAAGACGACTATCCTCCAAGTCGTGCGCAACCCCAGTTGGACGATGCCTTACATCGCCTGCACCTTGATGACCCTCGGTTTGATCATCCAGTTTGGCATTCATCTTTTTGCCTTTATCGGTCGCCGCCGCCGCGTTGCTCCCGTCGCCGCATGAAAAAATACATCCCCATCGTCGTGCTGTTCCTCGGCACGCTCTACCTCGGCAGCAAACTTCTGCCCCAGCGCTCCACCTCCGAGTTTAACCTCGCCGGCTTCGGCGATCTTCCCGTCCTCGTCAACGGCCGCATGAAGCCGATGGACTCCGTCGCGCGCAATTCCCTGCTTCTGTTTCAAGGCCGCCAGAGCGTTTCCACCACCGGCGGCCTGGAGACGACGCACAACGCTTGGTTGCTCGACGTTTTCTTCAATTCTCCCGTTGCCGATACCTACCGCGTCTTCGAAATCGTCCACCCCGATGTCCTCGCGCTCTTTGAACTCAAAGCCGAAGACGGCGACGGCAAAAAACGGTTCTCTTACTCGGATCTCATTAAAAAAATCCCCGAGCTCGAAAAGCAGACCAAGCTCGCCCGCCCCATCGAGTCGGCTCTCCGCACGCCTTTTCAACGGGCGGTCGTTCAGCTTTACGGCGCTCTCGTCCAATACCAGCAACTCAAGCACACGCTGTCGCCGCCCACCAGCGACGACTACTTAGCCGAGATTCTCCGTTTCCAGAAACTTATCCCGGAGGGCGTGGCCGCCGTCCGCGCCAAACAGGCCAACCAGTCCCACGACGAAAGGATCGCGGCGGCCATGCTCGAGCTCGGACAGCGCTACCTCTTCATGTCAGAGGTCACCTCCTACCTCGCTATTCCGCCCTCCAACAGCGTCGCCGACGATACCGCGTGGCTTACCACGGGAGCGTCCCTCCTCGGTGCCTTTCAGCGCGGTTCGGTCGACTCTAGCGTCCTCGCCTACGCCGGCCTCGGCCACGCGTGGCGCCTCAACCAACCCGAGCAATTCAATAAGATCATCGAGCTCTACTCGGCTCAGATAAATCCGCGCTTCGGAGAACGAATTAAAAAAACCGACGCTGAGGCCCGCTTCAACGCGGCCGAGCCGTTCTACGCCAGCATGACGCTCTACGTCTTCGCTTTCCTGCTCGCGACTTTCTCCTGGCTCAAGTGGCCCGAAGTCCTCGGGCGCTCCGCGTTTTTCCTCACTGGCCTTGCCTGGATCGTCACCACCGCCGGCATCGCGGTGCGCATGTGGCTCGAAGGCCGCCCTCCCGTCACCAACCTCTACTCCTCCGCCCTTTTTGTCGGCTGGGGCTCCGTTGGACTTTGCCTCGTGCTGGAGGCGATTTACAAAAACGCCGTCGGCAGCGTTACGGCGGGCCTCATCGGATTCGCCACGTTACTGGTGGCGCACCATCTTTCGCTCGCCGGGGACACGCTCGAAATGATGCGTGCCGTGCTTGATTCCAACTTCTGGTTGGCGACCCACGTCGTGATCGTGACCATCGGCTACTCGGCCACCTTCCTCGCCGGCGCGCTTGCGATGGTCTACATCGTGCGAGGACTCTTTACCCGTTCGCTCGATGCCTCGACCGCTGACTCCATCAACCGCATGGTCTATGGCATCCTCTGCTTCGCGACGCTCTTCAGCTTCGTCGGCACCGTCCTCGGCGGCATCTGGGCCGATCAAAGCTGGGGCCGCTTCTGGGGCTGGGACCCGAAGGAAAACGGCGCGCTCATCATCGTCCTGTGGAATGCCCTCATCCTCCACGCCCGCTGGGGCGGCTTGGTGAAAGCCCGGGGCCTCATGGCCCTCGCGGTTTTCGGCAACGTGGTCACGAGCTGGAGTTGGTTCGGGACCAATATGCTCGGCGTCGGCCTGCACAGCTACGGCTTCACCGACTCCGGCTTCATGGCGCTCTCGCTCTTCATCGTGAGCCAACTCGCCCTCATCGCCCTCGCCGTGATCCCGCTCGCAAAATGGCGCAGCTTTTCCGCCACGCAAGGTAGCGCCGGGACCTCAGGGCCCGGCGATCAGCTGAAAGTGGCACGGGCGTCTCGCCCGTGATCGCCCGGGCATCTTGCCCGGACGTTTCCTATCCCATGGGCAAGACGCCCATGCCATTCCAGGCCCAGCGCCTCACCTACTTCCCCAGCAACTCCTCCGCGTGAGCCAGCGCGCTCTTAGCCGTCCGGTCGCCCAGCATCCGCGCGAGCTCGCTCACGCGCGCCTTCCGGTTCCCTTGGATCGCAGCGATCCCGACCACCGCGCGAGTCTTAGACTGATCCTTCGTCACGACGAGGTGTGACGCCGCCTGCGCCGCCACTTGCGGCAGATGGGTCACGCAGAGCACCTGGTGGCTCTTCGCGATGCCGGCCATCTTCTCACCGACCACGCGGCCGATTTCACCACCTACATTGGCGTCCACTTCGTCGAACACCAGCAGCGGCACGTCGTCCAAATCCGCCAACACCGTCTTCAGCGCCAACATCACGCGCGCCAGCTCCCCGCTCGACGCGATCCGGCTAAGCGGCAACGGCGCCTCGCCCACATTCGGCGAAAACTGAAACTCGCACCCCGTATCGCCCGCCGGCCCTGGCTGCGCCAGCGCCACTACACGCACCTGAAAATCCGCCTTTTTGAACCCAAGCTGCGCGATCCCTTTCGCCGCGACTTTGCCGAGTTCCTTCGCCGCTTTTTCCCGCACCACACGCAGCTCCTTGCCCGCCGCCCGCATCGCGCGCTCAGCGTCCACGATCTGTTTCTCCAACCGCGCCAACGCCCCTTCCAAGTCGCCCTGCACCTCCAGCCGCCGCTTGAGTTCGTCGCGCGCCGCGACCACCGCCGCAACATCGCCGCCGTGCTTTCGCTTGAGCTCTAGCCAGGTGTTCATCCGTTCGGAGATCTGCTCCGCCTGCTCGGGATCGAACTGCAGCTCCGCGCCCAGCGCCGCGAACTCCGCGCCCAGATCGTTCAGCTCGATCGCCGCCGCCGCCATCCGTTCCGCAAGCGGCCTGCTCGCAGCATCGATCGCCTCGAGCGCCCGCGCCTCGCGCAACAGCCCCGCGATCCGCCCCTGCACGCCATCGTCGCCCGTCAACCCATTCGCGAGCGCCTGCGTGAGTTCGATCAGCTCCTGGCCGCGGTTCATCCGCGAAAAATCCCGCTCCAGCGCCTCGATTGCCTCCGTCGATAACTCCAGCGCCTCCATCCGCTTCAATTGGTTCTCCAAAAACTCGAGCTGGCTTGGCGACAATTTGGTCTCGCCCACGGTCTGCTCCCGTTCGGCCAAGCGGTCCCGCCACTTGAAATATTTTACCCGATAGGACGCCAGGGGCTCCGCCGCCCGCCCGAAAAGATCCAGCAGTTCCAGCTGACAACTCTCTTTTAGCAATCGGCGCGGTTCGCTTGGTCCGTGAAAATCTACCCAGTGCTCCCCCAGCCGCTGCAACGCCGCGAGCGTGGCCAAGCTCCCGTTAACGGTGATCTTGGCCGGCTTTTCCCGGGCGAGACTACGCTTTAGCAGCAAGAGCCCGTCCTCGCATGCCGGCAATTCAAGCGACGCCAAGACCGCGTCGATCCCGGCCGCCTTCTCAAAAAACAAGGCTGCTTCCACCTCACATGCCGCCGCACCTTGGCGGATCACGGTTTTGTCCGCCCGCTCGCCCGCGAGCAGGCTGAGCGCCCCGAGCAAAATACTTTTCCCCGCGCCGGTCTCCCCGGTAACGGCGGTAAACCCCGCTTCGAAATCGAGCGAAACTTCCTCCAACAGGGCGAGATTCCGAATCCGAAGCGATTGCAGCATACAGGCAATGGGCCCAAAAAGGCCGCCACGATCAAGCGCGAGAACACTTTGTTAAGCCAGTATCTGCCCAACTCTCGAAGTTTTTCTCGGAAGAACTCCACAGAAATCGAATTCCGGGCGGGGTCCTGCCCGCTTGGCACAAAAAAGCCCCTCAAGAATCGTAAGAATCCGAGGGGCTTTCCTAA
>NSIG01000023.1 GCA_002737275.1 Opitutia bacterium
CGGTCCACCGGGCACACCTGCTCACAGAAAACGGCGTCCGTCCCCAAGCCTCGCCCGCCGCCTCAAAATTCCGCTGTCCGCCAATCCACCAACTCGAGTTGCAGGAGCTTGCGGTCGTTAAAGTGGTTCCACGCTAGCTCGACGGCAAAATCCAAGGGGACACCCAACGGCGGCATCCGATGCGCCATCTTCCAAGCCACCCCGTGCAGCCGCCGACCTTGTGCATCGTCGAAACTGAAGCGGAAATGAATGTCTTTAAATGTCACCGGCCTCTGCCTCAACACCACGCCCCGCACCCCAAACACCGGCTCCGGGTTACTCTGGCCGAAGGGTTGCATCGCTTCCAGTTCGCCCATCAGGCCGTCACTGATCTGCTCCGCCCTCAGCCACACGGCGATCTTCAGCTTGGCCTCGGCAATATCGCCGCCAGCGTGCGCCAGCACCGCCTCGGCGAACCTGCCGCGAAATTCATCCAGCCGAGTTTTCGGCAATGAGATTCCCACGGCCATCGGATGACCGCCCCAGCTCGTCAGTGCCTTGCTGCAGGTGGCCAACACCTCGACCAAGTTCACTCCATCCACGCTGCGACCCGAGCCTTTCGCCAAGTCGCCTTCATTGCCGAGCACCACGCAAGGCCGGTTGTATTTTCGAGTCACGCGACCGGCCACGATTCCAACCACCCCGGGATGCCAGTCCTCGCTGAACAACACGATGCCGGGCGACTGCGCATAATAACTCTCGATCATCCGATCCGCTTCCTCGGTGATGCCGCGTTCAATGTCCTGCCGCTCCCGGTTGAACACCTCCAGCTGCTGCGCGGTCCGCGCACAGAACGCCCGGTCGTCACTCAATAAGAGTTCAACCGACAATGCCGCATCGGCGAGGCGACCCGAAGCGTTGATACGAGGCCCCAGCCGGAAGGAGATGTCCGAAGGCTTGATCGATTGGCCGGGTCGCACGCCCGCGATTTCCATCAACGCCCGCAGCCCCGGACGCTCCGACCCTTCGATGATGCGCAAACCTTGTCTGGCCAGCAGTCGGTTCTCCCCCGTTAGTGGCACCAAATCGGCGATCGTTCCCAGCGCGACCAAATCAAGCTGGTCGCGCAGCTTGATCCGAAAAGCCACGGGATTGTTTTCCGCCCGCAGCAACTTGAGCAAGCCGTGCACCAGCTTAAAAACCAAACCTACCGTGCAGAGATTCCGCCACGCGGCATCCGCGCCGGTTTCATCCGCCGCCACGTGAGGATTGATCAAAATGCCCTCAACCAGAGGCATCTCCTTTGATCGGTGATGATCTACGACCAGCACGTCGATGCCCAAGCCACGCAGGTAGGCAACCTCGTCGAGGGAATTTGTGCCGCAGTCCAGCGCCACGAACAAAGCCGGCTTCTCCTTCTCGAGCGCGCGGTCGATCGCACTGCGCGAAAGACCGTAGCCATCAGCCGATCGCCGCGGCACGACAAACTTCGGGTCGAGCCCGAATCGCCGCAAAATCGTGACCAACAACGCCGTGCTGCTCACGCCGTCGACGTCATAATCTCCCAAAACGACCACTGATTCGCGCCGCGCGATCGCCGTTCGCAAGCGATCCGCGCCGGCCTCGAGATTGCGGAGCAGAAACGGATCCCGCAACGCCGCCAGCGACGGCTGGAGGAACTCTGCGGCTGACGCAGGGTCCGTGACCCCGGCCGAAAGCAACAGCTCCGCCAGCACCGGGCTCACGCCGGCGATTTTCCCGAAGGCCGCGACTTTATCAGTCGGGCTCGGCGAATAAATCCAACGCATAGGAATTCTCCGGGGGGGGGGGGCGCAATGCTTCGATTGCGCCCGTCGCGCCGGCGGTCAGTTCCCGACCGGCACGCACGACCCAGAACCCGTTACTCCGACGCCTTGCTGGAGCCGCTCCACTCGTATTTCGGAGCGACATCGGAATGGGCCTCGACGTGTTTCCGATCGCCCTTGTGCCACCAGTAAAACACCGGCGTGGCGATGAACAGCGAGGAGAATGTCCCAGTCAGCACACCGATCAGCAGGGTGAAGGCGATGTCATTCACCTCCCCCGTGGTCGTGACGATCAGAGTGATAGCGGTAAGGAAAGTCGTGCCCCCGGTGATAATCGTGCGCGAAAGCGTAAGGTTCAGCGAGCGGTTGATGATGGCCCGCAACGTACCGCTCGGATTGAGTTTCAACTCTTCGCGGATGCGGTCGAATACGACCACGGTGTCATTGATGGAGTAACCGATGATCAGCAAAATCGCCGCCACCATCGACGCGTTAAATTGGCGGTCAAAAAGGACAAAGATACCGATCGTGATCAGTAAATCGTGGATCGTAGATACGACCGCCCCGACGCCAAATCCCATTTCGAAGCGAAACGCCACGTAGCCGAAAATCAAAACTAAGGCCCAGAAGATCGACTTCCAGGCGTTCCACTGGATCTCTTTTCCGACCGAAGCTCCGATCCGTGTTTCCCCGACCACTTCAAAGCCTGCTTTCGGCAGGGCTTGCTGGAGTTTTCCGACCGCAGGTTTGGCCTCATCAAACGGCGCCGTGACCAGCAACACCTCGCGGGCACCGCCGATCGGTTGCTGGTAGGAAAAGGAAACGTCCTTCAGCTTTTGCTGGGCCGCCGCGCGGTTCAGATCGGCGATTTCAAGTTTCTCTGAGAACTTCAAGGTGACGGTGTCGCCGCCGACAAAGTCGATGCCGTAGATATCCTTGCCCTTGTAAACGACCATGCCGGCTCCGACGAGAACGATGATCCAAGACGCAATGAAGGCCGGTTTGGCGTGCTTCAGGAAATCGATGTTGGTGTCCTGCAAAATCGAGAACATTTTCAGGTTCTTGAGGTTTGCGCTATAGACCAAGAATTCGAGCAGCAGCTTGCTGATCACAACGGCCGCAAACATCGTCGTGAAGATACCGACGCCGAGCGTGAAGCCGAAACCCTTCACCGAGCCGGTGCCGAGCAGATACATGATGAGCGCGACGAGGAGGGTCGTCACGTTTGAATCGAGAATCGCCGACCACGCCTTCTCAAAACCGGCCTCGAGCGCCGCGGCGAGCGATTTACCGAGCTTCAATTCTTCGCGCATGCGCTCAAAAATCAGGATGTTCGAATCCACGGACATCGCCAGCGTGAGCACGATACCGGCGATGCCGGGCATCGTGAGCGTCGCACCGAACGAGGCCATCACGCCCAACGTCACGAGCACGTTCAGACCCATGCCGATCGCGGCCACCAACCCGCCCAAGGTGTAAAACATCAGCATGAAACCGATGGTCAGCGATACGCTGACGATAAAGGCGTTGCGGGCGCTGAGGACGGCATCTTTCGCCAAAGTGGGTCCGACCTCGTATTGCTCCTTGATGATGAGCGGCAGGTCGAGGGGGTTGTTCAGGACGTTGGCGAGGTTGATCGCCTCACGGTCCGTGAAGTTACCGGAAATCACGGCGGAGTCGCTGTTGATCTCCTGCTTCACGGTCGGTGCGGAGTAAAGTTTGCCGTCGAGAACAATGGCAAGCCGACCAAGGCGCTGAGCCTGTTGGCCGCCCTCCGCAATGGCGCGGGTAACTTCGGCGAAGCGCTTCGAACCGTCTTTCGTGAATTGCAAGATCACCTCGGGCTTCCCGTAAAGGTCGGGCCGGGCGAACGCGCTTGAAATCATCTCACCCGTCATTTCAGGGATGCGTTTGACGAAGAGCTCCTCGGTGCCCGATTCGCCACCGCGACCTTCATAGTCCAAAGTCAAAACCTCGTATCCGGGAGGGGCGTCGATGGGCGAGGTTGTCAGCGGAGACTGGTTCGGGTTGACGATTCGGAATGCGAGTTGTGCCGGCTTCTTCACGTTATCGACCACCTCGGGGTTATCCTTGGTGTTAATATCGGGCAGTTGCACTTCGATACGGTTATTGCCCATTGGACGGATCACCGGCTCGGCCACGCCGAACGCGTTGATACGAGCGCCGATGATTTCGATCGCTTTGTTCAGCTTTTCTTCTCGCCGGGTATCGTCTCCCGCCAAACCGCCCGCGGCTTTTTCATCGACCTCGAGCGTAAAGGCCACGCCGCCTTTCAAATCGAGACCGAGTTGCAGACGGCTTTTGGAGCGACGCAGCAATTCTCCAAGCAAAATTTCGTTTCGCTTGGGGATGTTCTTCAGCGACTCCTCTAATTTGATCTCGGGAAAATAAACCGTGAGATCGATTTTTCGTTCGGTGCCGATCTGCTTCAACGCGACAAATTCGCTGGGAGCGGCGCCGGCTTTTTTGCGGGCGGCAGCTTCATCGAGGAGCTTGGCGAATTCGGCCGGCTTGGCTTTGGCGTGCTCCTTCGCATAGGTCACGAAAGGGACGGCATTGAACGGGATGAGTTCGGCGACCGCCCACCCCGCGGTGACGACGGAGAGGATGATTTTCCAGAGATTGCGTTTGAACATGTTCGTTTTGGTTAAATGGGGACTGGGTTCCCGGCCGCCCCGCAGGGAAAACCGGATCGAAACCAAGCTGGCGGGAATCGCCGGTTACTTCTTTTCCTCAACACCGTTTCTCTTGGTCACCGAGGAAATGAAGCCTTTGGCAATTTCGACCTTCGTCGTTTCCGAGATCCGCACGATGAAACGGTCCTCTTTAACATTCGTCACAACACCGTAGATGCCGCCGGTCGTGAGAACTTCGTCGCCCGATTGTAACTCGCTCAACATTTTCTCGTGCGCCTTCTGCTTTTTGCGCTGGGGGGCGATGAACAGGAAATAAAAACCTCCCGCGATCAGCGCGTAAAAGAGCAGCATCTGCCACATCGGGCCCGGACCGGAGGGGGGCGTGGCGGGCGCGGTGGCTTGAGCAAAGTGAGTGAGAGCGGCGAAAGGAGACATATTCGTCATTGCGTGTTGATGTTTTTGAAAAAAGAAACACGTAGGAAATCAATTCTCACTCCGCAAAAGCAAGCCCTATCACCTCCCCGCTCCGCATTGAAAAGTAAAACCTCTTCCACCTGGTCCGCCGCAAAGTCTGAAGACCTCTACGGTTTTAAGCGCTGGGGCTCCGGCCATCTCTCCGTCGATGACGCGGGCTTCCTAAACGTTCAACCACTCGCCGACGGTCGCGCGATCCGCGCTCTTGACGTGATCAACGAGGCCGTGGGCATGGGCCTCAAGGCGCCGTTGGTCATCCGCTTCCAAGACCTCCTCCGCCACCGGGTCGCCCAGCTTAACGAGGTCTTTCGTAAGGCCATCAAACAAGAGGGCTACAAAGGATCCTACCGCGGAGTTTTTCCGATTAAGGTCAACCAGCTCCGCGAAGTCGTCGACGAGATCGTCGCCGCCGGCAAAGAGTTCAACTACGGCCTAGAAGCGGGCTCCAAGCCCGAGTTGATGATCGCCTTGGCCATGCATGAGGGCGCTAACCGCCTCATTATTTGCAACGGGTATAAGGACCACGACTACATCCGTCTCGCCCTCTTGGGTCGCAAGCTCGGCAAGAAAATCATCCTCGTGGTCGAACAGCTCTCCGAACTCGACGATATCATCTCCATTTCGGAAGAGACCGGAGTAAAGCCGATGATCGGCTTCCGAGCCAAGCTTCAGACCCGCGGCGAGGGCAAGTGGGCCATGTCCACCGGCGATAGCGCCAAATTCGGCCTCAACACCGCCGAGATTCTCTTTGCCTGCGAAAAACTGCACGCCGCCAAGCTCCAGTCCTGCCTGCGCCTAGTCCATTTTCACATCGGCTCACAGGTGCCCAATATCATCACGATCAAAAACGCCGTCATCGAGGCGACGCGCTTCTATTGCCAGTTGGCAAAAATGGGGTTTCCGATGGGGTTCCTCGACGTCGGCGGCGGCCTCGGCGTCGATTACGACGGTTCGCGCACCAATTTCGAGAGCTCCATGAACTACTCGATGGAGGAATACGCCCGCGACGTCGTGTTCAACGTCCGCGAAATCTGCACCGCTTCCAAAGTCCCCGTTCCCGACATTGTCAGCGAGTCGGGCCGCGCCATCGTCGCTCCTCACTCCCTGCTCGTAGTCGAGGTTTTCGAGCGCATTAACAAACGCGAGTCTCTCGGCCAACAGCACCAGCCGAAGGTCAAACACAAGGTCGTCGAAGACCTTGAGGTCATGCTCAAGAACAAGACCAAACTCGGCCGCTTAGAACGTTTTCACGATGCCACCCAGAAAAAGGAAGAAGCTTTTTCCCTTTTCAATCTCGGCTACCTCAACCTCGAAAACCGAGCCGCCGCCGAATCTCTGTTTTGGCAGATCTGCGAAAATATCGCCAAGGAGGGTCAAAAATCCGGGTACGAGCCCGAGGAACTCCGCGATCTATCCAAGCTCCTTGCGGACCAATACGTCTGCAATTTTTCGGTCTTCCAATCGCTTCTCGACCACTGGGCTCTCAAACAACTCTTTCCCGTCGCACCGCTCCATCGCCTCACGGAAAAGCCCACCGTTAACGCGATCCTCGCCGACATCACCTGCGACTCCGACGGCAAGATCAGCAGCTTCATCGACCTTCAGGACACGAAGGATTACATCACCCTTCACCCGCTCAACGGGAAGCCTTACTACCTCGGCATCTTCCTGACCGGCGCCTACCAAGACATCATGGGCGACCTCCATAATCTGTTCGGTCGCGTCAACGAGGTCCACGTCTTCCTCGAAGACGATGAACCCAACGGCTATTACGTCGAAGAGGCACTCAGCGGCAGTCGCATCGCCGATGTCCTCGAGGCCGTGCAATACCAGCAGGAAGAATTGTGCCGTAAAATGAAGGCCCAAATCGATGCGGCGACGAAGAAAGACGTCGTCAAACCCCGCGAGGGCGTTCGCCTGCTCGAACTCTACGAAAGCCAGATGCTCAGCAAAACTTACCTGAACATCGAGGCCAAGACCGGCCGGAAAAAGAAGCCCGGCGCCTGATCAATTCGGCGCATGGGCTTTGCCAACCGCATCGCACGGAGGGGCCCAAAAAACCAGGATCAGGCCAACTTACCCTGCACCAGCTTGCTGGCCGCGCCGAAGTCAATCAGCGCCGCATCGGGGTGCGCCTTGAGCGCTCCAATCACTTTGCCCATTTCTTTTTTCGTCGTCGCCCCGGTGCTGGTGATAGCTTCGGCAATCAGGCTATCGAGTTTCGCCGCATCGAGACCCGCCGGCAGATATTTTTGGAGAATTTTGATTTCCACCTCGTTGGCGGCGACCAAGTCGGCGCGTCCGCCCTTGGTGAACTCGATGTTAGCGTCGGTCAGGTTCTTGACCGCCTTGCGCAAGGTCGCGAGCGAGAGCCCATCTTCGATCTCCTTGTTGCCGTCCATCGCAGCGCGTTTGATCGCGGCGTCGGCCGTGCGCAGCGCCATCGTGGTCGCGCTATCGCGGGCTTTCATGGAAACAATGATGTCGGCACGGAGGGTTTCGTAGATCGATGACATGGCGCCAGCGTGCGCTCGCACCTGCCCTTGTCGAGACGGCAAGCGCGCGGCCTTGCGCCCCGCACTCCCGGTCACATCGTCCCTTACGTGAGTCCTCAACCCTCCATCAACGTCCTCGGCGGCCCGCTCAAACCGTGCTCGACCCAACCGCTCACGGGCTTCTTTCGCAACGGTCACTGCGATACCTGCGCCGACGACCACGGGTGCCACACGGTGTGCGTCGAAGTCTCGGCCGAGTTTCTCGCCTTCAGCCTCGCGGCCGGAAACGACCTCTCGACGCCGATGCCCGACTACGATTTCCCCGGCTTAAGCCCCGGCGACCGTTGGTGCGTATGCGCCGCGCGGTGGCAAGAGGCGCTCGCCGCCGGAGTTCCTGCTCCGGTCTCACTTGCGGCGACGCACGCCCGTTCGCTCGAAATCGTGCCGCTCGCCCTGCTGCAAAAACACGCCACCGCCTAATGGCTTCCACGCTCCCCCGATGAACGAAACTCGCCGCCCCGCCAAGGACCCGCTGCACGGCGTCACCCTCGAGGCGATGCTCAACACCCTCGTCGCCCGAAGGGGCTGGGAAGGACTGGCCAGCCAGATCGACATTCGCTGCTTCAACTTCGATCCCAGCGTCAAATCCAGTCTCACCTTTCTGCGGAAAACCCCTTGGGCGCGTAAAAAAGTCGAGGACCTTTACCTCTATGATTTCCGCCGACACGGCGAATTCCGACCCGAGCCGTCCACGGCTTAACTCTTCGCGGCGGCCCGCAAGCCCCGGCGGCCGGCTCTGACGCCCCACCCGATCATCAGCAGGCCTGCGGCAAGACTGGCGCCAAACCACCGCCACACCTCGCCCCGCGAAATCCCCAAAGCCACTTCGTCGGACGGCTCGAGTAAAATCCAGGCGCTGACCAAATTCAGCGTCGCGGAGAGCACCAAGGTCGCTCCGCCACCGAGCAAAAGAAAGGGAACGATCCGGCGTTTCGTTGCGGCCACGATCATCGCTAAATCCCCGGCGTCAGTTGTTCAAATCCGCATCCTGCCAATAATTCGTGCCCTGTAATGTCGCCTACAGCGCGATCCCGTTATTGGTGATCTGATACACCTCAACGTCGCTCAATACCGTCGCCGCGCCCACCGTCGCCGCGCCCTCGTCCCCGGACTGAGTCGCCGCATCTGCTTGGGCTCCGAAGTCCCAGCCTTTCTCGATGAAATGCGTGAGCTGCTCCTTTTTGCGAAACACAAACACCGACCGAAAATCTTTAATCCCAAGATCGATGCCGAGTCCGCCCGAGGCCATTTCCATAAACACTTTTTTACCTCTCCGATCCACGACGATGCCCTTCCCGCCCGCGACCCTCGCGAAATTAAACTCGCGCCAACATTAGAAAAACCGCGCAGCCATCCGCTGGGTTGATCGTTTGCTTGATCGAAGCGTCCTGCTTATCGAGCTCGACCAAGACCTCGTCGCGCTCGTTCAGGCCCAGACAAAGCGCTTTAGCCTCGCCTCCACCCTCCACCCGGCAAAACCCTACCCTTTGCAAACTCCCATGCCACGCACTCTCGTCAAAGACGCCCTCGCCCGCACCGAAGCCCTCGACTCCATTCTTCTGCAAGGTTGGGTTCGCACTCGCCGCGACGCCAAAGCCTTCTCTTTTATCGAGCTCAACGACGGCTCCTGCCTCAAGGGCGTCCAAGTCATCGTCGATGCCACACTGCCCGATTACAGTGCGGTCGCTCGGGCGCATACCGGCGCCTCGGTCGTAGTCCACGGCAAACTGGTTCCCTCCCAAGGCCAGGGGCAAAAATGGGAAGTCGTCGCTCAGAAATTTGAGGTCGTCGGCGAAGCCGATGCCACCTACCCTCTCCAAAAAAAGGGCCACACGCTCGAGTTTCTCCGCGAGATCGCCCATCTCCGCCCACGTTCCAATCTTTTCGGCGCCGTCTTCCGCGTCCGCAGCCGTCTCGCCTACGCGGTTCATCAATTTTTTCAGGAAAAAGCCTTCGTCTACGTCCACACGCCCATCATCACCGCCAGCGACGCCGAGGGCGCCGGCGACATGTTTCGCGTCACCACTCTTGATCTCGCCAAGCCGCCACGCACCGAGGACGGTGCCGTCGACTCGACCCAGGACTTCTTCGCCAAGAAAACGTTTCTCACCGTGAGCGGGCAGCTCGAAGCCGAGATTTTCGCCACCGCCCTTTCCAACGTTTACACCTTCGGCCCCACTTTCCGCGCCGAGAATTCCCACACGTCGCGCCACGCCTCCGAGTTCTGGATGATCGAGCCCGAGATGGCCTTTTGCGATCTCACCGGCGATATGGCGCTCGCCGAGGAGTTCGTGAAATACCTCATCCGCGACGCAAAACAACACTGCGCCACCGACCTTGAATTCTTCTCCACGTTCGTCGACAAAGGTCTGCTCGCCCGCCTCGACTTCGTTCTCGAACGCCCGTTCCAGCGCTGCAGCTACACCGAGGCCATCACGATTCTCAACCAATCCGGCCGCACGTGGGAACACCCCGTCGCTTGGGGCGACAACCTGCAGTCGGAACACGAGCGTTTCCTCAGCGAGGAGCACTTCAAGTGTCCCGTCACCGTCTACAACTATCCGCGCGCCATCAAAGCCTTCTACATGCGCAAAAACGACGGCGACGCCCCCGACCGCCAGACGGTCGCCGCCATGGACCTGCTGGTGCCGGGCATCGGCGAGATCATTGGCGGCAGCCAGCGGGAGGAGCGCCTCACCGAACTCCGCGAGGGCATGGCCCTCCATCACATCGACGAAAAATCCTACTGGTGGTACCTTGATCTCCGCCGTTACGGCACCGTCCCGCACGCCGGCTTCGGCCTTGGGTTCGAGCGCATGCTCATGTTCGTCACCGGTGTGGCCAACATTCGCGACGTCATACCCTTCGCCCGCACCCCCGGCACCGCGGAGTTCTGATTTCACCCGCCGCGCCATTACGATTCCGGGATTGCCGGCCCACCCAACCCTTCCAACGCTTTCTAATTTTATGGGACGTCAATGGCTCCACGCAAAGCGCGCGATCGTCAACGAACGCAAAAGCAAAGTCTCCGGTAAGCTGACCAAGGAAATCAGCGTCGCCGCCAAGCTCGGTGGTGCCGATCTCGGGGCCAACGCCCGACTCTTCACCGCCGTCGAAAAAGCCAAAAAGGCCAGCGTCACCCGCGACGTGATCGAGCGGGCCATCAAAAAGGGCGCCGGCATCGGTGACGAAAAATTGGTCCTCGAGCACGTCGTCTTTGAAGGTTACGCCCCGCACAAAGTCCCCGTTATCGTCGAGGTTTATACCGACAACCACCAGCGCACCGCGCCCGAGATGCGGGTCCTTTTCAAGCGCGGCATCCTCGGCGGCGGCGGCAGTAACAAGTTTCTCTTCGAGCACGTCGGACTCGTCGAAGCCCATCACCCCGTCGCGACGACCGATCTCGAGGCCGCCGCGATCGAGGCCGGCGCCAACGATTTCGAAATCGTGGACCACGACAAAAACGACGACATCCCCGCTGATCACGCCGGCGCCCGTTTCATCACCGGACTCAAGGACGTCCACGCCGTCTCGACTTGGCTCGGAAAAAACGGTTGGACTGTCGTCACCGCCGAACTCGGCTACCTCGCTAAAAATTATCCCGAGCTCGACGAAGCGGCCCGCATCGAAGTCGGCGAGTTTCTCCATGAGCTCGACGACCATGACGATGTCCAACGCGTCTGGGCCGCCTTCAAGTAAGCTCCCGCGGCGAAGCTATTTCTGCACGCGCCAGCGCGCCAAGGCCGCTCCGGTCAACGATCGCGCGCACGCCTCGATCCCTTGGCGAGGTCCCGCGTAGACCAGCTCGCCCCCGTCCCGCCCGCCGCCGGGCCCGAGGTCGATCAGCCAATCGGCGAGGTGGATCACATCGAGGTTGTGCTCGATCACGATCACGGTGTTGCCCGCATCGCGCAGTTTGAAAAGCAGGTCCATCAGTTTTTGGATATCCACCCAATGCAGCCCCGTCGTCGGCTCATCGAGGATGTAGAGCGTTGAACCTTGCTGGCGCTTACTCAGCTCAAGCGAGAGCTTGATCCGCTGGGCCTCGCCGCCGGAGAGCGTCGTCGAAGATTGACCGAGGGTCAGATAGCCGAGCCCCACGGCGTCGAGGGTCGCGAGTTTGTCCAGCACCCGCGGGATCGCGCGAAACAGCATGATCGCCTCGCGCACCGTCATGGCGAGCACGTCGGCGATCGACTTGCCGTGAAACAGGATCTCCAACGTCTCCCGGTTAAACCGCTTCCCGCCGCAACTCGGGCACGGCGCATAAGCGTCAGCCATGAATTGCATATCGAGTTTGATCGCGCCGTCGCCTTGGCACCGCTCGCAACGACCGCCGCGCACGTTGAAAGAAAACCGGCTCGCTTTGTAGCCGCGCACTTTTGCCAGCGGCACCATCGCAAACAGATCGCGCAACAACCCAAGCAGCTCGATATACGTCGCCGGATTCGACCGTGGGCTTCGACCGATCGGCTCTTGATCCACCTGCACCAATTTCTCGAAAAAATCTAAGTTCTCGATGTGCCGGTGTTTTCCCGGCAGCCCGCGGGCACCGTTCAGTTTCTTCGCCGCCGCCATCGCCAGCACGTCGTTGACGAGCGTGCTTTTGCCCGAGCCTGAAACCCCAGTCACACACGTTAACAACCCCACGGGGAACTGCGCATCGACGCCTTTGAGATTGTGCGCCCGGGCCTCGCGCACCGTGAGCCAAGCGCCATCAGGTTTCTTCACTTTCGCCCCCTTGGTCACCGCCATCGTGCCCGCCAGAAACGGCCCGGTCCGCGAGAGCGTCGGCGGTAGCGCCGCGCACTGCGCCGGCGTGCCTTGGAACAGCACCCGCCCGCCTTCGGTGCCCGCTTCGGGACCCAGTTCAATGATCTCATCGGCCGCGCGCATCGTATCTTCGTCATGCTCCACCACGAGCACCGTGTTCCCGCGGTCACGCAGAGCAACCAGCGTCTCGATTAACTTTTGGTTATCATGGGCGTGCAGCCCGATGCTCGGCTCGTCGAGCACGTAGATCACGCCGATCAGGCCCATCCCGAGCTGCGTGGCGAGCCGCACGCGCTGTGATTCGCCACCGGAGAGCGTTGCGTAGTCACGTTCGAGCGTCAGATACCCGAGTCCCGTCTCCAGCAAAAAGTGCAGCCGTTGCTCGATACCGATGACCACGTCGCCCAACGCCGGATTCTCGCGAAAGGCCGCGACCAGTTCCTGCGCAAACCCGTGGGCTTCGCCGATGTCGAGCGTCATGAATTCCGGAAACGTTTTGCCTGCCACCCGCACCGCTCCGCTCCGCCCGTTCAGTCTCGCGCCATGGCACTCGGGGCATTCTCCGCTCACCATAAAAGTCGTCAGCCGCGCCCGAAAACCTTCGCTGTCGGTGTGCCGAAAGCTCTCCTCGAGATCCGCGATCACGCCGGCAAACGGCATCGCCTTCGCTTCGCGCATCCGCCGCATTTTGAATGCAAACTCGCGTTCGCCCGCCCCGTGCAAAATCGCATCACGGGTCTTCTGGGGCAGATCCTTCCACGGCGTATCGGCGTCGAAGGGCAACTGTTCGGCCAACTGCTTCAGCAAGGAGTTGTGCTTGATGATCAGATTTTTTCCGCCGATGCGCCAGGGCTTGAGCGCGCCGCCGCGCACTGATTTGTCCGGGTCGGCCACGATCAGCTCCGGCACAAACCGCAGCTTCCGGCCCAGGCCACCGCAGGTTCCGCACGCACCGTCACTGTGATTGAATGAAAAATGGCGCGGCGTGAGCTTCTCGAAAACATCCCCGCAGATCTCGCACGCGAGCGACTGGCTGAGCGCCACCTCACGCCATGGCGCCTCGGCGGTTTTCTGCGCCAGCACGATCACCCGATCTTTTCCCTCGCGAAACGCCAGCTCCAGCGAGTCTGCGAGCCGGCTGCGTTGGTCCACGGTCGCCACCAGCCGGTCGATGACCAATTCCACCGTCAGCTCCTTGGTGCCCGCACCGGGCGGGATCAGCTTGGGGTCGTCGAGATTCTTAATCTCGCCGTTGAGCCGCACCCGTTGAAACCCCCGCAGCCGCACGCGCGGCAACTCATCGCGCAGCACACTCGGCTTCGCCCGCATGAAAGGCGCCAGCAGCACCACCCGTTCTCCGGCACACTCGGCCAGCACGCGCTTCACATTGTCGTCAAGCGAGCGTTGTACCACCCGCCCTCCGTCCTTCGGACAACGTTGTTCACCCGCGAGCGCCCAGAGCAATTGCGCGTAGTCCGCGATCTCCGTGACGGTGGCGATCGTGCTGCGCGGCGAGCCTCCGCCCGTGCGTTGTTCAATCGCCAGTACCGGCGATAGTCCGTGGATGAAGTCGACGTCCGGCCGCTTGAGTTGATCCAGCACCTGCCGGGCCTGGGTCGACAGGCTCTCCATGTATTTTCGGTAGCCCTCCGCGTAAATCGTGTCGAAGGCCAGCGAGGACTTCCCCGATCCGCTCGGACCCGTGATCACGACTAATTTTCCTCGGGGCACGCGCACGTCCAAGTTCTTTAAGTTGTGCTCTCGAGCACCTTTGACGTGGATGTGAGTGGCCGCCTGCATGAAAGGCGCAGCTTACGCATCCCGGGGCGGCGTCAACGCCCTAAGCGTTTCCGCTCACGGCAAATGTTAAATCCAGGTAAATTCACCCTTGAAGCACACGGCGGCGGCGCTTTTGGTCGGTGTTTCACAAAACCATCGTGTCTCTCGGTCAACGGGCGCTTCAGCTCTTCGTCCGAGGGCCCTTCAGCAGAACCCACCATCGATTATGCCCTCACCGCACGTTCGTCATGCCCTGAAATCCCGTATTCTCAGCGCCCTCACCGCAGCCTTGGCTTCCGCCATATTGGTCGCCCCCGCCTACGCCGCCCCGTTTTCTTACGGCGAACTTAAAGGCAGCTTCGACTCCACATTTTCGGTCGGCGCGCTTTACCGGCTCAACAACCCCAGCCCGACCTACTACGGCACCACCAACTCCTTCAACGGCGTCGCGGGCCTCCAGACCTCGGTCAACACCGACGACGCCAATCTCAATTACAAGAAGGGCACGGTCTCCCAGTTGCTCAAGGGCTCGCACGACCTCGAATTGCGCTACCGTAACTTCGGCGGCTTTGCCCGCGGCTACTACTTTCGCGATTTGAAAGCCGGCAACACCGCCCGCACCCCGCTCACCGACCAAGCCCAAGACCGCGTCAAAAAAGGCGCCGAACTCCTCGATGCTTACGTCCTCGCGAAGTTCGATGCCGCTAATTCAATACCGGTCGATCTTCGCTTCGGCCGCCAAGTGCTCAGCCTCGGCGAGAGCACCTTCATCCCCAACGGCATCAATATCATTAATCCCGTTGATCTCTCGAAATTGCGCGTTCCCGGCGCCGAGCTCAAAGAGGCGTTCCTCCCCGTCAACATGCTCAAGGCCTCCATCGGCCTCACCAAGGATCTCACGATTGAGCCGTTCTGGTTGCTAGAGTTCCGCCGCAACGAGATCGAGCCCGCCGGCACCTATTTTTCGACCAACGATTTCGCCAGCCGCGGCGGTCGCAACGTATTCCTGGGCTTCGGCACTCTCGCCGACAACGGCACCCTCGGCGGCATTCCCCGCGACCTCGACCGCGAGGGCGGTAATTTCAATCAATACGGCGTCTCGGCCCGCTACACGGCCGCCGCCCTCAACGACACCGATCTCGGCTTCTACTACGCGAAGTATCACAGCCGCTCGCCGCTGATCAGCTCCCGCACCCCCGCCGTCCCGATCAACACCGACCTGACCGGTCCCCTGACTGCTGTCTTTATCCGCGCGGGCCTGCCGGCCGCCACCGCCGCCGCTCAAGCCTCCGGCATTTTCCAACTCATCGTTCTCTCGCAGACGAATCCCGCCGCACTCACCCCGGTGCAGATTGCCACCCTGCAAGCCGCCCAGACTCAGGCCGCAATTGCCGGCGCCCGTTCCATCGCTCTGCTCACCTCCGCTGCGACCGGCCGCTACTTCATCGAGTATCCCGAGGGCGTTGATTTGTTCGGCGTCAGCTTCAACACGGCTCTTGGTAAAACAGGCATCTCCTGGCAGGGCGAGTTTTCTTATAAAAAAGACCAGCCACTCCAAGTCGACGACGTTGAGTTGCTCTTCGCGACGCTCTCGGCCCTCAACCCCGCATTCGGCGCCAACAACCAAATTGGCAACTACCTCGGCCAGCTCGGCCGCGAGCTCTCCGGCTTCCGCCGTCACAACGTCTCCACCGCGCAGACCACGCTGACCAAAGTCTTCGGCCCCCTGCTGGGTTCGCAGCAATTCACCCTCCTCGGTGAAGTGGGCGGCGTCTGGGCCAATCTTCCGTCGAAAGACCTGCTCCGCTACGACGGCTCCGGCACCTTCACCAGCGCCAATGCCGCCACCATGATCAACACCGGGAACGGCGCCTTCCCGCCCACCCCTTCGGCCGCCTTTGCCGATGAATTCTCCTGGGGCTATCAAGTCGCTGGCCGCCTCGATTACACCAACGTCTTCGCCAACGTGAACGTTTCGCCGTCCCTCGCGTTCACCCATGACGTGAGCGGAAACACGCCGCTCCCACTCGGCAACTACCTCGCCAAGCGCAAGAGCGTGAACCTCGGCGTCGAGTTTACTTACCAACAAAAATGGTCCCTCGAGGTTCGTTATGTGAACTTCTTTGGCGGCGACCGCTACAACCTCCTCGCCGACCGCGACTACGTCTCCACCACCCTGCGCTACTCTTTCTAAAAAGTAGGGCGGGTCTCCGACCCGCCCTCCAAGCCCCGTCCTTTCCCTTTCATCGCCGCACTCCCGCTTCACATGAAAAAATCTTCCCCCTCTCTCCTTCTGTCCTTCTCCCTCCTCCTCCTCCTGCTCCTCGCCGCCACGACCGCTCACGCCGCCGTCTCCGCCGCCGAAGCCGCCCGCCTAGGCGCCGATCTGACGCCCCTCGGCGCCGAAACCGCCGGCAATGCCGCCGGCACGATCCCAAAGTGGAACGGCGGTATCCTCAGCCCGCCCGCCGGCTACAAGGTCGGCGATCACCACCCCGATCCGTTCGCCTCCGATCAACCGCGGCTTACGATCACACCCTCAAACTTCACCCAGCACGAAGCCCAGCTCACCGCCGGATCCGTCGCGCTGTTGAAGGCCTACCCGAGCTACAAACTCATCGTCTATCCAACCCGCCGCAGCGTCTCCAATCCCCAGCGGATCTACGACGCGACGAAGGCCAACGCCACCACCGCTGTGCTAGCCAATAATGGCAGCTCCTTCGAAAACGCCATCGTCGGCGCGCCGTTTCCAATTCCGTCCCAAGGCCTCGAGGTCATGTGGAACCACCTTGCCCGCTACCGGGGCATTGCGGCCACCCGCAATATCGGCCAGGCCGCTCCCACCCGCGGTGGCAGCTACACGCTTGTCCAATTCGAGGATGAGTTTCTCTTCAACTACGCCCGTCCCGGACTCACTTCCGCCCAGCTCGAGAACATTCTCGTCTACTATAAACAAGCCGTCATCGCTCCCGCCCGTCAGGCCGGCACCATTCTCCTCGCCCACGAGACGCTCGACCAAGTGAAAGAGAAGCGGAACGCCTGGGTCTACAATACCGGACAGCGCCGCGTGCGCCGCGCTCCCGACGTCGCCTACGACAATCCCGGCACCGCCGCCGACGGTATGCGCACCAGCGACCAGTTCGACATGTATAACGGCGCCCCCGACCGCTACGACTGGAAGCTCGTCGGCAAAAAGGAAATGATCGTGCCCTACAACTCCTACAAGTTGCACAGCGATTCGCTGAAATACGCCGACATCCTGAAACCCCTTCACATCAACCAAGACCTCGCTCGCTACGAACTTCACCGCGTCTGGGTCGTCGAGGCCACCCTCAAGCCCGGCGCTTCTCACATCTACAAACGCCGCACGTTCTACGTCGACGAGGACAGTTGGCAGATTCTCGCCGTCGACCAATACGATTCCCGAGACCAGATGTGGCGCGTCTCCGAGGCTCATTGCATCAATTATTACGATGCGCAGACGTTCTGGAGCACCCTCGAAGCCCACACCGACCTCGTCGCCGGCCGCTACCTAGTCGTCGGCTT
>NSIG01000024.1 GCA_002737275.1 Opitutia bacterium
TAATGGCGGCGGCGACAGCGCCCACGATCACATCGCAGCCAAGCGCAAGTTCCGTCGCCGTAGGTAGCGCAGCGAGCCTCTCGGTCGTGGCCGGAGGAACGGCGCCACTCAGCTATCAATGGAGGAAAGACGGGGTCGCGATTAGCGGCGCGACGTCTTCGACCTACACAATTGCATCAACCAAGAGTTCTGATGCCGGCAGTTACACGGTGGTAGTGACCAATAGCGCAGGATCCGTGACCAGTAACTCAACCGTGCTGACGGTGAGCGCGCTTCCTCGCCTCTATAGTCTCGCCGTGCGGACGGTGCTCGAGGCCGATCAAATCTTGATCGTTGGGTTCACCATGTCGGGCGGAGGCAAGAACGTGCTGCTCCGCGCCGTGGGCCCCACGCTTGGCGCGTTCGGAGTGCCCGGGACCATGGCTGATCCGAAGCTCGATCTGTACAGCGGTTCAAGCCTGATTACCTCCAACGATAACTGGGGAGGTGGCTCGAGTCTGGCCGCAACCTTCCAATCGGCGGGCGCATTTGCCTACGCCTCGGCCACCAGTCTCGATGCGGCTTTGGTTGCCTCCATTAACGGCGGTAGGACCGCTCATGTTTACGGCCGCACGGCCGGAGCGGTGCTGGTTGAAGGTTATGATGTGGGCAGTGGCGATGCCCAAAGATTCACCAGTCTGGCCGCCCGCAACCGAGTCGGCACAGGGGCGAACATCTTGATCGCTGGTTTCAGCCTAGCGGGTGAAGGTATGCGAAATCTGTTAATTCGCGCCGTTGGGCCAACCCTAGGCGCCTTCGGCGTGCCGAGTGTATTGTCAGACCCGAAACTCGAAATTTACCACAGTTTTACCAAGATCGGCGAAAACGATAACTGGTCTTCCATGCTCTCGACCGCGTTTTCCTCGGTCGGAGCGTTCCCGCTTACCCCAGGCAGCAAAGATGCCGCCATCACGATTTCTTTGCCGGCCGGTGGCTACACGATTCAAGTTTCCGGCGCTGATGGTGGCGTGGGTGAAGCGCTGGTTGAAATTTACGAGCTGCCGTGAAATCACGCCGGGTTCTCGCCGGGTTTTTGGGCATCGCCCTGATGGTTGTTCTCGGGGTGTGGCTGCTGCGACCGCAGGGAGCGCCGCTCGAGCACGATCTTCCGGCGGTGCAGCCGGTCGCCGGAGCAGCCGTGCCTGCGACGGAGGAGTGGCGCGAGCGCCCGCCCGGACCGGAGCGCGATGCCTCGCTATTTGTAATGCTCGATGCGCTGCATCGGCGCGATCCGGAGGCCGCGCTGGCCCAGGCCCGCGATCGCGTGGGCACGCGCGAACAGGCGGCGGTTTACGGTCTGTTTTTTGACACCTTTGCGCGGGAGAATCCGACGCTCGCGGTGGCGCGACTTGCGGCGGTCCCGCCGGGTCCCGGCAGAGAGAACGCCCTGCGTGCGCTCGCCTCTGTCTGGCTGCGGGCCGATGCTCCGGCCGCGCTGGCGTGGGCGCAGAATCTCTCCGCCGATGATCGGGCGCCGGCCATGGAGAGCGCATTGTTCGAACTTGCCCGGCGCGATCCCTTGCAGGTGATCGAGCTCGCGCCGCAATCGCTCTCGGGTCCCGCGCTGGAGCGAACGTTGTTTCATGCGCTCCAACTTATCACCGCCGCCGATCCGGTGGCCGCCGCGGGGCTGGTGCGGCTCCTGCCCGCCGGGGAAACTCAGACGCGTGCGGCCCTCGACGTGGCGCGTGGTCTCGCGGTGGTAGATCCCGCCGCGGCTCTCGCCTTCGTCGGGCAACTCCCGATCGGTCCGGCTCAAACCTGGGCTCTGAACCATGCGCTTACGAGCTGGGCGGCCACGGCGCCGGCCGCCGCCGGCCAGTATGTCGCCGGGCTTCCGGCCGGTGCGGCGCAAGACGCGGCCGCCGCGCATCTCGCGGCGCTGCTCGCGAGTGATCCCGCGAACGCGTTGGCGTGGGCGAACTCGCTCGGCGCCGCGAGTGCGCGCGATGCGGCGTTGATCCGGATCGCTTCGACCTGGGCGCAAGCCGACGCGCCGGCCGCATCGCGTTGGGCGAGTGCGCAACCGCCGGGACCGACGATGACGACCGCACTTGGCGGCGCGTTGTCCTACTGGTTGCTGGTCGACGCGCCTGCCGTGCGGAATTTCGTGAGCGAGTTGCCGGCGTCGAGCCAACCTGCCGCCGCCGCGTCGGTCGCGCCGCAACTCGCCCAGCGCGATCCCGCGGCCGCGATCGCTTGGGCGCAGACGCTCGTTGCGCCGGCCGCCCGTGAGGCCGCCGTGACGGCTGCGTATTCGCGCTGGCTGGACAACGCCCCCGCCGCCGCCCGCGCGTGGTTGGCCACGGCGACGATCGCGCCGGAATTGCGCGCGCGGTTGGGCGAAGCGGGATCGCCGAACCGATAGAGCTCGGTCGGCGGAATGCGGGTTTACGGCGATTTTTTTGTCGCTTCGATTTCGGTGCGGAGAGAGCGTGCGCGACTCTCGGCGCGCGCCACGGCATCAGGCCGCAATTCCGCTTTCAGCAAGTTGGCGCGGCGCGCCGCTTCCTGGTGGCCGAGATTTGCCGCGACCATGAACCAAGCGAGTGCCTCGACCGGATCTTTTGGCACGCCGTCGCCCCGGGCATACATCAGGCCGAGCAAGTCTTGGGCGTTCGTCAGACCCTGTTTGGCGGCGCGTTGGCCCCAGAGGGCGGCTTGCGGCAGATCGGGCCGCGCGCCGTCGCCATTCAGCAAAAACAGCGAGAGATTGAATTGCGCATCGGCGAGACCCAGTTCCGCCGCCCGACGAAACCAACCGGCGGCTTGGACCGGGTCGCGGCTGAGGCCGAGCTCGCCGTTGACGAGATGGAGACCGAGGCGATTTTGGGCATCCGGGTTTTGGTAGTGAGCCTTGATCCGAGTGACCGCGATTTCCGACTCGGCCCGGACGATTTCTTGGCGCTCGTTCAGATAGATCATCGGGAGGTAATCACCCTCATGCTCTCTGCGCCAAAAATTTCCCGTGGTCCGATAGGTTTCCAAATCGGTGAATCGATACCGGTAGGTCGCCATGCGGATCATCTGCGGCGGCTGATCGGGAAACGGATTTTTCCGGAAAAGCCGGACGATCTCGGGGTTCTGGGCCAGCAGGTGGCCGGCTACGATGGCGTAGATCGAGTGAGGCTCGGGGCGGGTCGCGAGCACGATTTGCAGTGAGCCTTCAAAGCGGGGAAAGTGCGGGGCGATAAAGCCGCTCATCCGATCCAATGGTTGGGGGTAGTGAAAAAACTCGTAGGCTCGCCAGGTCTGCCCGCCATCGTTGGAGCCGGTAAACTCCGTCACGCGATGCACGGGATCGATGTGGGCATAGAGCTTGAAAGCATTGCTGCTGCCATGGGTGAGAAGAACGGGCGGGACGCTTTCTTTATCCCAATAAACTGCGATGGAGAGCGCGAAGTGCGCCCAAAGGCCGGTGGCGACCGTGACTTTTTTCCAACCGATACCGGTGGCAGCGGGGGTGGGTGCGGCGGGAGCAGGTAGTGACCAAGCGGGAAGACGCCGGCGAAGAAGTCCGGTGGTCCGGGCCAGCATCTGATCGTCGAGCAACAGCAGGCCGAGTCCGATCGCCGCGGTGTTGAGCCAGCCGTAGTTGCAGTTGAGTTGGATGCCGGCTTGAAGCGCGGTCCAACTCGCGAGCGCGATCCATCGCCCCCGTCGCCCGCCAAAGACTGCAAGCAACGGTGCGATGATTTCCGCGGCAAACGTGAGCACCCATTCGACGACGTGCCAGGCGTGGGGCAGGTGATGGTTGAAATAGCCGACGATGGTGGGGCTTGGGGCCGATTCGTAGAGCACGTCCATGGCCGTGAAGTTCAGCCAGTGCGGATCGCCGTAGATAAGTTTGGCGAGCCCGGGCCCGAACATGACCCTGAGCAACAGCCAGCGCATCATGAACAAGGCGAGGGGCGACGGCGGTGAGGCTCCACCCAACCCGGGGCGAAGGCCGGCGGGCGCAAAAGGAATGCACAACAAAGCAACCTCGAGCATCAGCCAGTCCAACTGCGGCTCCGAGAAAATCACCCACACCCGGGCGAACGAGAGCAGCGCCAGCCAACAGATGAAAAGTGCGAGTCGCGGACATAAATTCAGCACGAGGGCTATGGCGGCCAGCAATCCGCCCCACTCGACGGCTGCGATCATGGTCGGATCGGCATTGATCCAAAACAGGCTGGGTCGATGGAGCACGGGATCGAGCACGCCGGTATGTTCGGCGCGGGCTTGTTCCAGTAGCCGGGGCAGAGGCAGTAAACCCTTTGGCCCGATCAGCGCGCCGCTCTCCGCGATGATCCCGGAAAAAATGACGACGAAAACGATCCCCACCGCCCGCAACATCGCCCAGCGCGGCCAGAGGGTGCTGGCACCCGGCGCAAGACCTGAAAAATCCCGGGCGGCGTGCCATCCGGCCGACAACGGCCCGAGTGATTTCCCGGAGTTGCTCATGCGAACCGAGAGGCGAAGCCGGGAGGGGACAAGATCATGTGGGGGTGTCGCTCGACGGAGTCCAATCTACGATCCAGGAAAAATTCGCGTCAATGGTTCGGACAGGGGGTTCGGAAAATCAGGGCACAAAAAAGCGGAGCCCGCTGAAGGGCTCCGCCGTGAGATGAAGTGACCCTTGAAGGGTCCGAGACCTTAGAACGACAGGGTGGTCCGGAAGATGAAGTTGCGCGCGGGTGAGAGCGCGAACGAGCCTTCGGAGTATTTCCGGTCCGTCAGGTTGTAGATACCGAGGGTGCTGTTGAATTTATAGCCGAACACTTCCCAAGGCATGCCGACCGTCGCATCGAACACGAGGTAGTCACCGGCTTGATAGCCGCCCGTGAACGGATTCCAATCCACCGAACGGGAAACCACCGTCTCGGAAGAGTAGCGCATACCGAGACCGACGTTGAGACCGCGGGCCATGCCGTTCACGACGCCATCAACAAAGGTGTATTTGTTGAAGACGTTGAAGCGGAACTCTGGGACGTTCTCGAGGCGGGCGTTGTAGTAGATGTCGGATGCAACCTTGGCCGCCGGAGCGAAGGCGTTGTAAGCCGCCGTGCCGGGTGCGGCGCGGGTCTTGTCATACACGGTCTTGGCGGACCACAGCCATGAGCCGTTGATGACGGCCTGGTAGTTGCGCACCGGAGTCCAGATGACTTCGGCTTCGGTGCCCTCGACCTGGTTCATGAGATCGGTCGTGCGCCAACGCAGCAGACGGGTGGCGCGATAAGGTGAGCCGACCGGGAAGAGGGTGGTGCTTTGGTTAAGCGGCTCTTCAAGGTTCGATTGCTTGGCTCCATCGTCGAGCATCTGATTTTCGCGCTCGCCGCGGAAGAACGAGACGGTGCCAACGATACGGCCATCTTGCCGCGAATATTTGGCGCCGAACTCCCAGTTCATGCCCTGCTCGTTTTTGATGAGGTCGTAGACGCCGCGTCCGGAGAGGATTTGTTGGAACTGAGCGAGCGAGGTGACCGTTTGGCCGAGGTAGCTGAAGGAGGCACCGGGAGTGCCGCCGAAGCCGAACGCACGGGCTTCGTTATACCAAAGCACTTCATCGCCCACGAACAGACCGCCGACGCGGCCGGAGTTGAACTTGAAGGTCTTGGAGTTCGAAGCGTAGAGGCTGAGCTCAGGAGTGAGCGCGAAGGACAGACCGCCCATCCACGAGTCGCCCTTCTGGTCTGAAGGCAGACCGCGTTGGTAGCTGATGGAATGACCCCATTCGCTCTCAGGATAGAGGTCCGGGCGGAGGTACATGTCCGGGAAGTAAATAAACCACGGATAATTGTTCGATTGGAACTGACCGCGGGCCCATTGCTTTTCCTCGCGATAGCCGGCGAGCAACGTCAGCCGATCTTTAAACATCGTGGCCTGGTAGTTGATGTAAGCCGACATTTGCTTGGTTTTGTAACCGTCGAGAGCGTTGCGGTCCTCTTGGTGATACGCGGTGATGTCGGGATAGATTTCCGCGCCAGGATCGAAGTTGGAGAAGATTTGGCGAACGGGTTTGATCGATCCGTCGCGTTGACGGATGACTTGGTTAACCGGAACGGCACCTGCGTTGTAGATCGTGCGATTCGTGCCGGCGTAATCCGGGTTGGACGTCGGGTTGGTCGCGCCTGGAAGGAAAGACCAAATCGAGTCGGTGACCGTTTGACCGCCGAGGAACTGTTGATACGGGCTGATCTTTTGGACGCCCAACAGGAACTTGCTCTTCACGCCCAGGAAATCGAATTTCACCACGGCGTCGACGTTGTGCGTCTGACCGTAGCGATAATAGCCGGAAAGATTGCCGGTGCCGACATTCCAGTTGGTGCCGTTGGCGTAGGGCGTGGTGAGTGCGCCGCCTTGGCCGACGGTGTAATTCTCAGACTTCTCTTGGAAGAAGTTGTAGCGAACATCGAGCCAGCTGAATGGGCTGAGGTCGGCGGTCACCGAGAAGTTTTCGATCGCGTTGTTGAAGACAGCGCCGCGGCTGGTGTAATTGAATGCCTCGTCCTGATAACGTTTGCCGTTCTTGTCGGTGATGTAGGCACCGCGCTCGACGCTGGTGTAGGCTGGCAGGCTCCAATCGCTGTTCGCGATACGCTTGTTGTTGATGTAAGTGGCGTAGGCGAGCGTTGGGGTCGCGGTGTTCTGGATTACATTGGCGGCCAGAAGATTGCCTGCATTGGCCGCGATCGTGTTGGACAGAGTGGCGGTGGTTGAGCCGTAACGTCCTGTGCGGGCGGCCTCGTTCCAGCCGGCGAAATCGCTCCAGATCCAGTCATAATCATTCAGCATGAAGCGCTCGCGGGTGAATTCGCCCTCGGCGGTGATCTTTACTTTTCCGCTTTCGAAAGGAACCAAGCTGATCGAAGGATTCACACTGTAGTTACGGCGGAATTCAAAGCGACGTTCGCCTTGGGTGTCTTCCCACACGCCGAGCACGCGCAGGGCGAGCTTGTCGCTGGCGGCCACGTTTTGATCGAGCACGACTTTCTGGCCCGAGTTGTCGTTCAGCGTCATCGTGATGGAGCCCTGCGTACGATTAAACTGGGGCAGCTTGCTGATGTAGTTGATAACGCCACCGGGGTAACCTTGGCCGAAGAAGACGGCGGCCGGTCCCTTGATGACCTCAACGCGCTCGACGGTGTCGAGGTTGTAGGAGGTATAGCGGAAGATGCCGTTACGCATGAGGCTGTTCACCACGAAGCCGCGCATCGTGAAGGTGCCTTGCGGGGTCGCAGAGTTGGCCGGAATACGCATCGCGAAGCGGGTATCACCGGACGCTGCCGCCGTGTAGCGGAACAAGTCGGTGAGGGACTGGGCGTTGGTATCGTTAAGGAACTCGCGCGAGATAACCGAGACGTTCAATGGGATCTTTTGGATCTCCATGCCGATCTTCGTGGCGGTCGCGGCATTGGTCTTGAGGTAGCCGTAGTCCTTGTCGGTTTTAACCTCGAACGCGCTCAGAACTTGCACGCCTTCATCCGCTTTCAGCGGGGTCCGGGCGGCCGGGGCTACGGGGCCGGCCGATGGCGCGGCGGCGGGAGCTGCTGGCGCGCCTTCGAGGGCGGCGAGGCGCTTGCGGAGGGCAGAATTTTCTTCCTGCAGTTTCTTCAAGGCGTCGCTGTCGGCGGCGTAGCCCATGGGGGCGGACACGGCCATCAACGCGGCTAAACAGGAAGCCAAGTATTTCTTGGTCCTGGGCGATCCGGTGCTGGTATCTGGTTTCATCGTTATATGTGGGGGTTGGTTATTTTCCGGTCTTCGGCGCGGTTTGAATCGCGCCGACTACCGACAAAAATTGGGATGATCGATTTAGGCAATCATCTGGTTGGCCTCACTGGCCGGGAGGACGAGGGTGGGGGCGACGCATACTCCGATGCGTCCGAGAGTTTTGGGGTTGTCGATGCGCCACACGAGATGGTCTACGACTTTCCGCACCAAGGTGGCGAGGTTGATGTCGAGCGCTGGCGGGAGGTGATCCAAATTATGGTAGATGACCGGATTCAGATTGCCCAGAATGGCTTCGAAATCGCGGTCTGACTTCAACCCGGCGAGGCGCATCGAACGGAAGAGCGACCCGCAAAAGTGATCGACCGGCACATAAACCCCCGTCGGGCGCGGTGAAAGTTGGCAGAACCGCTTGGCCAGCGCGTCGCTTTCGTCGTGCACAGGCACGATCTCGAGGAAATTCACGGGTTTGGATTTTCCCAGGATGCTGTGCACCGTGAGGCCGAGGGTCTTTGCTTGGTCGACGAATGAGGTAACGCGTTGGCTGACTGCGCTGTAGCCGGGATCGGCCGCGATCACGGCGACGGATTTATGGGCGTGTTGGTGAAGATAGTTGGCGGCCATGCGACCGTTGGCGTCGTTGTCCGGCTCGACGTAATCTCCGGGGAATGACAACGAACGGCGGGTCATGAACCAAACGTGCGGGAGGTCGCCCAGCTTGGCCATGCAGGCGACGGACGGCTCCATCCCTTGGATGATCACGCCGTCGACCTGGCGCTCAGCGAGCGCGCGGGGCAAATCGTCCGGCGTATCGGTGAAGAGCACGCTGATCTCGAGCCGTTGACGGTCGTTGGAGTGCTGGGTCTGGAGCAGTTGGTCCTGGAACCAATTGAAACTGGAGTTTTTCTTCGCGCCCACGAACCAGACCGCGATGTTCTTCGGGGCCGCCAAGCGGGACTTGGGCCCGCGGCGGCGATGAAGCGGGGTCGGAACGTAATCTGCGGCGGACATGACAGAGCGGACGCGTTCCAACCGGTCGGCCGCGACGAGGTGCGGTTGGTTGATGACGCGGGAGACAGTGGCGGGCGACACTTTCGCCTTCCGTGCAATGTCGGCAATGAGCAGAGAGGGCATGCGGAGTTATCTGAAATTTTCAGAATGAATGGACTGAATTGCCAAGGATGGGTCAAGGGTTTTGTCACGAAGCGGTGACGGCGCATCAAGGGGCAAAAGCCGGGACGGAGGCTTTATACAGAGGGCGTGCGTTTCAGTGCGCGGCTCCAAGCTTTGGCGAAAGCGCCGCGGGCCGCGACGGCGTCGGGCCACGGGTGCGGATTCGTGCTCACATGGTAGCCGTGGGTGCAGCCCAACTCGGGGCAGGTCCAAAGGGTGTTGCCAGGCCGGGGGCCGCGTAGCCAAAGAGCGAAGAGGTCTTCGACAAACGCGATGTAGTCCTCGAATTCCGGGGTGAACTCTCCCCGGCCGTTGGTCACGGGGATTTGACAATGTTGGCTGTTAAAAGGCCGGAGATGGAACATCTGGGAGTGCTGAATCGACTCCGGCCAAGCCAGCAGGCGCGTCGAGAAGTCCTTTGGCATGACATGTTTCGAAACCGCGAAGTGGGAGTGATCCCAAGTGACGGGCATAATCTGGCGCGTGGCCCGACGGTAAAGCCGGGCGATCTCGGTGAATTTCTCCGGCGTTTCGGTGGAGGTATCGCGGTGAACTTCGATGTGCACGCCTAGGCCGAGTGATCGGGAGAGTTTGATCAACTTCACGGCCATCGCCGCGGCGCTCGCGGGCGGCGTATCATGGTTGAGCAACTGAATGTTAATGAAGTGAACGCCGAGGTCTCGTTGGGCCTCAAGTCGCGGCCGCGCGACGTCAAGATCGCTGCAATCAAAGCCGCTCATGAGCACGAGCCCGCGGCGCTCGGCCCCGGCCTTGAGTTCGGGGGACACGTAAGCGCAAACCCCGTCAAAGCCTGCTTCTTTGATCGCATCCAGTTTTTGTTCCAAGGCCCATTCCCTGCGTTTTGAGGGCCAATCGTGCATCGACCACGGAGAGGCGCACTGAACGAGACGCGGAGCGGGCGAGGAAACAGAAAGCTTGTTCATGAAATTTCACGGAAAATACTGATTGAAATCTGAAAATTGACGAGAAGATTCTGGATTTGGTCGAGCGCTGCTGCGACTGCTCTAGTAAATCCATCGTCTCTTCGGTGGCAGAGGCCAACCCGAGCCCGAGGCAGCCTCGGATCAACCCACGGACCCATTGAATTCCCCAAAAAAACCCTTTGTCGATTCTGCCGTTTGGATTTGGTCTGCCGAGGGCTCTCACGGGGTGCCGGCGCGTGATGCCTCCTCGCCGTCGCACTACCAAGTCCGGATGTTTCGGCGCAGTTTCGAGGTCGCGGATCCTGCCGCGGTGACGTTGGCAGTTTCGGTTTCGGGCGATAGTCGCTATCTGTTTTTCTGTAATGGGGTGCTGATCGGGCGCGGCCCGGCGAAGGGCGACGTGAACCACCATTTTTTCGAGACCTTCGATCTCACGCCCCAGCTTCGTCCCGGCCGCAACGTTCTCGCTGCGCTCGTGCTCGACATGGCGCACGTCGCGCATCGGCCGGCATTGCTCGGGGCCCCGTGCTCGGTGATGACTTACACGGGCGGTTTCGTTTTGGAAGGAGCGGTGCGGAATCGGGCTGGAGCGGAGGTGGTGGATCTGCGCACCGATGCGACTTGGCGGGTGGCCGTGGATACGGCACACCGGTTTCAAAATGAGCACACGACCTTCGAGGGGTATCTCGGCTATTTTGAGCATCGGGTATCGGCGTTGATCCCGCCGGGTTGGAATCTCCCCGATCATGACGACTCGGCGTGGGCGCCCGCCCATGTGTTGTTCAAGGCCGAATTGCTCGAGAATCGCCGTGATCCCACCAGCCCCTACGGCCTCATCCCTCGGATGATTCCGCCGCTAGCCGAGGAAGCGATCGAGCGGTTTTCGGATGTCTTTGTGCCCGGGGGCCAAGATGCACCGGCCGGTTGGGCCGGGGTGATCGCAGGTGATTCCGCGGTGACGCTCGCGGCCGGCACGGAGGTGGAGGTGATCCTCGATCACGCGAAACTGACCTCGGCTTTTCCCCAGCTGGCGGTGGCGGGTGGTGCGGGCGCGACGGTACGGTTGATCTACGCCGAAGCGCTCCGTCTGTCTTGGGAGACGCCCGGCGCGCTTTTGTTGGGGCGCAAGCAGTCGCTCGCCAATCTCGCCTCGCATTTCGCCGACGAGAAGACCGGCTGGACCTTCGACCGACGCGGAAAAATTACCGGTTGGTGCGATGTGTGGGAACCCGCCGGCCATGGAACGGCCACGGCGCCCGAGGGGTTTGAGCCACTGCATTGGCGGGCCTACCGCTACGTCGGATTGCGGATCAAGGTCGGCTCGGTGCCCCTCGTGATTCACGGGGTCACCCAGCGTTTCACGGTCTATCCGTATCACGTCGCGGCCACCTTCGTTTCTTCCGATGCGCGCCTTGATCGCGTGTGGGCGGCGAGCATCGAAACCATGCGGCTCTGCTCGCACGAGACGTTCGAGGACTGCCCGCATTACGAGCAGATGCAGTATGCGGGCGACACGATGATCACGTCGAAGATCGCGATGCTCGCGACCGCGGACTATCGTTTGAGCCGGCAGGCGCTTTATCACTTCGACTGGTCGCGGCTCTCCGACGGGCTCACCCAAAGCCGCTATCCGTCTCGGCTCGTGCAGATCATTCCGACGTGGTCGTTGCATTGGATAACAAATATCCGTGATTATTTTCTTTGCTCCGGCGACGCCGCCACGGTGCGCGATTTGCTGCCCGGAGTGCGGGCGGTGCTGGATTGGTATCGGCGGCATACCGATGCCACGGGTCTGCCCGCAAAACTTCCGTTTTGGAACATCACTGATTGGTGCCCGTGGTGGCCCCGTGGCGTTGTGCCCGGTGCCGATTCCGGTCCGACCACGATTCTCAGTGCGCAATACATCCAAGGGCTCGCCGACGTCGCCGAACTTCTCCGGCAACTGGGCGGCGCCCCGCGTCACACCGCCGAGATCGACGCCCTCGAGTCTGAGGCCGCGCGGCTGCGGGTCGCGTTGCACGCGCTCACGTGGAGCGAAAGCGAAGGACTTTACTTTGATCGTCCCGGTGGCCCCGAGGTTTCCCAGTGCGGGAACGCCTGGGCGATCATCGCCGGAGTCGCCGGACCTCGTGAAACGGCGCGCATTTTCCAGCGTTTCCCGCTCGATGCCAAACTCGCGCCCGGCTCGTTCTTCTGCTGGCATTTTATCTTCACCGCGCTCGTGCGCGCGGGGCTTTACGACCGGATGCCGACGTATCTCGGCCCTTGGCACGAATCGCTTGATTACGGTCTCACGACCTTCGTCGAAGAGAACTCCTACTGGCGCTCGCTCTGCCATGCGTGGTCCGCGCATCCCGCGCTCGAGTTTCTGCAACGCATCCTCGGCGTCGTGCCGACGGCGCCAGGATTCGCCCGCGTGACCATCGCGCCGCATCGCTGCGGACTGACTCATGCGACCGGCCGGGTGTGCACGCCGCAGGGACCGATCGACGTGGCGTGGCGCGTGGTCGAAGGCGCGTTCGCGCTTGAGATCACCGCTCCGGTCGGGCTCGACGTCACGGTGGTCGCACCCGATGGCGCGTCGACGGTGCGTCGGTTCCCGGGCGGCACGTTCGCAGAAAAGTTCCCGCTTTTACCCGACCGCGTATGATCCTCCGCCTTGAACATGCCGCCGGTTCCGCCGTCACCGTTTTTGCGGGCGAGGCCGTTTTACTCCGCTATGTTTACGCGCCGACGACTCCGGCCAACGAATCGCCGCGGCCCTACGCGCATCCGGTCAATACGTTGGCGGGCGACACCCTTACCAATTTCCGGCCCAACGACCATCCGTGGCACCACGCGCTGAGTTTCACGTTGAACCAAGTCTCGGGTGCGAATTTTTGGGGCGGCCCGACCTGCCGGCGCGACGAAGGCTACAAATGGCGCGACGATCACGGCTCGCAGCAGCACGTCGCCTGGACCGCGCTTGAGGCGACCGGGGCGACCGCGGCGCTCAGTCATTCGCTGGAGTGGAAACGGCTCGGCGAAACGCTTTTTCGCGAGGAGCGCGCGTTGCAGATCGCCGTCGCGGCCGATCCCGCCGCGGCGACGTGGTCGCTGCGTTGGCGCAGTCACTTGGTCAACGTCAGCGGCCGCGCCCTCACGCTCGGCAACCCGCACTCCCATGGCGGGATGGTCGGCTCGCACTACAACGGGCTGCAGTTTCGCGGGGCGCGCGAGCTGCTGGATGATCACCTCGATCCCACGATCAAACTGGTCGCCGAGGGCGGGCTGGAAGGCGTGACGGCGGTGCACGGGGCCGCGGCCCGCTGGATGGAATGGCACGGCCAGCTCGACGGCACTTTGCGCCGCGTGCGCATTCGCTTCGAGAACAACGCGGGTCCGTTGACGTGGTTTGTGAGGCGTAATTATCCGTTGGCGGCCTTCCCTTTGCAGGCCGAGTCCGATCTTGTGCTCTCGCCCGGGGCCGAACTGCTCGCTGATCACACCCTGACTTTTCAATCGCTCGCATGAAACTCGACCGCCGCCAATTTCTCCAAGGCATGGGCGGCGGTGCGGCGGGGGCGTTGATCGCCGGATCCACCGCCCGGGCGGCGACCGCCAGCCCGGCGACATTACCCGCTTTTTCCACGTCGACCTCGGCCGACTTCTGGCGGGCCGTGCGCGCGCACTTCCCGCTGCAGGACGATCCGGTTTACCTCAACTGCGGTGGCCTCGGACCGTCTTCACAACGCGTGCTCGACGCGGTGTTTTCGACCATGCTCACCCTTCAGCAGCATTCGGAGACTGGTCACAGCCTGATCCAGCCGGCGCGGGAGATCGTCGCACCGTTTGTCGGAGCCGAGCCCCGCGAGCTCTGCTTCACGCGCAACGCCACCGAGGGTAACGCCCTGATCGCCGCCGGGCTCCGGCTGCGCGACGGCGACGAGGTGATCTTTGAGTCGCACGCGCATCCGGGCGGTTCGTTCCCGTGGTTCAACCAAACTAAGGAACGCGGCGTGACGGTGAAGCTCTTCGAACCCAGCCCCGTTTCCGCCGAGGAGAATCTCGCGCGCATCCGGGCGCTGGTGACGCCGCGGACGAAGGTCATTCAGGTGAGCCACATCACCTGCACCGACGGCCTCGTGATGCCCGTGCGGGCGATCGCTGAATTCGCCGCCGCGCGCGGCATCTGGTTTCACGCCGATGGGGCGCAGGCGGTCGGCATGGTTCCGGTTAACCTCAGTGAGCTCGGCTGCGACTCTTACGCCTTTTGCGGACACAAATGGCTGGGCGGGCCCCATGAATCGGGCGCGGTGTTCATCCGCCACGCGCGCCTCGAGGCGGTGGCGGTCACGGGCATCGGCTCGCATTCCGGCGATCTGCCGTTTCTGCCGGGCGAGATCCGCTACGTCGATGGCGCGGCCCGGCACGAATACGGCACCCGCAATGCCGGACTGATCGTCGCTCTCGCCGAGGCCGTGCGGTTGCAAAAAGAGATCGGCGTCGAGCGCATCGCCGCTTACGGCCGCGATCTGGCGACTTACCTTCACGCCGAGTTTTCAAAAATTTCCGGGCTCGTCGTGCTCACGTCGGCCCGGCCCGAGCTGCGGGCGTCGATGGTCACGATCGCCCACCCGCGCGCTTCGGCCGGGGATTTTTTCACCTATCTCTTGAAGACGCACGGGCTGCGTTGCCGGCCGGTGACCGAGCAGAAACTCAATGCGGTGCGCATCTCGACCCACGTGTTCAATTCGCCCGCCGAGTGCGAGCGGGTGGTCGCCGGCGTCCGAGCGGCGATGCGCGATCTCTGATCGCCGTCATCATGAACCGCCGTGGTTTCCCGCTCAACGCGCCGTCACGGCGTCGCGATTTCCGCAATCAACTCGATCTCGACCGGAGCGCCCGCCGGGAGGGCGTTGACGCCGACCGCGGCACGTGCGTGCCGACCTTTTTCGCCGAAGACGGTGACCAACAAATCCGAAGCGCCGTTGATCACCTTGGGCTGCGCGGTGAAGTCGTCGGTGCAGTTCACAAAACCCGTGAGCTTCACGATGCGTTTCACTCTCGCGAGATCACCGACCTCGGCCTTGAGCGCGGCGATCAGTTGCAAGGCGCAGGTGCGGGCGGCGTCGGCGCCTTGGGCCTCGGTGAAGTCGCGGCCGACCTTGCCGGCGAGAAATTTGCCGCCGGCACCGCGGGCGATCTGGCCGGCGAGAAACACGAGGTTTCCGCTCCGCACGGCCGGCACGTAGTTGGCGATCACGGGCGGGACGGAGGGCAGGGTGAGGCCGAGCGCCGCGAGCTTGGCTTCGGGCGTTGGGTGCGTCTCGGCGGCGCCGGCCGTCAGCGACCAGGCGGCTGCGATGCAGAACAGGCGAAGGGCGAAGGAAGGAATCATGCGGCGAATGTGCCATTCCGCGGCGGGCAGGCGAGCCGACTTTGTTTATGCAGACTTTGAAATTGAAATTATTTTTCGCGGCGTGGCTCGCGGCCCTCGTTGGCCACGCGCCGCTTGGGGCGGCCGCGCCGAAACACGATTTGTATCTGAGCGTGTTGCTCAGCGGGCAGGGTCAGATCATGGGCGGCCGGGCGCCGGCGCTAAGCGGCGTCTATCGTTCGACGGACCGGCTCAAGGTGGAGCACGTGGGCTTCGGCCACATCCGGATGTTTCAAGTGATCGGCGATCCGCACTCGGCCGACGGGCTTTACCTCGCTGCGCTCAACGGCGTCGTGCACTCGAAGGATCGCGGCAAGACATGGCGCATTCTCACGGGCTGGGATATGACCGAGCCCAAGGGTCTCGTCATCGACCCCAACGCGACCGACCACATTTACGCGGGCTTGCCCGACGGCATCGCGGTTTCACGGGACCGCGGCGCGACTTGGACGCGGATGAACGACGGCATCCGCCGCAGCTACACTCAGACGATTACGATTGATCGCACGCAGGCCGGTCGCGTGCTCGCGGGCACCGAGCTCGGCATCTATCTCACCGAGGATGGCGCGCGCACCTGGCGGCTCGTGCAGCCCACCACCGAGACGACTTACGATCTGCGCCAATCGCCGCACGATCCCAAAATATTCTTCGCCGCCACGACCTCGAGCGGCGCGCTTTGGTCGGAAGATCGCGGGCGCACGTGGCGGCCCATCGCCGGCGTGCCGAAGAAACACACGTTGCACAACGGTGTCTTCGACCCTTCGGCTGCGCGGCGACTCGTGCTGTGCGGCTGGGACGCCGGCCTGCTGGTTTCCGAAGATGGCGGGCGCACGTGGCTCGATCGCACCGCGGGTCTGCCCAACCGCCAGATTTGGAGCGTTGCCGTTGACCCCGATCAGCCCGGCCGGCTCTACGCCTCGCCTTTTCAACAACCGGTTTACGTCTCGGAGGATTTTGGCCTTACTTGGAAACCGGCGTTTTTTGAGAAAGCCACTGCGTTCAATCTCACGTTTGTGCCGCGCTCATGAAGACTCTCTCCGGCCTCGCGCTCGCCGTCGTTTTTAGCGTGCCGCTCGCCCGGGCTCAGCCGTCATTCAAGGGGCCGATGCCCGATGCCACGGTGATCGTCGACGCCTCGCTGCGTCGCGCGGCCTATCTCTCTCGCATCGACGAAGCGCTCATCTGGCGCGCGGCGATGGCCAAGCCCGGCGAACCCAAAACCTTCGGGCTGGGGGAAATCGTGGCCAAACTCGCACGGCGCGAGGACGCCGCCGCCTGCTCGGAGCGCCTGATCGAGCTGATGAAGGCTCCCACGGGGGACATGTTTTGGATGTTCCCGGTAACGGCGATTTACTATCTCGGCCGAGACCAACTCACCCCCGAGGCCAAGGCGGCTGTGCGGGAGGCGTGGCGGGTGTATATGCCGCTGAGGGGTGATACAGAAAATCATTGGGCGATGTATTACTCGTCGCTCTATCTGATGGCGCAGCAGTGGCCCGACGAACCCGGCGAACGCTGGTTCAACGGCAAAAGTTCGCAGGAGAATTTCGAAGAATCGCGCGATTACCTGCTCCATTGGATGGAGCTCACGACCACGACCGGGCAGGGCGAATACGACTGCACGCACTACATCGGCGAGTATGCGATTCCGTTGCTCCACCTCGCGACCTGGGCCCGGGACGCGGCGATGCGGCAACGCGGGCGGATGATGCTCGATTACGTTTTCGCCGATTACGCCGTCGAGACGCTCGACGGAATGTATGTCGGCGCTCATGCCCGCACCGATGACACGACGCTGCTTGAGAAATGGAACGGATTTTCGTCGTTCTTCGGTTGGTTGTTGCTCGGCAATTGTCCGCCGACGGTCTCCTACGGCGGCTGGGGCATCTATTTCGTGGCGGCCGCAAAGAACTACGAATTGCCCGAAGTGATTTACCGCATCGGCACCGATCGCGCCGGGACTTACGCCCACTACGAGCGCAAGCGCACCCGGCACCGCTGGCGTAACAGCGACGTGCGTAACGCCCCGGTGTACAAAACTACCTACATCACCAAGGACTACGCCGTCGGCTCTGATCAGGGCGGCCTCCTTCAGCCGATCCAGCAGCACTCTTGGGATGTGACGTGGGCCGTGCCCGATCCGCGCGGCGTGCATAACACGATTTTCTCCAATCAACCGCATTTCAGCACCTACGAGCTGATGATGTATTTCTCGGAGAAACCCGATTTCATGCCGGCCACCGTCACGTCGCAGGGCAAGCCCACCTACATCAGCGAGTCGAAGTTGCTCGGTGGTTCGCCCTACGAGCAGATCTTCCAACGCGATGACACGGTGATCTCGCTTTGCCACGTTCCGGCGGGCGCGAATTTCGAGCAGGTCAACGGCTTTTTCTCCAAAGACCTCGCGCGCGTGGAGGAAGACGCGTCGGGTTGGATCTTCACCCAAGGCGGCAACGCCTACATCGCTTATCGGCCGCTCGCGCCCTATGAATGGAAGCCGCTCGAGGTCGGCGGCAAACGCCTGCGTTCGCCGCAAGGTAAAAATGGCACGATCGTCCAGGCCGCGTCCGTCGCCGAGTTCAAGAGCTGGGACGATTTCAAAGCCGCGATCCGCGCGCTGCCGCTGGAAATCCGGCTTGAGCCCACGCCACGCGTGGCGTTCACGACCCTGCGCGGGAAGAAACTCGTCTGCACCTACGGTGCGGCCCCGATCGTCGACGGCACGACGTTCGATTACTCCGGTTGGAAGCTCTTTTCTGGGCCTTACCTGAATGCTGAGGTCGGCTCGGGCAAACTCACGATCACCCACGGCGCACTCGAGCGCGTGCTGGACTTTAACACCGTCACGATCACGGATCGGGTGAAACCGTGATGCCATTGCCCGCATGAAAATCCGTTATTATCTGTTTCTGGGCGCCCTCAGCTGCGCCCTGCCGGTGCTTTCCGCGCCGCCAGCGCCGGAGTATGAATTCTTCATCGCGGCGAACATCAACCGCAACTACGTCATCGGCTCAAAAATCGTCACGACCAACGGCATTTTTCGGCGCGACGTTGCTGGTGCTTGGCAGCATGTCGGCTATAACGACACCGGCATCAGCGCCTTCGCCTTCGATCCCCGCGACCGCGGCGTCATTTACACCACTACTACCAACGGCCTGTGGCGTAGCCTCGACGGCGGCAAACTCTGGCGCATCTGCAACGATTCCGAGATGACCGAAGGCCTCGACGTGGCCGTCGATCCCAACGCGCCCGATCACGTCTATCTCGCTTTGCCCGACGGCATCGCGTTCTCCTCCGACCGAGCCCAACACCTCGAACGTCGGGAACACGGCTTGCCGGCGCGGGGCAAGTTCACGCGGGCACTGGCGATCGACCGCACCCGCGCGGGGCGCGTTCTGGCCGGTTGCGAGATCGGGATCTACCTGACGGAAGACGCGGGCAAAAACTGGCGCCAAGTTCTGCCGACGAAAGATACGGTCGCCGACATCCAGCAATCCCCGCATGATCCGCGTATCTGGTTCGCCGTCACTCAGAGTGCGGGCGCTTGGCGCTCGGCCGACGGCGGCCTCACTTGGATCCACGTGCCCGCCGCACCGGGTGACCGACCGCTCCACAACGTCACCTTCGACGTCACCAATCCCAACCGTCTCGCCATCGGCAGTTGGGGCCGGGGCGTGTGGACGAGCGAAGACGGGGGACGGACCTGGACCGATCGCAACGCCGGGTTGCCCGCTGGGGCCCGGGTTTGGCGGGTCGGCGTCGATCCGGCGGGCCGGCTGTTCGCGAGCGTGGTCGAGGAGACGCTGTTTCAGTCGGCGGATTTCGGGCGGGCGTGGCGCCCCGATGCATTGGCCGGTTCGGCGGTGAAGAAGTTCCTCTTGCTGCCCAAGGCCCCAAAGTAAACCCGCCGCCTTTTTTCGATGAAACGCCCGCTATACCTTCTCCCGTTGCTCGCCTTGGTGGGGCTTCGTCTTGCCGCCCAACCCTCGTTTGAAGGACCGGTTCCATCGACGGTGCCGGAGATCGACGAGGATCGGCGTCGTGCGGCTTACGTCCGCCGGGTGGACGAGATTCTCGGCTGGGCGGCGGCGGGAGGCAAGGCAACGACGGACGATCCGGCGAAACTTGATCTAGCCATGATCGCGGCGAAAATCGTGCGTGGCGAGGATCTGCCCGGCTGCTCCCAGCGCGTGATCGAGCTGATGCGAGAGCCCGGCACCGGGCCTTTCTGGATGTTTCCGACCGTGTGCATCGCCTACCTCGGTCGCGATCGCTTGTCCCCGGAGGCGTTGGCCTCGATCCGCACCGCGTGGAAAACGACCCGCCAGCAGCGTGGCGACACCGAGAACCACTTCGTGATGTATTACGCATCGCTCTACCTCATGGCCGAACTTTACCCCGATGAATCGGCCGAGACGTGGTATTCCGGCCGCTCCTCGGCCGAAAATTTCGCCGAGGCCAGCGCATTTCTCATCAAGTGGATCGATACGAATACGACGGTCGGACAGGGTGAGTTCAACACCTCGAATTATATCGGCGAGTATGCGATCCCGCTGAGTTTCCTCGCCAACTGGTCGAAAGATCCCGCGATGCGCCAACGCGCGAGCATGATGCTCGACTGGCTCTTCGCCGAACTGGCGACCTCTTCGCTCAACGGCGTGCTCCGCGGTCCCCATTCGCGCACCGATGAAGGCGCGGTGATCGAGCGGTGGCAGGCCATGACGTCCTTCTTCAGCTGGCTTTTGTTTGGCAACACGCCGCCCACGGCCGGCTATAGCGGCTGGGGACTTTATTTCGCCCCGCTCGCCAAAAGCTACCACTTGCCCGAGGTGACCTACCGCATCGCCACCGACCGAAGGGGCGACTTCATCCAGCGCGATCGCGCCCGCGTGCGCCGGCTTTGGCGTTACAGCGATGAGCTTTCACCGCCCGTTTATAAGACCAATTACCTACGTCACGACTACGGCGTCGGCTCGACGACGGGCGGCCTCATCGATCCGATCCAGTCCCACGTCTGGGACGTCACCTGGGCCGAGTCCGACCCGAGGGGAAAACACCCCACGATGTTCTCGCTGCATCCGCATTCGTCATCCCGGGCAATGCAGTCGTCTTTCACCGCCTACCCCGAGCCCATGATCAAAGGGGTTACGTTTGAGGGTAAACCGTCCTACGATTCGCCCGACAAGCTCATGGGCAGCTCGCCCTTCGAGCAGGTGTTTCAGGACCTCGACACGGTGATCGCGCTTTACGCAATCGCGCCGGGCGAACGGTTTCCCCACATCAACGGCTTCTTTTCCAAGGACCTCATCAACGTCACGGAGGACGACTCCGGCTGGATCTTTGCGCAAGGCGGCCGCGCTTATCTCGCCTATCGGCCGCTCGCGAGTTACCACTGGATTCCCTACCTTCACTACAAATCCGGTTGGGCCAAACAACGGCTCAACCTTGGCGGCCGGGTGCTCACCAGCCCGCACCTCAACAACGGAACGATTGTGCAGGCGGCGGGGGTGGGTGAGTTCACGGATTTCGCGGCTTTTCAACGGGCGATCCGCGCGTTGCCGCTCGCGTTCAAGCTCGATCCGTTGCCCGCCGTGGAAATGACCACGCTGCGCGGGAATAAAATTTCCTTCACCTTCGGGACCGTGCCGCAGGTGAACGGCCGTGCGGTCGACTACCGTGCTTGGAAACTTTTCGAAGGCCCCCACCTCAACGCCGAGGTGGGCGGCCGGAAGCTCACGATCACCCACGGCCGGCTCGAGCGCGTGCTCGACTTCAACACCTTGTCCGTCACCAACCGCGTAAAATGAACTTCATTGTTCGAACCCTCTGCCTGCTCCCGCTGATTTTAACCGCGGAGCTTCCGGCCCAGCCTGCGCTCCCTCCGGTCGTCACCGCGCTGCTCGCGGATCGCTCGGGCCACGACTTGCTCGGGCGATTGTCGGACGATTTTGGCGGCCGAGTCACCGGGAGTCCGGCCAACCGTGCGGCGATGGATGCGCTCGTCGCCGAATTGCGCGCGCTCGGCCTCAAACCCGAGGAGCAGAAATTTACGATGCTCGGCTGGGCGCGCGGCGATGACGAGGTCACGCTGCTCGCGCCGCTGCCCGAGGCCCGGCGATTGCGCGTGGCGGCACTTTCATCCACGCAGGCGCACGCGCCGTTTGAGGCCGAGGTCGTCGACATCGGGCAGGGTCGTGACGCTGATTTTGCGAAGGCGGATGTGCGCGGAAAGGTCGGCCTGTTGGCGGCCAACACGACGGTTCCGCGCGGATTCTACGAGCAGGCCGCGAACGAACGCGGGATGCGCGGCGTGCTTTTTATCAATCGCGAGGGGGGCGGTCAGTTGCTCGCTCGCGCCGGTTCATTCGGTGACGAACCGTTGAAAATCCCGGTCTACAGCATCGCTCAGGAAGAGGGCCGGTGGATCAGTCGCCTGTTGGCGCGGGGGAAATCCGTGCGCGTGCGGATGCACACGCGTTCGCGTTGTATGCCAATTGAAACGTCGAACCTGATCGTGCGTTTCCCCGGCCGCACTGCGGAGAAGATCGTGATCGGCGCGCATTTTGATTCTTGGGATCTCGGCCAAGGCGCGACCGACAACGGCCTCGGTGTCGCCCAAGTCTTCGGGCTCGCCAAATACCTTGCGGCACATCCGGCCGACCGCCTGCGTCCGATCGAACTCGTCTGGTTCAACGGCGAGGAGCAGGGGCTTTGGGGTTCGCGGCACGCGGCGCAGGCCGCGCGCGGCGAGGCCATCGCGGCGATGGTGAATCTCGATATGGTCGGATATCCGCTGTCGGTGAATGCCTGCGGCGACGACCGGCTCGTGCCGATGCTCAGGCGGTTTGCGGCGACGCTGCCGGTCGAGCGCTTGCGCGAAGGTGTCAAAAACATCGCCTGGTTGGCGAGCGACCACACGCCTTACCAACTCGACGGCGTGAACGTCATCACCTTCGGTGCCCACATTGATCGCGAAATCGTGCGCTATTACCACGATTTCGCCGACACCTTCGACAAGATCGACGCGAAGATGATCGCTGAGTCGTCGGCGACGATCGGGGCACTCACTTTGTTCCTCGCCGATGCGCCCGAACTCACCGCGCAGCGCCGCCCGGCCGAGGAAATCGCCGCGACGGTGAAGATGTTTGATCTGACGCCCCGGCTGACCGCGATGGGGCTTTGGCCGCGCGAGGCGGGGCGATAATTTTTTCATCCTATGATCACAAACCGTCGCGATTTTATAAAAACCCTCGGTTGGGTTGCCACCGCCGCCGGCGCGCCCCGGCTCTGGGCGGCGACGGGACCGTTGCCCGCGGCGCCCAACCTACACCGCTCGCCGCTGGTCTCGGCCATGGTGAGCGGCGGGACGATCACGAAAGACGGCAAACTGCTGCCCGCGGTCAGCGCCGCGCACCGACTGCACTACGGGACGCGAAAGAAGATTCTATTGATTTTGCATGCGTCGCTGCCGGCTGATTGGGACAGCGCCGAGCAGAAGATCCGGCCGTTGTTCGAGACCGATGGCTACGCCGTCGAGTCGCTGCACCGTTGGAAAGGCCGCGAGGCCCTGAAAAAGATTGAGGATGCGGAGGCGTTTTTTGTCGGCGGCGGGGAGACCTTCCTGCTGTTGCGCACCTTATATGAAACGGGCCAGCTCGGGGTTTTGCGCGAACGGGTGTTGGCGGGAGGGGTGTTCAACGGTTCGAGTGCAGGCTGCAATATCGCGGGCACCGTGATCGGGGCGACCAACGATTTCCCGGTGGTTGACGTGCCCAGCCGAGCGGCGCTGGGACTGTTTCCGTGTGTGTTCAATCCGCATCATCCCAAAGTCGGCGAGCCCGAGTATGCCGCCCGGGCGAACAAGATTCGCGGTTATCGCCGGGTGAATCCGGGCGAAACCGTGTTGGGCATCGGCAACGGTGCGGTCGCGCGCCTGCACGCCGGCAAAGTCACGGTCGAGGCGGGCCCCATCTTCATTTACGACGACGCCGGCAGCCGCGAGTTGCCCGTAGGTGAAGTTCCCGAGCTGACAAAGCTTCTGGCATCTGCGTCGGTCACGAGCCCGGCCGGTTTGTCATCTATTAGATGACAATCTCCCCGGAGGCGCGGAATCGGGGGCGCCGACGGTTTGGTCCAATTGGCTGAAACCTTGCGGAAAGCGGGGTGTCTGCCATTTTCTGTCTCTTCTTTCCCCGACATGAAAACGTTTCTCTCTTTCAGTTTGGCTCTGGCCGCACTCGTGCCGTCGCACGCGCAAAGTATCCGGCGTGAAGCGGTCAACGGCGTGGCCATCGGCGCGGTCGCAGGTGCGGTGATCGGTAACAACAGCGGCAGCTTGGGGCATAACGCATGGCGGGGTGCGGCCTATGGTGCCGGAGCCGGACTTTTGGTCGGAAGCGCAATCGGACACGCCAATCGGCGCGCCGAAGCTCACCGGCCGGCGGTCCACCACCGCGGCGATTATCGCCCCTCGTTTTTCTACTCTGATTTCCATCGGCCTCACTACGGTTACGGCTACGTTTCGCGACCGAGTTTTTATCGGCCCTACGTTTACCGCTCGGAGCCGGTTTACGATTACGACCCCTCCGACACCTACGTCGCCGCTCGGCCGAATTATGCCGGTAGCGGCCTGTTCCTAGGTGTGCTCGCCGGTGCGATTATCGGTCACAACAGCGGCAGTCTTGGCCACAATGCCTGGCGGGGTGCCGCCTACGGCGCCGGGGCCGGACTCTTGATCGGTTCGATAGCCGAGAGCCGCGCCCGCCGCGCTGAATCCGCCGACGCCGCGACGTTGGCCAACGCTGCGGCCGCGCCGGCCGCGCCCGCGACCTCGGTCGGGCAGCAGGCGACCACCATCATCAACAACACCTATTACAACAGTCCCGCGCCCACGACCCCGATGAGCGCGGCGAACTCCATGTTTGGCCGGAACTGATCGCGCCGGTCCGTTTCCCATTCTGTTCGTTTCTACCACCACCAGCACCATGAAAAACTCCTTTCGCATTCTCGCTTTCGCCACCGCGGCGGCGCCGGCCCTGTTTCTCACCGGCTGCGCCACCGGGGTTCAAAATCCCTCGGGCGTTCCCGTCACCGAGATGAAGGCCGATGAACGCGGCTTCGTCGCCGGCACGGGCGTCGAGTCGCAGGATTTGGTGGCCGTCACGGACAAAATGGCCCGCGGCGTCCTCGGCATTCCCGAGATCACGTCCGCCAAAGTCGCACCGCGCATCGTGCTCGATCCCGTGGTAAACGAGACCCGTTTTCCGATCAACAAAGACATCTTTCTTACCCGGATCCGCAGCCAACTGAACGAAAAGTCCATGGGCAAAGTGCGGTTCCTCGACCGCGAGATGATGAAGACGCTTGAGCGCGAGCGGGACCTGAAACGCGGCGGCCAAGTCACGGCCAGCTCCGATCCCAACGTCGTCGAGTTTCGCGGGGCCGATTATTTTCTCACCGGCAAACTCCAAGGCCTGACGACCAAGAGCTCGCAGGGCACGAGCGACTACATCCTCTACAGCTTCCGGCTCACCGACGCCCGCACGAGCGAGATCGTTTGGGAGAGTTCGTCCGAGATCAAGAAACAGGGCCTTGAGGACGCCGCTTACCGCTGAGGCGCCGGTCCGGTCCCGATCGGTGTTTTTCCAATGGGCGGGTGCCGGCCTTGCGCCGCGCCCGCCTTTTTCACCCGCTTTCCGTCCGATGCTCCTTCGAGTTCAGCTTCTCCGCCGTCGCTTCATGGCCACCCTGGCTGTCGTGGGGCTCGTCGCGTTCACGGGCTGCGCCACGGTGCCCGACCGGCCTCAGGTCATCGTCACGGGCGATGCGGTGGTCGATGGCAATGCGCAGCGAGCGGCTGCGCCCGCCAAGGACCGCGCGCTTTGGGATTTTCGGGTCGCGGCCAGCGCGCTGCGGGCCGCGAATCCGGCCGAGGCGAAGCTCCGCCTCGACGACGCACTGCCCCTGATCGGCGGGATTCTGGCGAACGACGCCGATGCGAAGCGCGCCCGCGGTCTGTTCTCCGCCGAGAGCACTAAGACGTTTATCGGTGAGCCCTACGAGCGCGTCATGGCCTACTACTATCGGGGCCTCCTTTACTGGCGCGATGGCCAGCCCGACAATGCCCGCGCCTGTTACCGCTCGGGTCAGCTCATCGACAGCGATGCCGAGGCGGTGGACAACAAAAGTGATTACGTGCTGCTCGACTACCTCGATGGATTCGCCTCGGCGAAACTCGGCGGTGACGGCTCGGATGCGTTCGCGCGCGCGCAGACGAACGCCAAAGGCAAGACCCTGCCGCCTTACGATCCAGCGGCCAACGTCCTAATCTTCGCCGACTACGGCCGCGGTCCGCGTAAATACAGCGGCGGCGAATACGGCGAACAGCTCAAGTTCTTTACCAAGGATTCCGCCGTGCACTCGGCCACGTTGGCGGTCAACGGCGAGACCGTGGTCCTGCCGGCTTTCGACGATCTCAATTTTCAGGCGACGACCCGGGGCGGGCGCGTGATGGACCACATCCTCGGCGGTAAAGCCGTCTTCAAGCGCAACACGGATGTTGTGGGTAATGTCGCCCTCGTTGGGGCCGCCATCGCGGCGGACAACGCTTACGGCCGCCGCCGCCGGCCCGACGGCACGATCGAGACCTACGGCAATCGCGATGCGCAGGCGGCCGCTGTCGCGCTTGGGGCCATCGGCCTGCTCAGCAAACTCGCCTCGGCCGCCACGACGCCCAAGGCCGATATCCGCATGTGGGATAACCTGCCCCAGCGGCTCAGTTTTGCCGCCCTGCGTCTTGGGCCGGGCGAGTATCCTGCCACCCTTGAATTCCAAGACGCCGCCGGCAGCACCCTGCCCGGGCTCACGCAAACCCTGAAGATTCAAGTCGAACCGGCGGCTCGCGACACCGTGATATTTCTGAGCGAACTTAAACCCTGATCGCGAGTCCCACTTTACCACCACCACACCACGAATCCCGTTATGAAGATAAAATTTGTCACCCAGATCATCGCCGCTGCCGGCCTCGCTCTCTTCGCCGGATGTGCCACTCCGCCCGGTCCGTTCACGCCGCAGGACACCACGCGCTACACCCTGGAAAACACCGAGAGTTTTGTGCTCCTCGACAAGCCCACCCAGACTTCGATCACCTGCACCGGCCTGCAGGAACGCACGCTCGCCGACGGCCGGCTCGAAGTCGTCGCCAACGTGAAGAACCGCGAAGCCCGCCGGATTCAGGTGCAGATCAACGCCGTGTTTAAGGACGAGAAAGGTTTCTCCACCGGCGATGAAACTCCGTTCCAGACGCTCATCCTCGCCGAGAATTCCACCGAGGCCGTCCGCTTCACCGCGATGAACACCCTCGCGAAAAAATACACGATCCGCGTCCGTCAGGCGCGTTGAACCCAGCCCCACGCTTCGCCGTCGAAGTTTAGGACTGCCGAACTGTAGAACCGACCGGTGGTCGATTTTCCGCCGCCCGGCCACCGGTCGGGCCAACAGCAAACCACCCAAACCGTTCCCTCCTCCGCCATGAAACCCATTTTCTACTCGTTTGTTCTCTCCACGCTCACCGTCGTCGCTCTCGCCCAATCCCAGCCCGTGCCGGAGCCGCCCGTGCCCGTTATCCAAGGTTGGCCCGCCGCGCCGGCCCAGCCCGTTGCACCCGCCGACCAGCGCCTCTATGGCCCGACGTCCGCCACGTTGATCGCGCCGGCCGTCGCCCAGGCGGTGCTGGAGAAATTTCGTGCCGCCTTCGGTGCGACCCAAGCCCCCCGCATCGTGATTTACGTCAACCGGTCTCTGGTCGATCCGGCGGGCCTAAAGCTCACGGGCCGCACGGAAAAATTTTCCGAGAAGACGACCGATGGGAAGCCGGCCCAAACCAAGACGAGCGGCACGAATACTTACGGGGTGAAAGACGCCCCGGTCGCCACGCTCGCCGACCAGCAGACCGTGCGCGACATCGAGCGACTTCTTGGCCGCGCGTTTCGCGACGGCGGCGCCAAGTTGGCCGACCAACGCACCGCTGGCGTGATGTTGAGCGCGCAGCCCGCCTCTCGTCTGCTCGGCGATCAGGCGGCGAAAGAACGCGACGCGCTCGCGCAATCGGCCGACATCGCCGTCGAGGTGTTGATCTCTTCCCGCAACCTACCGGTGGTTGAAGTCTCCGGCGACAGCACGGTGGCGGTGCCTGATATTCAGATGACGGCGATCCGCCTGAAAGACGCGTCGATCCTCGGCCAAGCCTCGGCGAGCGACGTGCTCGGCCAATCGGCCGCGCGCGCCGCGAAGCAGTTCGGCGTCTCAGAGATCACGGAAGCGACCGCGCTCGCGCTGATGGAAGATATGCTGAGCAGCGCGAAGTGAGGCCGATGGGTGGTGAGTCTGGGACTTTCCGGCAGCTGCAAGCGCAAGCGAGTGGCCGGATCCCCACTCGCTCGTCGAGCGTGAGAATCATGCGTGGGATAATCCCACCCAACGAAATTTCTTCAAGCCGTGGATCTCAAATGTGGGCTCAACGGGCGAATTTCTCTTTTGGCGATCGGCTCCGAGGCCACGCGTCCGAGGAACGGGCGGCATCCGATTCTGGCTCAATGCGGAGAGTGACGTGGTTGAGGTTACCCCGATTTGACGGACACGAGTTGAGCCCAAAGAAAGGGCTCAACCATGACAAAAAAGCAGGAAAGCGGGGCAACGCCCCGGCAGTATGATGCCGCGTTTAAGGACGAGGCTGGGCGTATGTGGCTGACCAGCGGTCAATCGGCCGAAGTGACCGCACGGGCACTAGTTAAGTTTTCCGCTGAATCCCCTCCGATTCCCAGAGAAGATTGTCATCTAATGGATGACAAACAGGCTGGTCTGTTTTTCACGAGAAACGTCCCAGAGTAGTACTAGGTGAGAGCCGGGCCAAACTCGTAGCGGAGGCTCCAGGTGCGCGTCGCGCCAGGGGCCAATTCTGTGATGAGGTAGGGCTCGATGCTCCAAGTATTGCTATTGCCCCAGACCGGGCAGAAGTCGGGCGGGAAATCGGTCGTGAACACGATTTCGGTGAGGAGCGGGTGCGAGACTCGGGCGCGCAGCGGTTGGCCGCGGGGGAGGCGGAGTTGCTCGAAATGGCCGTCGCGCTCGGATTCGAAGCGGCGCTTGAAGGTGAGGCGCGAGGCGGGGTCGAGGGCGTAGCCGGGGTTTTCGGCGAAGGTCGTGCCGGCGGGGAGATCGCAGGTGATCAGGCGATCGTTGAGCGCAAAAAACGGGTGGGCGAACCAGTGCAATGGCAACGGGCGCTCGCCAGTGTTGGTCAATTGCGTGGACGAGGTGAGGGTGCGGCCGGCGAGCGCGATGTGGCGGGTGAGCTGGGTGCCGTAGCCGTCGCCTGATTGCGCAGTGCAGAATTCAAGGGCGTCGCCGGCCGGCGTGATGTGCCACGTGCAGGGCTTGGTGACGGTAAATTTGGCGTCGGCCGAGCGCACGACTTCACCGATACCGATGACCCAGCCGCGGCCGTCGCGGAGCATGAGGGGGCGCTGCGTATGGAAGTCGGAGTGGCGAAACGATTCGGGCAAGCCTTGGCCGTTGTGCGGCGTAGGATCCGGCTGGGGCCATTGCGGGCCGGCGAGAAGGGGGCCGAGGTGGGCGTCGCTCACCTGCCAGATGTAACCGCCCCAGCAATAGCGCGCACCCTGCCGCGCCTGTTCCGTGGGGTCGGCGGGGTCGAGCAGATCAACGGTGAGCGCGGAATTGGCGAGGCGCAGCATAGGGGCGGGGGTGAGGTGGACGGCGGAGAGGAAAAAGTGGCCCGATGCTAAATCGGGTTCAGAGTGGGTCGAAAGCGGATTGAGGCAGCGGCAGGGTGGCCACGCGGCGGCCGGCCACACGGGGAATCGCCCGCAAGCGGGCTCCTACCTCCGGCCCGATCTTGAAAGAGCGCCGGGTATCACTTAACCCGGCGGATGCGGACGGTGGTGTTTTTTCCCTCGATGGAGAGGGCGAAAGCGCCGGCGGGGCGGGGTTGGATTTCGATGTCACGACCGGCGATCTCAAAGGGAATAGGTTCGGTGCCTTCCCAGACTTGGCCGTTATCGAGGGCGAAGCTGTTGCCGCCGACCCAACCGGTGGCGCGGGCTTTGAGGACAGGCGCGGAGCGCCAGTCGTTGTTGAGCGTGGGGATGCCGAATCGCTCGAGGACGCCGCGTTTGCGGTCGGCGGCGACGGCCTCAGCGGTGGTCGCGGCGGCGGCAGGGGAATTTGTCTCGGTCGCAGCCTGGCGTTGGGCGGCGACGCTGACGGCAGCTTTGAAGTGCCGGATCAGCGCGGCATCGATCACGCCGAGTTGGTCGGGCGAAAGTTTGTCGAGGCCGGCGCGCGCGTAGTCCTCGGCGGTCATGACGACCTTGAGGCCGGGGAACGATTCGGCGCGGAGACCGATGACGGAGCAGAGCAGCAGCAGGCCGAGGCAGAGGCGGGTTTTCATGGGGGAAAAACGGGCACGTGGAGGTGAAAGTTAGGCGGTGGGCGCGTCGTCGCCGAGCGTCTGAGCATGGATAAGTTCGGCGAAGACACCGCGGCGCGCAAGGAGCGAGGCGTAGTTGCCCTCTTCCAGGATCGCGCCGTCGCGAAGGACGATGATGCGGTCGGCGTTCTTGATCGTGCTAAGACGGTGGGCGATGGTGATGACGGTGCGGCCCTGCGCGAGGCGCTCGAGGGCTTGCTGGATGAGACGCTCGCTCTCGTAGTCGAGGGCGGAGGTGGCCTCGTCGAGGATGAGTACGGGGGGGTTGCGCAATACGGCGCGGGCGATGGCGAGGCGCTGGCGTTGACCGCCGGAGAGGGTGACGCCGCGTTCGCCGACGGGGGTGGCGTAGCCTTGGGGCATGGTGAGGATAAACTCCTCGGCGTTGGCGAGCCGGGCGGCGGCGCGGACCTCGGCTTCGGTGGCGGTGGCGTGGGCGAAGCGGATGTTTTCCTCGATGGTGCCGGAGAGCAAAATGCTCTCTTGCATGACGACCGCCATCTGGCGGCGGATCCAGCGCATGTCCCATTCGCGCTGGGGCACGCCGTCGATGAGGATCTGGCCGGTAGTGGGCGCGTAGAGGCCCAGAAGAAGATTGGCGAGGGTGCTCTTGCCCGCGCCGGAGGCGCCGACGAGCGCAATATTTTCGCCGGGGCGGATGGTGAGCGAGAGATCGTGGATGACGCGCTTATCGGTTTCGGGGTAGGTGAAGGCGACGCGGTCGAAGACGATGTCGCCGGTGAGCCGGGTCTCGCGGCGCGCGCCGTGCCATTCCTCGACGTAGGGCGAGTCGATGAGTTCCTTGATGCTCGCGTAACTCTCGCGGCCGGCGAACCACGGCTCGCTCAGGCCGATGACCATCTGCACGGGCGAAAGAATCACGGGCAGACCGGCGATGAAGGCGACGAGTGTGCCGACGGTCATCTGCCCGTTGATGGCGAGGATCGCGCCGCCGGCGACGACCAGAGCGGCGATGGCCTGCGTGCTCACATAGGTGAACGTGCCGAAAACCGCGCTGACCCACGATTGGTCCACGCGGCTGCGGGCGAAGTCTCCGCTCGTGCGGTCGAGCAGCAACTCGGCCTGTTTTTCCTCGCCGAAGCTGCGCACGAGCCGGAGGGCGGAGATGAACTCGCTGGCGGTGCCGGTGAGTTTTTCCTGAGCGAGGCGGGCCTCGTGGTTGGTGCGCTGGAGTTTTGAGAAGAAGCGCCATTTCGCGAAGGCCCAGACGGGCAGAGCGAGCACGAGCACGGCGGTGAGCCGCCAGTTAAGAAACGCGAGGACCAGCAGGACGCCGCCGCTGTAAAGAATGACGGGCAGGAACTGGTTGAGAATGGTGTAAAGCAGAGACTCGATTTTTTGCGTATCGAACGCGTATTTCGAAAGCAGGCGCCCGGTTTTCTGGCGGTCGAGGTAGCTGAAGCTGAGATACTGCAACCGGAAAAAAATCCGGCTGCGCAGCTCGACCATCTGGCGGGCCATGACCTTGGCGAGTTCGTTGGCCCCGAGTACGGAGAACAGGTAGTGCAGGCCGAGCAGCGCGGCAAAGACGGCGGTGGCGAGCAGCACGTCGCGCGAGTCGCCCGCGGGCACCGAACGGTCGATGATGTGGGCGAAGATCAGCGGGCAAGGCGCGATGGCGAGGCTGCGCAGCAACGCGAGGCCGACGCCCGGCGCGAGGGCGCGGCGGACCCGCCACAGATAACCGAGAAGAGTGGGCGCTTGGAGCGGCTCGTGGGACATGACGGCGCGGAACGTAGCTAAGGCGCGCGGGACGCCAAGGGGCTTTTGCGGCCGACCGACGGCCCGGCCGCAGACCTTATCGTGGGTGGCGGCGCGGGCTACCGTCCCCGTGGAGGGCGTGGTAGTAAGGGTCGCCGGGAACGATGCTGCCGCGAACGACGGGACGGCCGGTGAACGCGCTCTTGTAGAGCGCGGTCAACAACTCGAGCGTGCGCCGGGCCTCGGGGCCGCTGAGGAGTGGGCGGCGGTTTGCGTCCATGTCAGCGATGAGGGTTTCGAGCTGCGCGGCGTGGGTTGAACCCACGTCGGTGGGGAACTGTTTCCACGCCTGGATCAGCGCTTCGCCTTCGGCTACGGTGGTGGCGGCGGGGGTGAACCGCCAGTGGTCGCGGTTGTAACTGTAAAGGTGGGTGAGTTCGACGGTGGCGCGCTGGTAATCGAGGCGGATGTAAGTCTCCTGGCGCGGACTGAGGGCGCTGTTAACGACGGAGGCTTGAGCGCCGTTGGCGAATTGGACGAGGGCCATCGAGACGTCTTCGACCTCGATCGCGCGGTCGAGGGTGGCGGCCATCCCGCGGATCTCGGTCCAGTCCCCGAGGAGATGGAGCAAGTGATCCATGGCGTGGATGCCGAGTCCCATGGTGGGCCCGCCGAGTTCGGTGGCCCACTTGCCGCGCCAAGGCACCGCGTAGTAAGCGGCGTCGCGGAACCAGACGGTGTTGCAGATCGCGACGAGAGGTCGGCCGAGCAGGCCTTCGTCGGCAAGGCGGCGGAGGTGTGCGGTCGAGGAGGCGAAGCGCATCTGGAACACACAAGAAGCGAATTTGCCCGTGCGCCGTTCGGCGGCTTCAATGAGATCGAGTTCGGCGAGCGACGCGCAAAACGGCTTTTCACACAGCACCCAGGCGCCGGCCTGCATGGCGGCAATGCTCATGGCCGCGTGGAAGGAGGGCGGCGCGGCGATGAAGACTAGATCGGGTTTTTCGGTCGCGAGCGCGGTAGCGTAGTCGGTGTAGAACTGCGCGAGTTTGTGCCGTTYGCAGAAGGCGCGCACGCGGTCGGCGTCGATGTCGACGGCGGCCGAGAGCACGACACGGCCGCCGGAACTCTCGGCGGCGCGGACGTGGGCGTCGGCGATGCCGCCGGTGCCGACAAGAATGGCGCGATAGGTCTTGGAGGTGCTCAAGCAGGGTCCTTGCGTTGGGTGAAGACAGTGAGTCCGAGCAACGACTGGGTCGGCGCGGGGAAGGCGTAGCTGGCGAGGTAGCCGCACACGAGGCAGGCGAGGATGGAGAACGTCGGGTAGAGGACGGGTGTGACCATCGAGCCCTGCCAAAGGACGAGCGTGATGATGAGGCTGCAAATGACGCCGATGACAGAGCCCTGCCAGTTGGCGCGCTTCGTAAACATCCCGAGCCCGTAGCACCCGGCAAAGCCGCCGCCGAGCACCGCCTGCAAGGCGAACCAAGCGTCGAAGGCGGACTTAATGTCGAAGAGCGCGAGCAACAACGCGGTGCCGACGCCGATGACGCCCGAAATCACCGTCATCCACTCGGCGAGCCGCACGCTCTTGGCGGGGGTGGCGCTCCGGTTGAAACGTTCGTAGAAATCCACGGAGACGAGGGTCGCCACACTATTCATGCAACTGGAGAGGGTGGACATGGAGGCGGCAAAGATGCCGGCGATAATCAGACCAGTGACACCGACGGGCAGCTCGGACGCGATGAAGTGCGGGAAGGTGGCATCGACAGACAGCAGCGGATTCATCCTCTCGGGATGTTGCTGGTAGAAAACGAAGAGCGCGGTGCCGATGGCGAAGAACGTGATGCTGCCCGGCACGACTACGGCGGCGAGCGTCCACATCGACCAGCCGGCCTCTTTGGGGTTTTTTGTCGAGAGGGCGCGCTGCATCATGACCTGATCTTTCGGATACGTAATCAGGTCGATGATGGCGAACATGACGAAGGCCCAGACCGTCGGGCGGAGCAGATCGAAGCTCCAGTCGAAGGTGTGCATTTTGGCGTTCTCGTTGGCGACGCGGACGAATTCCGGCAGTCCGCCGTCGATGCCCTCAATCACGTAGCCGATCGCGAAAAATGCGCCGCCGAGCATGACGAAAACCTGGAGAACGTCGGTCCAAATGACCGCCTTCATGCCGCCAAGCAGCGTGTAGGCGATGGTGACGACGCCCATCAGCACGATGCTCAAAATGACATTGAGCCCGGTGACCGCGGAGAGGGCGAGGGAAGGGAGAAACAGCACGGTGCTCATGCGGCCGCCGAGCTGGATTAGAATGTTGAGCGCGCTGGCGAGGACGCGGATCGACGGATGGAAACGCATCTCTAGGTACTGGTAGACCGAGGTGACGTTCAGCCGGCGGATCATCGGCACGATGTAGATGGCCACGAGGGCGGTGCTGAAGAGACCGACGGCGTCGCGGGCAAGAATCTGCCAGTTGGTGGCGAAGGATTTGGCGGGGATGCCGATGAACGAGATCGCGCTGGTGCCGGTGGCATAGAGGCTCAGACCGGCGGCCCACCACGGGATCGAGCGACCGCCGAGGAAGAAGTCGTCGTTACTCTGCTTTTTCTCCTTCAGATAAAAATAGAGTCCGATGCTGGCGGAGAAAACGAGGTAGCCGATGATGATGACCCAATCGAGAGCGCGCAGGTGACGTTGGTTGGCGGTGAGCTCGACCCGCGAGACTTCGTTGGGTACGCCGGCTGTTGCGGCGCGCGTCTCGGCGATAAAACCGGCGGGGGCCGGGCGAAGCGCGATCAGTTCACCGGGCAACGTGACCTTGCCGAAAGGAGCCCACGTGTCGGTGATCGCGTGGTAGGCCAGCACCGTAAGTTCGCGCGGGCCGGAGAGCGTGGCACCGAGGAGGTGGGCTTGGGCGCTGCGGACAAGGACGTCGCCGAAGAGCGGGCTCGGCGCGGGTTTTTTGGGCAGATCGGCGGCGGCGATGGCGGCGGGCGGCGTGAGGAGTGCCGCGGCGGCGGGCGTGAGGGCCGTGAGGCGGAGCTCGGTGAGCGGCGCTTCCGGTTCGGCGGCGCGCACCGACAACGAGGCGACGAGCGTGAGTGGAAACAAGAGTAACGCGCGGCGGAAACAGTGGGGCATCCCGCTGAAATTCAGAAGAGCGGCGGCTTGTTTCAAGTCGCTATTTCACGAACATTCAGCTGCGCAGATCGGGCGAAAAAAACCGCGCCGGGTAAGGTGCGGCGTGATTGTTCGCCAAGCCGAGTCAGGTCGCGCCCACGAGGCGGAGGATCTTCTCCCCGGTGAGTCGGCGCTCGGGCGGGAGCGCATGAGGCGTGCGGTTTCCGTGGATCACGGCGAACTCTTTGAATTTTGCCTGGGTGGCTTTCACGAACTGATCGGTCGGACGGGTCTCGCCGCAGAGGGCCATGATTTCGGGCAGCCAGCGGTGGCCGTAGCGAACGTGGTTCTGTTCGTCGTTGCGGTCGAAGGCGAGGAGGGTGTCGGCCTCGAAATCGTTGAGCTCGCGCACGCGGTCCATGACGAGTGCTTTGGTGGGAAAGCTGCCGGCTTCGAATTCCATCGTCATCATCGCATAGCGCTCATGGGGCGGCATCTGGACGAGGATGTTATAGAGATCGAGCGAGTGCTCGACGGTCATGAGATCGACGCCGAGCTTCGGGAGTTGGCGGAAGCCGAACTGGCTGTGGCGGGACTCATCCCAAAGATGGCGGGCCATATCGTGGTGCAGATCGAAGGGCGCGTTGGGCGTGTCGACAAAGACGGTCGCGAGATAGTCCACGGCGTCCATTTCCAGCATGAGCCACACGTAAACCATGAGGCGGATGACACGGGCATCGGTCTTGGGGTCGACGAGCCATGAGCGCACAATGGGCGTCTCGGTGGGATCTTGGCTGAATGCGCTGGAGCAGGTCGGATACTTGCCCCGGTTGCAGGTGGCGGGATGGGAGAAAGGGGTCTGCGCGTGTTGCCAGCCGTAGTTGGCCGCGAGCGGGAGCCGGGTTTCTTGGCCGAGCCAGCCGCCGAGATCGTCGAGAGCCTGCGTGAGATGAAGCGACCACTCGCGGGCGTCGATGCCGACCAGGTAGGGCGCGATCTCACGGGCATGGCGGTCCTCGTCGGCGATGAATTCTTCGACGAGTTTCTTGGAAGGCCAATCGGCGAGCGGATCGGTGACTTTGAGGTAGTGGCGGTAGGCCGAAAGCAGCGCGGGTTTGAGGATCTGATAAAAACCGGCGGTGAGGACGAGCGGGTCTTGAGTGCAAGTGCCGGTGGCCTCGTTAAAGATGCGGCGGAAAGAGTCGCGGACGGACTCGGTCGTGCCAAAGGACGACAGCTCGCGACCGCGCTCGCGGAGGAAGCGGGCGTGGCCGGCGGATTCCCACGCGTGTTGGCAGAGGAGATATTTCAACTCGGGCTCGCCGACCCGATAGATGAGCGTGGTGACAGTGCGGAGGAACTCGCGCTCGACTTCGAAAAGCAGGCGGAGCAGGCGCGCCATTTCGCTGACGGCGGTCGTGCGGCCGGCGGCGGGACGGGCGGGAGCGGCGGTGGTCATGCTGGAGTGGGACGCTGTCGAGAAGTTGCGTGGATTTCTGGTCTTTCTCTTTCCTGTTTCTCTTAATCTTAATCTTTCTCCAACTCCCGTTTCGAAATCAGGTGGAGGAAAGAGAACGATTAAGAGGAAAGAGAACGATTCGCATCAGCAGATGCGGCCGCGTTTGCCGGCGGTGGTGTGGCCGGGGGGATTGACGCCGATCCAGCGGTCGTCGATCGGTTCGCTGGCGCGTTGATAGCGGGCGTCGCTGGAGATGCGGAGGCGGTTCTCGGTGCGATTGTCGAGGGAGGCGTGCACAAGAAACATCCCGAAGGTGATAAAGTCGCCGGGTTGAAACTCGGCGGTGAGCCAGCGACCGCCGAACTTGTTTCGAAGGACCGGCGGGTTGTGGGAGAGCGTGCCGCTAAACGTCCAACCGAAGCCCTTCGCACCGGTGGTGGCGTTCTTGACCTGATCGGGCTTGTTCTCGCAGAAGGAATCGACGTCGCGGTAAACGTAGTTTTCCAGCAGATCCATGCGCTTGTGCGAACCCTCGAGGACCATGAGGCCGCCGAGTTCGAAGGAGATGTCGTCGTAAGGCAGCCAGCACGTCATGTGACCGTGCGTGCCGCGGCCCATGTAAGGAAGGTCGCAGTGGGGGTTGGTGCCTTTGCCCGGGCCGATGGCGCGGAGCCAGGTAAAGTCGTAGTGGCGGATTTCCTCGCCGTAGAATTGGCGGTAGAACTCGGGTAGGCGGCCCGAGTAGAGCAGGTCCTGAATCTTCGCATTGTTGTTGGTGAGCTCGGGCTTGAAGACGTAGCCGGAGCCCGGCTTGCAGATGCCGTCGATGCGCGGAAAATTCTCATCGAGGACGCCGGCTTCGGCGAGGCCGTCGGTGAGGCTGGCGCGGGCATCGAGCACCTGGTCTCGGTCGAGGTAGCCCTTCATGTAGAGATAGCCGTCGGTGTCGAAGCGGCGTCGGAGCTCCGCGAAATCGGTGGCGGCGTCGGACGAGTCGCGCAGGATTCCAAATTTATCCTCGCTCGTATCGAGCGGATGACCGAACGACCAGATTTGCGGAAGGGTGGCGGTGCTCATGTGTGATATGGAAGAGGGCGGTTAGAGTAAGCGGCAAGATCGATGATTGAAGATACACGCGAACGAGAGCGGACTAAATGGTTGTAATGGGATTTCGCATGTAGATTTTGGTCCAACGATGTCGGTCTCATTTCGGACGCAACCTTGGTTGACGAGCGCGGTGCGCACGCCGCTCGGCGAGTTGCAACTCGCCGGGACGTTGAAGGACGCGCGCGGGCTCGATCCGCGGGCGATGCGGGTGCTGGGGAGCTTTTCGTTGATCTACATGGTGGATCTGGACGGCTACTATTGCGACGCGCACGGGGTGAAGCGCGACCTCGTCTCGGGCGACCTCGTGCTGATCTGGCCGGAGCTGGCGCATGCTTACGGACCGAAGCAGGGCAAAGGGTGGAACCAGATTTACTTTGTATTCGATGGGCCGGAATTTGAGTTCTGGCGGGAGCGAGGGTTGCTGTCGCCCGAGCGCCCGGTGCTGCACTTGGAGCCAGTGGACTATTGGCGCCGCCGGTTTGAGGAAGTCGTCGGCGCGGAGTCGCGTCACGGCGCGGGGGCTCCGCTGCGCGCGATGGGTCGTTTTCTGCATTTGTTGAGCGATATTCTGGCGGCGAATGCGGACGCGCGGGGCAACCGCGAAGCCTGGCTGGAGCAAGGGTTGCAACTGCTCGGCACGCCCTCGGCCGACGGTTGGCCGACGCCCCAGTATGTCGCCCGCGCCGTGGGGCTGAGTTATGATAATTTTCGAAAGCAGTTCGCGGCCCGGACCGGCGTCTCGCCGGGCCTGCACCAAAAGCGGCAGCGGATCGAGCGGGCGTGTGCGGCGCTGTATCAGGGCAATGAAAGCTTCAAGGAATTGGCGGAGCAGTTGGAGTTCTGCGACGTGTTCCACTTCTCGAAGGCGTTCAAGCAAGTCGTGGGGCTGACGCCCTCGGAGTTTCGGAGAAAAGTGCGGGGCGGGTGAGGCCGGTGGCTGGGCGTCGCACCTTTGCCCGCCGCCTTCGCCCGCCGCGAAACCGCCGCGAGCGCGGGCCGGTTTGTCACCTGTTAACCTTAAATCCTAAAAACGGCAGTTAAACCACGAATAGACACAAATGGACACGGATACCAAACCGATGGGAGCAGCGAACGACTGACCCGTGAGGTGAAGCCGGTGCCCCGTCTTTATTTGGATTAATTCGTGTGCATCCGTGGTTAATATATCCGGAGGGTTGGGCTGCGGCTTAACCGCCGGATGCGAAAAACCGCACCTCCAGAAGCGTGGAAAGGTCCTGGGGTGCCATCCCGCCACCCCGTGCGATCAGAGCGGTTAACCTTTCCCCAAAAAATCTTAGCGATCGGGGCGCGAGATCGTGAAACGCTCGGTGGTGCGGGTGTAGTCTTCACGGCCAAGGCGGCCGACGAGATCGAGTTTGGCGGCGTCGGGGAGGCCGTCGGCGGCGAGCACGGAATCGGCGACGTGCATACCGAGGATGCGGCCGAAGATGACGTTGGCGGCGCCGGGACCCTCGCCGATGCGGACGATGCTGTGAAGTGCGCACTCGAAGGCGGCGGGGGCGAGAGCGACGCGCGGCGGGCGCACAAAGGTGCTCGGAGCAGCGGCAATGTTAAACGCCTCGAATTCGCTTTCGCCGTGGGGCAATAGGGCCGCGCAGGCGTTCATGGGCTCGGCGAGGGCGAAGGGCACGACGCTGACGACGAATTCACGGTTGGCCTCGAGGTTGCGCAGGGTGTCCTTGGGCTCGCCGGCGCGGTTGTTGACGGGGACGAACATGAGCGTGGGCGGATTGGCGGTGATGCCTTGAAAAAAGGAGAACGGCGCGAGGTTGGTTTTACCCTCGGCGGAGAGCGTCGAGACCCAAGCGATGGGTCGCGGGAGAATGGTGTTCGTCATCCATTCGTAGGCGGTGCGTGGCGGGAGTTTGGAGAAATCGAGGTGCATGGCGGAACGATGGACTGGGCGGCGGAAAACGCCAAGCGCCGCGAGGGAATCTGCGGCGGGCTTTCAACCTAAAAACGGCAGTTGAATCACGGACAGACCCGAATGGGCACGGATACCAAACAGCTGGGAGCAGCGAACGACTCACCCATGAGGTGAAGCCGATTCGCCGGCTTTACCCGAGTTAATTCGGGCGCATCCGTGGTTAAAAACTTTGGAGGGTTGGGCTGCGGCGGATTCAAGGTTCACGTGCCCGCGTGCCGGCTCATGCCAACGTCTCTTGATAAACAGACTGCCATTGCGAGAAGCGCAGCGACGAAGCAATCCAGTGGATTGCCACGGTGCGCTTCGCGTACCTCGCAATGACAAACGTCTAGAAATTAGGGGACGTTGGTATCAGGCCAATTTCGTTTTTGAGCGAAAAAGGCGGGTCGAAGATGCCGCCCTACTTTTTTTGGAAGGGCTGACAAAGAGGGCTGAAAAAGGTCAGGCCTTGCTTTCGGGCCGGCGCGAGAACGCAGCGGAGCTGTTCAGCGCAGTTTGTCGGAGGCGAGGGCCGGGCCGGTCTTGAGCCACGCGACGTGGAAGGCGAAGGCGGTGATCGCGAAGCAGGCGATGAGGTGGCCGGTGACGAGGCGCACTTGCACGGCTTGGGCGCGGCGGAATTCGGCGGGCGTGAGCTCTCGGATAATTTTCCCCTTGGCGGCGAGGACGAGGCGGTTCTCCGGGGCGCGCTCGGGGTTACCGCCGTCGAGGAGATTGAGGCAGATGAAAAAATTGGCGCAGGCGTAGAGAAACAGCGCCACGGTGCCGATCTTCAGGCCGGGGGGAATGTCGGCAAAGATTTCTGAGAGAAAGTTTTTGCGTGGGATGCGGCGGAAGCGCCACACGGCGAGGGGCACGAGGATGAAGAGGAGCGGTACGAAAAAGAGGATCGGGTAAAACGCTACGTCGACGAAGGTGAGGACGTGCGCGGCGACGCACGCGGCGGTGGCGAGGAGCGAAATGAGGAGCGGGAGGCGGAGGGCGGCGGGCATGAGGGGCAGAGGAGCCAGGGAATCTTTCTTCTTCCTCTCACTCTTGCTCGTGCTCCCTCAGCGCAGGTTGGGGCCGGCCGGCCGGGAGAAAGATCAAGAGAAAGAAGAAAGAGAAAGAGTTAGCGGGTGAGGTCGTAGAGGGCGGGGGAGAGCCTAAGGGGTTTAGTGGGGCGTGATGAGGGGGATCGTTTGGCGACCGTGTTGGCGATATACGCTGAAGTCGCGGTCGAGCGTCCAGACCACGCTGGAGGAATGGATTTCCGACATGCGAACGAGGCAGGCATCGGCGAAGGACATCGGAGTGTCGGCGTAGCGGCGCATGAGGGCGCGAACGGCGCGGTGCTCGGTGTGGAGATCGAAGTCGCTGCGGAGGAACCCTGATTCGATGAGCGCGAAAACCTGTTCCGGTTCCTGTCCGTCGCGTTTTAAGAGAAAGCACGCTTCGGAGATCGCGGCGTCGCAGGTGAGCACGGTGGGCGGAGCGGAGCGCACCTGTGCTGCCGCCCACGCGTTTTGCCGCTCGCTGGGCGAAAGCAGGGCGACAATGGGTCCGGCATCCATGATCCAGATCTTCAACGGCCGTAGCCCTCCATGTGCTTAGGGTTGGTCGCCAGATCGGTCGAACCGCCCTTGCAGGAGCCGATCAGGTGCTTGATCACGTCGTAGCCCGTCTTGGCCTTGGCCGGCTCCGGGGTGACGCCGTAGGCGCGGAGGGCGCGGCGCACGAGATCGCCCTGCGAGAGTTTTTCCTGTTTGGCGCGTTTACGGATCGCAGTCCGCTCGGACTTGGAGATCCGGATGGCGAGGGTTTCGGTGTTCACGTAAAATAAGCAAGACACGAGATGCACAAAAGCAAGACGCTAGTCGGCGTTGGCTCATGACTCCAGCGTGCAAAGGGCGGATCAGGCGGCGAAGTCCTGAGCTGAGAGCGGAGAGCCCTGATACCACTAGCGGTTGAGTTTCATCCTAAAAACGGCAGTTGAACTACGGATAGACCCGAATGAACCCGGATACCAAACCGATGGGAGCAGCGAACGACTCATACCAACGTCACATGAGATTTGGACTTTTGTAGGCCGTCCGCTTGCGGACGCACCGAGCGCCTGCAAGCAGGCTCCCTACGACGGAAAGTCTAAAAACCAAACGGCGCGGGTATCACCCATGAGGTGAAGCCGGTTCCCCGGCTTTATCCGGGTTAATACCAACGTCCCTTAATTTCTAGACGTTTGTCATTGCGAGGTGCGCGAAGCGCGCCGTGGCAATCCACTGGATTGCTTCGTCGGTGCGCTTCTTGCGATGACAGTCTGTTTATCAAGGGACGTTGGTATAATTCGGGTACATCCGTGGTTTAAAAATTCGGAGGGTTGGGCTGCGGCGGATTCAAGGTTCATTCTCAAACCCACGGGCAAGATGCCCGTGCCACCTCGGAACCCGCAGTCTAAGAATTAACAGCCATTGGTATGAGCTGAGAGTTCGGAGGGCGCCCACGGCACACACGGAAGACACGGAAAATGGTCGGATCGAAATTGAAGGAGAGTCCGGAGAGTTTGTCATTTATTGGATGACAAACGGGAGCGCGGGCGGAGGGCGGGTTGGAGGCTCTGCCCTACTTGGTGAGGTCGTAGAGGGCGTAGCCGGCGAGAAGATTGGGCAGCATCGTGCACGGGTATTTCCAGTCGCCGTCGAGGTGGACGCGGCGGGTGATCCGGATGTTTTGCGTGGCGCAGAAGTCTTCGAAGTCGGCGACGGAGACGGGATTGGCGGGACGGCTCTCAGCCCACGTGGTGGTGTAAACGGCGTTCTGGGCTTTGCGGCCGCGGGTGAGCAGGTCGAGGCGGTTTTTCCAGAAGGCGTGGTTGACGAAACCGACGGTGACGGAGCGGGCGACGCGCAGGGCTTCGGCGATCACGGTGGCGGGGGCGGTGAGCTCCTGCACGGTGCGCGAACAGATGACGCGGTCGAAGTGGCGGGCGGGGAAGGCGGCCATGCAGGCGATCATGTCGCCTTGGTAAGCGGGGACGCCGCGACGGACGCAGGCGGAGATTTTTTCGAAGTCGAGGTCCACGCCGAGGGCGGAGACCTGTTTCGATTGGATGAGGTAATCGAGGAGTTCGCCGCGGCCGCAGCCGAGGTCGAGGACGCGGGTGTGCGGCTCGACCCAGTCGGCGATGATCTGCATGTCCACGGTGCGTTTCTCGGCGGGCGGGGTCATGGGGAGGGAGGCGGAATTTTTTGGCCCACGGAACACACGGAAGACACGGAAAAAAGAACGGACGGTGACGGACGAGAGGCGGCGTCGAGGCAAGAGCGCGGTGCGGCTGGAGAGGTTAATTTCATTCCGTGTTTTCCGTGGGTTCCGTGGGCAACTTCAGATCGCGAAGTCGGCGGTGGTGGCGGGCGGGGTGCGTTCGAGGAAGCCGCGGATGAGGGCGTAGAGTTCTTCGCTTTCGAGGAGGAAGGAGTCGTGGCCGAGGTCGGTGGAAAGTTCGGCGTAGCTGGTGCGTTTGCCGGCGCGGAGGAGGGCCTGGGCGATCTGGCGGTTTTGCTCGGGTGGGAAAAGCCAATCGCTGGTGAAGCCGACGATCAGCGACTCGGCGAGCACGGGCGCGAAGGCTTGCTCGAGGGAGCCGTAGGCGTGGTCGAGGTCGAATTGGTCGAGGGCGCGCGTGATGTAGAGATACGAGTTGGCGTCGAAGCGGTTGATGAACGTCTGGCCTTGGTGCCGCAGGTAGCTCTCGACTTCGAACTGGAGGTTGAAGTCGGCGGCAGCGGCGGCGGGTTGAGAGTTGAGGGTTGAGAGTTGAGGGTCCGAGAGCGCGAGTTCGGCGCTGAGCTGCGGGCTTTTTTCGCGGGACTGGATGGTGCGCCGGCCGAATTTGCGATCCATGGACGCGTCGGAGAGGTAGGTGATGTGTGCCATCATGCGGGCGATCGCGAGGCCGACCCGGGGACCGCCGTTGGGCGGGTAGTCGCCGTTGTTCCAGCCGGGGTCCTGCATGATGGCCTGGCGGCCTACCTCGTTGAAGGCGATAGCCTGCGCGCCTTCGCGGGCGGTGGTGGCCATGGCGAGCAGGCGGCGGGTGAAGTTGGGGAACTCGATGGCGAAGAGCAGGGCGGTCATGCCGCCCATGGAGCCGCCGATGACGGTGTGGAGTTCGGCAACGCCGAGGTGGTCGAGGAGGAGTTTCTGGGCGCGCACCATGTCGAGGATGGTGAGGGCGGGGAAGCGGAGGCCGTAAGGTTCGCCGGTGGCGGGGTTGGTCGAGGACGGGCCGGTGGAGCCGGAGCAGCCGCCGGGGACGTTGGCGCAGATGACGAAGAAGCGGCGGGTATCGACGGCTTTACCGGGGCCGATGAGGTTGTTCCACCAGCCGGGTTTTTTGTCGGTCGGTGAATGCCAGCCGGCGGCGTGGTGATTACCGCTGAGGGCGTGGCAGATGAGGACGGCGTTGTCGCGGGTGGCGTTGAGGGTGCCGTAGGTCTCGTAGCGGAGGGTGAGGCCGTCGAGCGGTTGACTGTTCTTAAAGGTGAAAGGCCGCGGGAGAACGAAGTCGAGGGACGTGACGAGGCCGACGTCGTCGGGCGCGAGGTGGCCCGGGGTGGACGGGAACGGAGTCGAAGAGTGAGCGGTGGGCTCGTCGGTCATGCGAAGAGCAAGCGAGTGAGCAAAGGGCGTGCGAGGCAAGGGCGCGGGGTTGGATATGACAGAGGGCGCGGGTTAGTCGGCCTCGTTGGAGAACGTGTGTTGGACGTCGTCGAGGGCATCGAGGGAGGCGTGGAGTTCGGCGAGGTCTTTGGAAAGGTGGCCGACGGGGGCGGCGACGGTGGTCGTGGGTATGTAGGCGAGTTCCGCGCTGACGGGTTTGATTTTGCGGTCGTCGAGGGCGTGGGCGATGCGGTCGAAGGTGTGGATCACACAACGCAGCTCGTAGCCCTCGGCGGTGGTGATGATGTCGTCGGCCCCGGCTTCGAGAGCGAGTTCCGTCAGCGCGTCCTCGGTGACGGCTTCGCGGGCGATGAGAAACTGGCCGGCGTGGAGGAACTGAAACATCACGGCGCCGGACGCGGCGAGGTTGCCGCCGTGGCGGGCGAAGATGGACCGGAGATCCTTGGCGGCGCGGGTTTTGTTGTCGGTGACGACTTGGACGACGAAGGCGACGCCGCCGGGGCCGTAGGCTTCGTAGGTCATCGCTTCGTAGACGATGCCGGGGAGTTCGCCGGGGCCCTTCTTGATGGCGCGGTCGAGATTCTCGGCGGGCATGTTGGCCTCGCGGGCCTTGAGCAGCAGGGTGCGGAGGCGGGCGTTGCCATCGGGATCACCGCCCCCGGTTTTGGCGGCGAGGGTGATTTCCCGGGAGAGACTCGAAAAGACTTTGCTGCGGCGGCCGTCGGTGACGGCTTTGAGGCGCTTAACTTTGGACCATTTATTATGGCCGGCCATACGGGGAAGAGAAGTAAGGTGCGGGCGACGCGGAGGGCGGGTCGGAGACCCTACCCTACTTTATTTTTTCTTCTTGCCGGGCGTGACGTTCTTCACGGGTTTGCCGTGGTAGCCGGGGGCGGCGGTCGGGTTAGCCTCGGGGGCGACGACCTCATCCGGATCCTTCATCTTGTTGATGAAAATCTGCTGGGCGATGGTGAAGAGACCGTTGGTCGTCGAGTAAAGGGCGAGGGAGCAGGGAAAGGTGTAGCAGAAGAGCGTGAAGATGATCGGCATGAACTTCATCATCGCAGCCTGAGTCTTGTCCATGGTGGGGGACATGGGGGTGAGCTTCATCTGGTAGATCATCGTGACACCGAGGAGCAGCGGCATGATGTTCAACGGGAGGCCTGCGATGCGCACGACAGTGTCGGCCATCGACAGGTCGGGTGCCCAAAGAAACGGGGCAAAGCGGAGTTCGGCGGTGCTGCTGAGCATCGTGAAGAAACCCATGAAGAACGGAATGGTGAGCAGTTGGGGCAAACAGCCGCCGATGGGGTTCACCTTGCGTTCTTTGAAGAGGGCCATGGTGGCCTCCTGTTGTTTGCGGGGGTTGTCTTTGAATTTTTCTTTGAGGACGGCGAGCTCGGGCTGGAGCTTGGTCATGCGCTTCATCGATTTCGCCGAAGCGAGCGTGAGCGGGATAAACGCGATTTTCAGGATGAGCGTCGTGACCATGATCGCGACGCCCCAGTTGCCGGCCCAACCGTAGGCCCAGGTCATGAGGGTGATGAGGAGTTTGCTAGCCCAGCCGAAGAAGCCGTAATCCATGACCTTGTCTTGATCTGCCTTGAAAACATCGGTGTTGGAGAGGCGCTTGTATTCTTTGGGGCCGACGTAAAAATTGCCACCGAACGTGGTGGACGCGCGGGCGGCGAGAGCCGGGAGCTCGAACTGGGCGGCACCCGCGACGCCGTAGGCGTTGGGGTCGAAGTCGGGGAGCGCGGGGAGGAGTTTGACGCGGCGGGTGACGAGGGTGGAGGCGGGCGCGTCGGGGGTGAAGATGCTGGCGAAGAATTGATTCGTCACGGCGGCCCAGAGAATGGGCCCGGAGCTGGTCACGCTGGGCAGCGGAATGCTGGAGCCGATGCCGAACATCGTGAGGAAGCCGCCGCCCTCGAGGTCGGAGCGGGGAATAAAGTGCTCGGTTTCGGCGGTGTGGTAGCCGGTCTTCAATTGGAGACCGTAGTCTAGGGCGTTGACCGGTGCGGCGGTGCCGAGGGCAAGCGCGACGCGGAGCGGGACGGCGGTCTCGTCGGTAAGATTGCGGAAGGTCGTCTCGTGGCGAAGCACGTAGGGATCGGTGCCGGCTTTGGGCGCACCGCCGCTATCGGCGGGAGTGAGCACATAGCGGCGCGTCACCTCGAGGCGCTCGTTGAGGACGGCTTGGAAGACGATCTCGGTCGAGTTGCTGCGGACAATGGTGTAGCGCGTGTTGCGGTCGAGCCCGGGAAACTCGGTGAGCGCGAGCATGGGGTCGACGTGGAGTTCGTTAAACACGAACGGCGCCGGCTGGCCCTGGATGGCCGGGAATTTTTTCAGGGCCACGTCGCGCAGGGCGCCGCCGTAATCGGTGAAGCGAACTTTGATGAAATCGTTTTCGAGCGTGGTGACGCGGGCGTTGGCGTTGTCGCCGGCGGCGGCGGCGAAACTCGCGGAGGGACCGCCGGCGGAAAGCGTCGGCGACTGTGCGGGCGCGCCGGCCGGGTTGGCGGCGGTTTGACCGACCGCCTCGCGCACCGCGGGCGCGGTTGCCGGGGGCTTGGGCGAGAGGGCTTGGCCGACGTAGAGGCTCGCAAAGGCGGCGCAGATGAAGCCGGTGCCGAGAATCAGATTTTTTTTGTCCATTTAGAAAAGGGAAGAAACAGCGGTGGTCGAACGAGAGGGAGCGACGCGGCACCGGGGGCGGCGACGTGGGGCGGGCACCGGATCCTCGCCACCGGGGTGGAGAGGCGTGCATTTGAGCAAGCGCACGACGGTGAGCCAGGTGCCGATCACGGCGCCGCGCAGGCGGAGCGCGTCGATGGCGTAGTGCGAGCAAGTCGGTGAAAAACGGCAGCCGCAAGTGGGGCCGAGGAAAACGGGCAGCGCAGGTGAGAGGGTGCGTTGGTAAACTCGAACCAACAGTACGAGACCGGCGGCGGGCAGGCGCGAAAGCCGAATCAGAACGTGTGGGGCGCGCTCAGCCATGGGGCAATTTGGCGACGGCCGCCGAAATCTGGGTGCAGGCCGCCAGGAAGTTTTTTTCGAGCTCCGGAAACGGCCGTTGGGTCATGGCGGCGCGGGCAATCAGAAGATAGTCGCACTGCGCCGGCAGTTGCTTTTGGTGGGCGCGAAATAATTCGCGCAGCCGGCGTTTGGCGCGGTTGCGGTGGACGGCGTTGCCCACGGCGGCCGTGGAGGCGATGACGCAGGCACGAGGCAGGGAGCGCGGTGTGACCGGATCGGCGGGTATGGGTCTCCACCAAGCGGTAAAGGATCGGGCGTCAAAACGACGTCCCTCGGTCCGGACAACACGAATTTCGTCTTGGCGGCGGAGATGCTGCTCAGGGCGAAAACGCATGGGCCGCGGCGATGTCGGGCGCGGCCGGAGGCCGCACGGACTCAGACGACGGTCAGGCGCTTGCGGCCCTTGAGGCGGCGGGCGCGGATGACTTTACGACCACCTGGAGTGGCCATGCGGGCGCGATAGCCGATTTTGCGGGCGCGTTTTAAGCGGTGTGGGCGGAAGGTGGGTTTCATGACTCTTGGGCGATTTAAGGATGTTTGAAGTGCCGAAGGGGGTTGGCAGTGTCAAGGGCGGGGTTTGTCGGAGCCGGAGAGGGGAAGGGTTGGCGAAAAACGGCTGTTAATTCGCGAGGGGATTGTGCAGCCTTTTACCCCATGCGCATTGCGGTGATCTCTGATACCCACGACCGTTTTCCCGTTTCACTGCCGGGGCGTTTGAAGGCAGCGGATGAGATTTGGCATCTGGGTGATGTGTGTGAGCCGGCAACCCTGGTTGAATTTCAGAATTTGGGTCGGCCGTTGCACGTGGTCTTGGGCAACTGCGATTGGGGTGTAGTTTGGCCGCTGGAACTTGAGTTGGAACGCGAAGGTTTTAATTTTTTTCTGACCCACATACCGCCAAAGACGGCTCCGCAAGGTTTCGCGGCCGTGTTGCATGGGCATACCCATGTGCCACGGGACGAGCTGAGTGCGGGCGCCCGATGGTTAAACCCGGGCTGCATCACGCGACCGCGCGGTGTGCCGCCCAGCTTTGCCTGGCTGACGCTGGAAAAGGGGCGGGCGTGGCAATGGAAAGTGGTGCCGCTGTGATTGAGGCCTTGGTTCTTCGACAACACGCTGGCGTCGGTCGGGTGATTCGTCTCTGTTGATCTGACGTGAGCGCGCACGAGCAACAACAGGATCTATTCGGGCTATTTGCCCCGACTGCCGGGGTGCATCGGGCGCCGCCGGCGGCGGCGGGCGTGACGGCGGGTCTGGGCGCGGCGGGAAATTTTGTGCCGTTGCCGGAGACCGAGCTGGATCGGCCGGAAATCGTTTTTGAACGCAGCCTGAAAGCGCGCAATTACCGGCTGACGCTGCGTCGCGATGGCGTGGCGGTGGCGACCATTCCCGCGCGGGGTTCGCAGCGGGAAGCGGAGCGCTTTGCGGCGCAGCAGGGTGAATGGCTCGAGCGGGCCCGGGCGCGGCAACGCCGGCGGCCCCGCGCGGCGGACGTGTGGTCTTTGGGGGCGCGCGTGCTCTGGCGTGGCGAGTTGATCGAGGTGCGCGTGGCCGCAGTGGGCGCAAAGCCGCAAGTGTGTTTGGCGGCGGATGTTTTTCGGGTGCCGCGGCTGGAGGGAGATTTGCGGCCGACGTTGGAGGCGCAGTTTGTGCGGCGGGCGAAAATCGAGTTGCCCGCGCGGGCCTGGGAACTGGCGGCCACGGTGGGCGTGGAGGTAAAACAAGTCGTTGTGCGCAACCAGCGTTCGCGCTGGGGCTCGTGCTCGGCGACGGGAACGATTTCTCTCAATTGGCGGCTGGTGCAAACGCCGGAGTCGGTGCGCGACTACATCATTTATCACGAGTTGATGCACCTGCGGGAGATGAATCATTCGACGCGGTTTTGGGCGCGCGTCGAGGAGGTGTGTCCGCCATGGCGCGAGGCCGAGCACTGGCTCAAGCGCAACGGGTCTCTCGTCGGGTTGTAATCGGGCGGGGTTCGGAGTGGGGCGAATCGAGCCGAACGCCCGCAGTTGCGCTCAGCGCCAGTCGATCAACTCGACTTCGAAAATCAGCGTGGCATTTGGCGGAATCTTTGGCGGGCGGCCCTTTTCGCCGTAGGCGAGCCAGTGCGGGACGATCAAGGTGCGTTTCTCGCCTTTGGTCATGGAAAGAAAGGCTTCTTCCCACCCGGCGATCACCGAGCCGAGACCGAGGCGGAAGGTGAAGGGCGCACCGCGCTTGTAGGAGCTGTCGAAAACAGTGCCGTCGAGCAACCGACCCTCGTAGTGGACGATCACTTCCCCGCCAAGTCGCGGAGGGGAGTCATCGGTGCCCAATTTGCGCTGAAGGTAGCGGAGGCCGGACTGAAGTTTTTTGGCCGTGCCATAGGTTTCCGCGATGAGGAGCGCATCGGTGGTGCTGAATTGCGGGGCGTTTTCGTTCATCGCGGCACGCATCGTGGAATTGATGGGGCGACCGGGATTCTTGCGGGCGAGAATGCCCGACCGCACGACCATCGCGATGGTGAGGAGGAGCGCGCCGAGGAGCGCGAGGTAGAAGAAACTGCGGACGGGAGCGGAGAGTTTGGGCATAGGGGAGAGAAATCTCGAATTAGATGACGCGAAGGATCGTGGAAATGGCAAATCCGTTGCGGCCAAGGCGCGTCCGACAGACGGGTGGGGCGTCGGCGGCGAACGCTCGCTCCTGGGTGACTGGGGAAATTTCCCCGGGAAAAATCAGTCCCTTCCTCCCAGGCGGCCGCGGGCCTCGTTGGGCAAACGGGCCCCATCCTCCAGCCTTTTCGCGTTGATCTAAAGCCGGTGAGCGAGACGAATCGGCCGTTGTTTCACCCGCCGCTCAAGGCCGGCGAGATCGAAGGCGGCGTCGAGGTGAGAGCCCGGTGCGGCTGGAGCGGTTGAATTCATTCCGTGTTTTCCGTGGGTTCCGTGGGCAACTTCAGATCGCGAGGGCGGTGGTGGTAGCGGGTGCAGCGAAGCGCGAGTGCCCACCGCGCAAAAGCGCAAAGCGGGCGGAATTTTTTCATCTGGGTGTCAGCTTCGAAATGAGCGCGTCGAGCAAGGCGTCGGTTTGAAGTTTCAGGTGTTGCGCGGGGGGTGGCTGCTGATCGGGCGGGGCAGACTTTTGCTGGCGGGCTAACATCGCGTTGGCTTCCGCTTGGGCGGCGGCGAAATAGACGTCCTTCGCGTCGTGCAGGGCCGCGCCGTCGGCGAGGTCGGGCGGAAGCGTCGAGCGGCCGAGGAACGCGGTGGTGGAGTCGTCGCCGAGCCAGACGCGCCAGTCTTTTTCGTCGGCAAAGTAGGTGAGGACGGCGCCCGATTTTTCGATGCCGAGTTGCCGGGCAAGGGCGCGCATGAACTGGCCGGGCGCAGCATCCTCGGCTGCGGTGGGGGATTGGGCGAAGAGGCGCGCGCGGATTTTCACGCCGGTGGCCCGCTCGACGTTGGCGAGTTTGAAGTTGAAGGCGCGGGCGCGCGCCGGCGTGGGCGGGAGCAAGTTTTGCGGATCGTCGAAGGCGGCGGCGGGGCCGGGCGAGGCGGGGGCGGAGAATTTTTTCGCGGTGGCAGAAAGCGTGGCGAAGGCGACGGCGTCGGCCTTGAAGGCTTGGGCGGCAGAACCCACCCGGACGATCGCGACGGCGAGGTCGTCGCCCTGCTTAATCTGGGCGAGCACATCGAGCCCGTGCACGGTGCGGCCGAAGACGGCATGGAGATAATTCAGGCGGTTTACAGGGGCGAGCGTGAGAAAGAATTCGGAGCTGTTGGTGTCGGGGCCGTCGTTGGCCATGGAGAGGATGCCGGCGGCATCATGGCGGAGGCCGGGTGCGAACTCATCGGGAAACGGCAAAGGGTGGCCGGCGTCGGTGTTAGGCTCGGTGCCTGTGGTTTTCGTGGGGTCGCCGCTTTGAACGACGAAGCCGGGGACGACACGATACCAACGCAGGCCGGTGAAAAACGGCCGGCCATCGGGGCGGGGGGCGAGGGTGCCCTCGGCGCGGCCGACGAAGGAAGCGCAGGTGAGCGGAGCGCGGGTGTACTGCAGTTCGACGGTGAACGCGCCGCGGGGCGTGGTGAATTCGGCGTAGAGCCCGTTGGGCAGTGAGGCGGGGTCGGCGGCCGGCAGCGTGCAGGTGAGCGCGATAAAAAAACCGAGCAGCGATACGGAAAGGCGAAGCATGCTCCGCAGGTTGGGCGTGTGCGCGTTTCGGGACAAGCCCAGGGAGCTCCCGGCTGAAAAACGGCGGGTCCGGCGCCCCGCCGTTAGCTTACGATCAGGGCAGGAACGAGCAGATGTATTCGCAGAGACCGGAAGAAACGGCGATGGTGAAGCCGCTGTTGGCGGGGACATCGAAATAGGTGCCGGCGCCGTAGGTTTTGGATTCTTTGCTGTCCTGCTGCGTGACTGCGCATTCGCCGGCGACGATCTCCATGCGTTCGGCGGCGGCAGTGCCGAAATAGTAGGAGCCGGGGCGGATGAGGCCGAGAGTCTTCTTGGAGGCATCGGCGAAGAGCACGGTGTGGCTCACGACGTTGCCGTCGAAATAGATGTTGGCCTTGGTGACGACGGTGACGCCGGCAAATTGGACGGGGAGGGATGACATGGTGATGGAGATTGAAGTGGGCGGAGCGGAGTGCGGTGGAAGAGCCGAGTGGCGTAAGGGGGTGGGTGGCAAGTGCGACGGGCCGGCATCTCGGAAATATTTGCTCCAACCGTTTGGAGTGAAACGGTTATCACGCTTCCGGATGTTTTCGGTCGGAATGAGATTTTGACTCGTTTCGTGGTTCCTCGCTGCTTCCGGTGGGCTGATCGAATGGTCGGGATTTTCATGACCCCATTTTCCGACCCACGCCTGACCTGAAACGGCCTGGGAAAGTCAGAAAGATAGGATCAACCAAAGGGGAGCCCGGAGATTCTGGCACGTCGTGATGCGTCCGGGCCGCGGCGCGGCCCGTGAGTCTGGCGCGGGCAAGAACTCGACCGATGAACCTAAAAACGGCCGTTGAACCACGGATAGACCCGGATGGACCCGGATAACAAACCGATGGGAGCAGCGAACGATCCATTGTAGGGCCTCACCTTGGGTGAGGCCGGTTCCCCAAGATGCCGTGCGTAGGAGCCCGCTTGCGGGCGATTTGAGGCTGAGGCGTTCACCCCCGTCATATCGCCCGCGAGCCGGCTCCTACCTCGGAGGCCGTTTCGTCTTTGGCGCCCGACGCCCTGAACGGCTCGACCCGAGGTCGAGCCCAAAGATGCGAAAGGAGCGGGCGATTGGTATGATTGTAGGGCCTCACCTTGCATGAGGCTGTTTCCCCGGCTTTATCCGGATTAATTCGTGTCCATTCGTGTCCATTCGCGGTTAAAAAACTACGAGGGTTGGGCCCCTGCGGATTCAAGGCCTGATGCGAAAAACCGTACCTCCAGAAGTGTGGAAAGTTCCCGGGGCGCCATCCCCGTCGACCCCCGCGATCAATTTGAACGCTCATCGTGAAAGGCCGAGGGGCTCGGGGGCGGATCACCAACTTTTGATTGCGAGTGCCTGCTCCATGGCGCTGAGTCGCGGGCTCACATGAAGACCGATATGTTCGACACGGTGGAGGAGGCCATTGCGGCGATTGCGGCGGGGCAATTGGTCGTCGTATCCGACGATGCCGACCGGGAAAACGAGGGCGACCTGATCATGGCGGCATCCAAGGCGACGCCTGAGACCGTCAATATGATGATCCGCTACGGCAGCGGAATCGTTTGCGTGCCCATGCTCGGCAACCAACTCGACCGCCTGCAACTTGGGCCGATGGTCGCGCGCAACCGCGAAGTGCAACGCACCGATTTTGCGGTCAGCGTTGACGCCAGCGCGGGCATCTCGACCGGCGTGAGCGCGTATGATCGCAGTGTGACGATCAAGATTTTGGCCGATCCCGCGGCGAGCGCGGAGCAGTTGGTGCAGCCCGGCCATGTGTTCCCGCTCCGGGCCAAGCCGGGCGGGGTGCTGGAACGTGCCGGGCACACGGAGGCGGCGGTGGACCTCGCGCTCCTCGCGGGACTGCCGCCCGCCGGAGTTTTGTGCGAACTCGTGAACGACGACGGCACGATGCAGCGCTTGCCCCAGCTCGTTGAATTCAGCCGGCGTTTCGGCCTGAAGATGATTTCGGTGGAGCAATTGATCGCGTATCGGCTGCGGCGCGAAAGTCTCATCCAGAAAATCGGCGAGAGCGATCTCCCCACCGAATACGGTAATTTTCGGGTGCACGTTTTCCAGAGCCGGATCGACAAGCGGACCCACGTCGCCCTCACGCTGGGAGCGGCCGACGCGACGAAACCGGTGTTGGTGCGGGTGCACACGGCGAACGTGCTGCACGACGTGTTTCACGCCCGACTCGTCGGCGAAGGCCGGGATGTTCTAGGGACCAGCCTGCGGGCCATTGCGGCCGAGGGCGCCGGCGCGTTGCTCTACATGCAGCCGGCAAATCGGGAGGAAGCCCTGCTGCAAAAGATCGCGCCGGCCCCCGATCGCGGCAGTCCCCCGCCAGGGATGGACCTCCGGGACTACGGCATTGGCGCGCAGATTTTGCGCACCTTGGGGCTTACCCGCATCCGCTTGCTCACGCAGCACCCGAGAAAAATTGTCGGCCTCGACGGCTACGGAGTCGAGATCGTCGAACAGATCGAGATCCCGCGAACTCCGCCGACGCCGGGCTCCGCCGCGACCGCTTGACGACACCGTGAGTGGGCGGAGGCGCTCCGCGAGGACGAGTGGGCCGAGGTTCCGCCCGACTACCGACTGAAGGCAGAAAACATCTGTCGGCCGGGCGGGAGGGTTGATTCCTGCTGATTGATTCCCGCACGGTTTGCGACCGGGATTGCCGCAGCGGCTCGTACATTCGTGCGATGATGACGCGAATTTACCAACAGGAAGGCACGTTTGGCGCCTCCACCACCGCCACCTTGGCTGGGACCGTGCCCAAGCTCACCCAACTGGCCGGCAGGGTGCACGAGCTTTACAACGGCGGCGTCAGCTACCGCACGCCCAACGGTAAGTATTACGTGCAGCTGAAGACCAACTACCAGGGGCCGACGACGCAGGTTAATTTGCCGGCGACCAACGCGGCCGGCCAACAGGGCGCGCTCACGCCCGCCTACCAGTTCTGGGATATGGAAATGAGCTATCGTCTCTCGCCGGGAATCAAACTCACGGCCACGGGCCGCAACCTGTTCAAGGAACGCCGCACTACCCAAGTCTTGGGGAATTTTATCACCAACCGGCAGCAGGATACGGGAATCCTTTGGACCTTCTCGACCAAGATCGATTTGTGATCCGCGTGGCGGCCTGCGTTCGAGGTAGGAAGCATCTGAAAACACAGCGGAGCCGCCAAATCGCCCGGCGGAGAATCAGGTCGCGCCCGGCCGGATTTTCCGGAGAGGTCCGGTGAATTTCCGAGCGCGGGATTACGCCCGGTGTAGCGCGTCCTCGGTCGTAAACAGATTCCGTTCCCGAAAAGCCGCGGGCGAATCTCGGAGCAGCGTGGCGCGGGCCCAAGCGTCGGGCAGCGCGAACCACGGGTGTTCTAGCCGCCGGCATTTCTTTTCGGCCCAGGTGGGCACCCGGATTCGTAGCCGGTGCGCCACATGCGCGGCCACGGCTGCCAGATAGGCGTCCTGCACGGCGTCGCCCGTCCGGGGTGGTTCCGTGCGCAGACTCGCCGCCACGCGGACGGCCGCTGCCGGTCGCTGCGCAAGCCAGTTCACCTGATCGAGGAAATCTGCGAGATTGCAGCCGATCTCCTCGGCGGTTTCCGCATCGCGCACGACTTCGAACAGACTCCTCGGACGCCGCCAAACTCGGTTTGTCGCTTTAACCACGTCGCACCTCCTGCAGGAGTTTTTCAACCAGCCAACGTTTTTCCGGCTCCAGCGCGGAGTTGCCGTAAAACTCGGCGGCGATCGCATCGACCTCTGCCATGGATCGGACTTTAAGCTCGCGGAGAAGAAACGTGATATCCGCCATGTCGCCGGCGCGGAAAGGCGTCGGAAGTCGTCCCGCCCGGCACTTCATCGCCAGCAGATATTTGGCGGAGGGGCGGGTCATGACGAGGCCGGGAATTTGGAGCTGCTCAAACGGAATTCGCTCTTCACGCTTGGCGGCGAACGGCCCCACGCCGCTGTTCATCCAATCGTCGGGCAGGTTCTGTTCGCGGGCGACTCGTTGAATAAGCGGTTCGACGACCCCGGGCGGGTGAAAGATGGCGTCGATATCCTTGGTCGCCTCTCGGCAATCGTAGGCGAGCATCATGACCGTGCCGCCGTAAATCGCGATTTCGACGCGGCTCTGTTTTTCCGCGCAAAGCTCGCCGAGGCGCGAAAGCGCACGGACGATTACGGCCCGCGAGAGGTGTCGGGACGGTTTGGGCATCGCGGTAAATTACGGAGCGTCCGTTTGCGATGCAAGCGGCCGGTGCTCCGTCGCTGCAAACACGCGTTGCCGGTGCGGGCCGTCGGTTTGGCTCGGTGGTAGTTTTTGCCTAGCCTTCCTCGAAACTCCTCTCTTTTTCTGTAGAAGGACAGCTGTCCTTCATTATACCCCGAATTCAGTCGAATCCCTGTGGACCTATGGTCCTGCCAACCTCCAAACCCATCATGAACCTGCCTCAAACTATAAAACGCCGGCTGCTCCGCTTGATCGGAGTGTCCGTCTGCCTGATCACCTTCCTCGCCCCGGGTGCTCGCGCCCAAGTCGCGCCCGTTGCCACCACCGATGCCGGTGTCCTCGCCAAAAATGACGTCAACCGCAACGGCCGACTCGATCCTGAAGAGTTGGCCGCGATAGATGCCGCGCAAAGGTCATCCGCTCCCGTCAACGTCGAGCTGGCCCCGAGGCCTGCTGGGGCGGAAACGCTCCTCCTGTCGCCTTTCGAAGTTGTTTCCGAGAACAAGGGCTATTTCTCCGCCAACTCGATGTCGGGCACGCGCATGAACTCGAAAATCGAGGATCTCGGCCAGTCGATCACCGTGATGACCAAGGAGCAGATGGTCGACTTCGCGATGCTCGATATCAACGACGTGTTCGATTACATGGCGAGCACCGAGGGCACGGGTTCCTACTCCCAGTTTGATACCGACCGCACGGGCGCGGTCGTCGATCAGGTGAGTCTGAATCCGAACAACGCCAATCGCGTTCGCGGCATTGGCAACGCCAACATAGCGTTCAACAACATCGCGACGACCGGTCGCGTGCCGGTCGATCCGCTCTGGATGGATTCCCTCGAGCTGAGCCGTGGGCCCAACGCCAACATCTTCGGCTTGGGCAACGCCTCCGGCACCGTCAACCAAGTGCCTGCGACCGCCAATCTGACGCGCGACTTCTCCCGGGTGGAGCTTCGCGGAGACAGCTACGACGGTTGGCGCGTCTCGCTCGATGTGAACCGCAGGATCATGAAGAACAAGCTGTCGGTGCGGGCGAGCTACGCCAACCAGCACACGGGATTCATCCGCAAACCCGCCGGCGAAGACGCCCGTCGGCTCAGCTTTCAGGTCAAGTTCCAGCCCTTCAAAAACACCACGTTGTCGGCCTCTTGGTATGGTTACAAAAACACGGCGGTGCGGCCAAATTTCACGACTCCCCGCGACCATTTCACGGATTGGCGTAAGGCCGGCCGGCCGGGTTGGAATCCGGTCACTGGTTTGATCACCCTCGGCAACGGACAAGTTTATGGGAACGGCAACGTCCTCGGCTCCACCACGCCTTACACGGTCGCGCCGACCAACTTCATCACCGGTGGTCCGGAAAATCGCTCGATTTTCCAGATCGGCGCCCCGGGCCAAACGCCGTATTGGGCGATGACGCGATACACCAACGCGACCGCGACCAACGGCACGGCCGTCTTTGCGACGACCGATCCGTTTGCGGCCTCCGGAACCGGGATCGGTTTTTTGACCACGGGTGCCTCCGAAGCCTATACCGCCACGCAGCAGCCCCTTTATAATTCCGTGGCCCGGCCGATCAGCGACCGCTCCATCTACGATTGGAACCGGATCAATCTTGCGGGCAACAGCAAGGCTTGGGACGACGTCGACACCTATCTCGCCCAGCTCGACCAATTCATCCTCAACACCCCCAAGCATACCTTGGCGGCACAGGTCACCTTCTTGCGGGAGGATGCCAAGCGGCTGGAGAACCAACCGATGGGTCCGGCGAGCGTTAACAGCAACGTGGGCCAGCTCCAAGTCGACGTGAACCAAGTCAACTTGGACGGCTCCCCCAATCCCTATTTCGGCCGGCCCTATCTGAGGAGCAGCGAACCCTTCCTCCGCGACCGGCCTTGGTTGTGGGAGACCACCCGCGCCCAGAGCGTCTATCGTCTCGATTTCTCCCAAGACCGGGGCTTGAGCAGGTGGTTGGGCACGCAGCAGATTCTCGGCTATTACGAACACAAGGATCAGCAGAATCGTCAATACACCTACCGGCATTCCGCGTTGGGCCTAGATAAGGCTTGGCAGCAAAAATACGCCGCCCTCAACACACCATTGGGCAACCGCACCCAGCAATCCATCCCTGACCCAAGATATCCGATCGCTCCCAGTAACTACGCGCGGGTGATCGAGCAATACTATGTCGGCAACACCGTCGGCGGTGGCATTGAATACGCCCCGAGCTTTTTCCCTGAAGGGGTGAGCGTGCCCTACGTTTGGGGACCTTCCTCGGGTGGGATGATCAGAGACGTGTCGGCCATCGGCTTCACCCCGAGCCCCGATGCGGGCGGCGGTGGTGCGAGCGTCCAAACCATCATCAAGACCAAAGGCGGCGTGCTTCAGAGCACTTTCCTCGAGGGCAAACTGGTCGCAACCTTCGGTCTACGCGAGGACGCCGTGTTCGACCACAACGCTCCTCTGGCCACGTTGACCCGGGACCTGCGGGCTTACGACTTCGCGGCATCCAACAAATGGTTGCCCGGCTGGCGTCAAGCCAAGGGCAAGACGGAGTCCCTTTCGCTCGTGGCCCGTCCGTTCCGGGACCTCGGCTTCCTCAAAACCGCGGTAAATGGCGGCAACGGGATCAGCCGATTCATGGCCGAAGCGGTCAGCAGCCTCAGCCTCACTTATAACACTTCGGATAACTTCATCGCGCAGGGTCCGGCCTTCGATCTGTTCCTCAAGCCGTTGCCCAATCAAACCGGCACCAGCAAAGATATGGGGCTTTGGATGACCATGCTGGATGGGAAACTCTCGGTCCGGTATAATCGGTTTAACACCAAGCAGCTCAACCTGCGCAATGGCGACATCACCACGATGGCCCAACGCATTCTGCGGTATGAGGGCTTGGTCGCGACCGATGCCTACAATCTGCGGACCCAGACCACCGCGTGGTTGAACGGCCTCGGCACCGGTGGGGTCGCCACCAACGAGCAGATCGCCGCCGCGATCAAGATGCCCGTGGCCCAGTATAACGGTTTGCAGGCCATCGTCGCCAACAACACCTTCGCCGCGGTCATGGACGCGGAGTCCAAGGGCGACGAGCTCGAGATCAACTACAACCCCACTAAGAATTGGACCGTCAGCGCGTCCGTCACCAAGACCGAGGCGATCAACACGGCGGTGGGTTCCGCGGTCGACGACTACATCGCGGCGCGTCTGCCGATCTGGACCACCCTCGAGGACCCGCGCTTCACCCGGACCACGCAGACCATCAACGGCGTGACCACGGCGATTACGCCCAACAATTTGCCCGTCGGGCCCAGCGGCAATCTGCTCTGGTGGAATATCCTCGGCACCCCGTTCAGCACGGTGGCCGGTTACAACGCCACCAACTCGGCCGCGACCAACTTCGCGGCGAATGTCGATGCGCCGATGGCCGTGTTCCGCGCTTTGATCGGACGTCCCCGTCCCCAAGTCCGCAAATACTCCACCAAGTTTAATACCAAACTCAATCTGGCGAGTATCTCGGACCACCGGATCCTCAAGTCCATGAGCGTGGGCGGCTCGCTGCGTTGGAGCGACAAGGGGTCCATCGGTTTCTACGGCCTTGGCTACGATCCCGCCAAAGACCTCACCCTCCCGGCGAACCGGATCCTGCAACTCGATCCAAACCGGCCGATCTACTCGCCGTCCGAAACGTATGTGGACCTATTTGTCAGCTACCGGACCAAGCTGTTCGGCGACCGAATCCGGGCGAACTTCCAGCTCAACGTGAAGAACGTGCAGGAAAGCGGCGGCAGGTTGCAGGCAACTGGGGCATTTTTTGACGGCAGGGCCTCGACTTACCGCATCGTCGATCTACGACAGTTTATCCTTTCTGCCTCGTTCGATCTCTAACCGTCGTTCGGCGCCCGGCTCAACCGGTCGCCGCGCATTTAACCGGGACTTCGCCGTCACTCGCAAGAGCGGCGGCGATTTTTTTGCCGATGCTGTCAACACCGCCCGTTCCTTCCGTCCTGGGCCCGCGGTGCGAGCGGCTTGCTTGGCGTTAGGATGAATCATTGGCTGCCCCCCCCCACTGATGAAGCCCCCGCATCGCACCGCCCCGCTCCGCGCCGAGCCCGATCCCACGGCCGCCCCGACCTCCGGTCCGTGGCCGGCAGGAGCGATTTTTGCCCTCATCTTGGTCGGAACCCTCGCGGCCTATTTCCCGGCGCTGGGCGGTGATTTTTTGTGGGACGATGCCGGGCACGTCACGAGCCCCGCCTTGCAGTCGTTGTCCGGTCTTTGGCGGATTTGGTCCGAGGTCGGTGCGACGCAGCAGTATTATCCGCTTCTGCACACGGCGTTTTGGATCGAGCACCAAATCTGGGGCGACGCCACCGTAGGCTATCATCTCATCAATGTGCTGTGGCATTCGCTGTCGGCGTTTCTGCTGATTGTGATTCTGCGGCGTGTGGCCGTGCCCGGCGCGGTGCTGGCGGGATTCGTCTTCGCGCTGCATCCGGTGTGCGTCGAATCGGTCGCTTGGATCGCGGAGCAGAAAAATACGCTCTCCACGCTATTCTACCTCGCGGCGGCCCTCGCGTGGTTGCGCTTCGAGGACGACCGGCGGCCCGCCCGCTACCTCGTGGCCAGCCTGTGGTTCGTGGCCGCGCTCCTGACGAAGACCGTGACCGCAACGCTGCCCGCCGCGTTGCTGGTCGTCGCGTGGTGGCGATGCGGGCGATTATCATGGCGCGATCAGGTCCGGCCGTTGCTGCCTTGGTTGGCGGTCGGGGTGGCGGCCGGACTGGGCACGGCCTGGTTCGAGTCCGTGCAGATCGGGGCCGCCGGGGACGCGTTTGCGCTCGGCCCGGTGGAGCGGGGACTGCTGGCCGGCCGGGTCGTCTGCTTTTATCTCGGGAAGCTGCTCTGGCCGGCCGAGCTGATCTTTTTTTATCCCCGCTGGACGATCGACGCGTCCGCGTGGTGGCAATGGCTCTTTCCTTTGGCGGCCTKGGTGCTGGTCGCCGGCTTGGCGGTGTGGTCTCGAAGGGACCGGGCGCCGCTCGCCGCGGTCCTGTTGTTTGGTGGCACGCTCTTTCCGGTGCTCGGTTTTGTGAACGTCTATCCCTTTGTCTTTTCCTACGTGGCGGACCATCTTCAATACCTCGCCAGCTTGGGCATGATTGCGTTACTAACAGCGGCCGCGACCCGCGGATTCGCCCTCTTGCGCTGGCCGCGATGGAGCGGGCCGACGGTGGCGGCCGTTGCGTTGACCACTTTCGGCGGACTCACGTGGCGGCAGAGCGAAATGTATCGCGACGTCTTTGTGCTCTACGAAGCGACGTTGGCGCGCAATCCCGCGAGCTGGGTGGCGCACCTCAACCTCGGCACGGCTTTGGACGAAGTGGGCGAAACGGAGCAGAGCGTGCATCACCTGCAGCGGGCGCTCGAGCTGAAGCCCGGGTTCCCCGAGACCCTCAACAGTCTCGGCAACGGGTTGAACCGGCTGGGCCGGTCGCCCGAGGCGCTGCCGTTACTTGAGCAGGCGGTGCGGATCGAGCCGCGCTTTGCGAGTGCGCACAACACCCTCGGGGTGGCTCTGATGGCGCTCGGCCGGATGGACGAGGGCATTGAAAAATTCGGCCGCGCGGTGCAACTCAATCCGTCGTTGATCATCGCGCGGGTGAATCTCGGCTGGGCGCTGGCCAACCGTGGCCGCTTTGCCGAGGCGATCGAACACTTCGAGCAGGTACGCCGGATGCAGCCGGACTCCGCGGATGCCGAGTTGAAATGGGGTTTGACGCTGGCTTTGCAGCGCCGCCCTGAGGCCGCCTTGCCCCATCTCCGGCGGGCGATCGAACTTGAGCCCGAAAACCCGGGCATGCGTGAAGCCATGGGGCGGGTTCTGCTCGAGGCGGGGCGACGCACCGAGGCGATGGAGCAATTCGAGGCCATCTTGCGTCTCGACCCGAATCACACCGGGGCCCGAGCGGCGCTCGATCGCCTGCGAAGCCTCCGTTGAGGTCGTCTCGGCCGGCGGCTCGCCGGTGGCCAAAATTGCGGTGCAAGAAATTGACGAACCCGGAAAGGGCCGTTTGCTACCGGAGATGCCCCCGACCTCTTATCTCAAAGCCGGTCTATTGATCACCTGCGCAGCGGCGCTCGTCGGCGGAATGTGGTCGCTGAGGGCTGAGTCGATTCCGGCGGCTCCGGCGCCCGCGGCAGAGTTCGCGGCGATCACCCAGCCCGAAATGGCGGACGGCTATTTGAAGATCGGTTTCGACCGATTGGCCGGGTTCAAGTTTGTCCCGCCCGAATTTGATCCGGCGGCCAACCCCAACGTGACCCCGCCGACGGGTAACGAGCAGATCCCGGACATCGTGAAGAGTTGGAACGGCAAGAAGGCCGTGGTTATGGGCTTCATGTTGCCGACCAAGCTGGAAAAGGGAAAATGCACCGAGTTTTTGCTGTTGATCAGCCAGATGGCCTGCTGCTTCGGTGCGACGCCCAACATCAACGATTGGATCGTGGTGCGGATTCCGCAGGGCGTGCCGGTCATGATGGATGTGCCGGTATCGTTCTACGGTGTGCTTAAGGTCGGCGCGACGTTTGAGAACGGCTACCTGACCGGCATCTACGAGCTCGATGGCGAGCGGATGGGCGAAGTAAAAGGCTGATCCGAGAAGCGGCGAATCGGCGCGGGCTTCGACGACTAACCTGCGCGCTTTCCTTGGTCTTCGGGCCGTCTCAGCGGGAGATATCGCGCTGGGTGAGAATCTTGAAGCCGCGGTTGCCAAGGGCCTGACTGGCGGTGTCGGCGTCTTCGCAGCTGATCGCGAGGGCGGAGCGGCCCTCGGGGCGTTTGATGAAACTGTAGATGTAGTGAATGTTGATCTCGGCTTCAAGAAGCGCAGCGAGTACCCCTTTTAACTCCGACTCATCGCCGATCTCAGCGACCAAGATAGCGCATTCGGTGTAGGGAAAATCGTTGTTCACCATCAATTCGCGGGCCTTCGAGGGGTCGTCGACGACCAGCCGCACGATGGTGCTGTCGGTGGAGTCTAGCAGCGTTACGGCCATGATATGGACCGCGTTGCCCGCGAGTAACGAAGTGAGTTCGTGCAGGCGACCGACGCGGTTCTCCACGAAGACGGAGAACTGATGCACGGGATCGGTGGCGACGAGGATGCTGGAATCGGCCATGGTGACGGTGGAAAAACGCTGGAAATTGAGGCCGGCCTGGGGAGCGGTCAACTCGCGCGTTGAGACCGCGGGCCGCTCTGCGATCGTGCTGTGGCTATGTCCTCCGGTTTTACCCCCCCCCACCATGCCGTCACCCAGCGCAGCGCCCGCGCGAGCGCGGCGTTGGTGCGGCGCGGGATCGTGCTGAACTCGACGCTCGCGGCGGTGAAGTTTGCCGGCGGAGTTTTCGGCAACACCAATGCGTTGATTGCGGACGGCGCCGAGTCGTTGATCGATATCCTTTCGTCGCTGTTGGTGTGGGCGGGGTTTCGCGTGGCGGCGCGGCCGCCGGACGCGGATCACCCGTTTGGCCACGGCAAAGCCGAACCGTTGGTGGCGCTCGCGGTGGCGGTGTTCATTTTTGCGATCGCGGGCTGGATCGGTTGGAGCGCGATCCGGGAGATTTTGACGCCACACCAAGGGCCGCACTGGGCGACCTTGCCCTTGCTGGCAGGCGTGGTAGCGGTGAAGCTTTGGTTCTCGCGCAGGATGACGCGGGCGAGCGAGGAGGCGGGCAGCACGGGACTCCAAGTCGAGGCGCTCCATCATTATTCGGATGCGATTACCTCGGCGGCGGCGTTTGTCGGGATCGGGATCGCAGTGTGGGGCGGGCCGGGTTATGAGACGGCGGATGATTGGGCGGCGCTGTTAGCGTGCGCGGTGATTTTGTTCAACTGCGTCCTGATGTTTAACCGGGCGCTGGCCGATGTGATGGACGCGGCGGTGTCGCCGGCGTTCGAGAGCGAGGTGCGGACCGTGGCTCTCGCGGTGCCGGGCGTCGCCGCGCTCGATAAATGCCGGGTGCGCAAAAGCGGGCTGAGCCATCTCGTCGATATCCAGGTGCGGGTGGATGGTGAACTCTCGGTGCGGGCCGGACACGACATCGCCCACGCGGTAAAAGATGCGCTGCTCGCCCCGGTATCGCACGCGATCAGCGATGGGTCCGTCCATATCGAGCCCGTTAAGTGAATGGCGGGAAACGGTCGAGGGACGGTTTAAATCAGGGGTGGAAATTTCTAAGAGCCGGCCCTTTACTCGTCCGCTTTCGCCGGCTGTTTTCTTCCTCTTTCCCCTTTGAATTCGTCATTTTCTTGGCCCTCGGTCACAACCTTGTCTTTGGTCGGGTTGCTCTTCGTCGATAGCCGCGCCCAAACCGCACCGGCGCCATCACCGACGGGCGAGACGGTTAAACTCGAAGCCTTCACCGTCACCGGCTCAAACATCCGCCGCATCGATCAGGAGAGCACTCTGCCGGTTTCCGTGCTCGATTTCGACGACCTCGACGTCCGCGCCGCACCCACGGCTGCCGAGCTGCTCCAGCTCTTGCCGAATGGCGGTGTCCTCTCGCTCTCAGAGACCAACGTCCTCGGGGCCGACGCCCGCGGTGACAACACCTCCCTCAACCTCCGCGGCATCGGCTCGGGCAACACGCTCGTGCTCGTCAACGGTCGCCGGCTCGCGCCGCACCCGATCAGCCAAGCCGAGGGCGGTGTGCCCTCGCTCGCGGTCAATGTGAACCAGCTGCCCACCGCCGCGATCAAGCGCGTCGAAGTGCTGCGTGACGGTGCTTCTGCGATCTACGGCGCCGACGCCGCCGCCGGCGTGGTGAACACTATTCTGCGGCGCGACTACGACGGCTACGATGGGTCTCTGCGCGGCAGTCTCACCTCCGACGGCGGCGCCGAGGACTGGCGTGCGACCGTGAGCGGCGGCGAACTTTTCAACGGCGACAAGACCAGTCTGATCGCGATGATCGACGTTTATCACCGCGAACTCCTCGGCACGCACGACCGCAAGTTCTCCCGTGATTCCGACGTTCGCCGCGTGCGCGAGGTCAAAGAGCCTTGGAGCACCACCGACACCGATTTCGACAACCGCTCCACGTCTTCGTTGTTCGGCAATTTCGTGCGCGGGGCGTTTGATGGCTCGGGCAACTTCGTCGGCGCGCGCCCCGCGGGCAACGCGGGTATCAGCACCTCGACCACCCCTTCGACGGCGCTCACGACCTCGACGGCCGGAGCGTTTTTCATGGTGCCGTTGGCGAGCGGTGGCGTGGGCACGCGCCAGACGACGCCCTCCCGCGCCGTCGCCAGCGTCGAGCGCGACTACTACTACAACCTGAACGATCACCGCGTCATTCTCCCGCAGACCGATCGGCTCAATCTCTATACCGCGCTCAACCACGTGTTCAGCAACCGCCTCGCGGCGTTCGGCGAGGTCGCCTACTACCGCGCCGATTCGACCAACAACCGCGATCCGGCCGGAGTCGACGGCACCGACGATGTAAATATCTACGTCGGGGCGAACAATCCCTACAATCCCTTCGGCTCGCGCTTCTACAGTTCCTTGGGCGCGCCGAATGCCGACGGCACGGCCCGCGTCATGGGCAACCCGTCCGATGTGCTGATCGCGGGCGGCACCGGCGTTCGCCCGCGCGAGTTCAAGGCCAAGGAGATCAATGTGCTCTCCCAGTCTCTTCGCACGGTCGGAGGCCTGCGTGGGTCGACCTTTGCCGATTTCGAATGGGAGTCGGCCGCCCTCTACTCCCGCGCCTGGACCCGGGACGAAGAGTTCAACAACATCCGTCACAGCCGGCTTCAGTCCGCGTTGCTCCGCTCCGATGCCACCGCGTTCAACCCCTTCGGTTACACCTTCCGCAATGTGGGAGGCGTCATCCAAGTCGATCAGCCTTTCACCAATCCGGCCACCGTGGTGGACCCGCTCACGGATGTTTTTATCCGCGAAGGCCGCACCGAGCTCGCCACCTGGGACGCGAAGATCAACGGCACGCTCTTTGATTTCTTCGGCGGCCGCGTCGGCAGCGCCAGCGGCATCGAATACCGCTGGGAATCCTACAAAGACTGGCGCCCCGCGTTTGCCGGATTGAATCCCGCCGGCGACCTGACGCCGAATCTGCCCCGGGGCACCGATAACGATTTCATCGGCCTAAGTCCGAATCTGAATCTATACTCCGAGCGCGATGTGATCTCCGGCTACACGGAGGTGCTGGTCCCGTTTTTTGGTAAGAAAAACCGCCTGCCTCTGCTCCACACCGTCGAGCTCTCGCTGGCCGGCCGCTATGAAAAATTCTCGGACTTCGGCGATGCGTTTAAGCCCAAATACGGCGTCGCTTGGCGGCCTGCGGGCAACCTCCTGTTCCGCGGCTCCTACAATGAATCCTTCCGTGCGCCGAATCTGGTCCAGACGAATACCTCGCCGCTTCAACGCTCGGTTACCGGTGTCTCCGATCCCTACCGTAGTGAAGTCACCGGCCTCATCACCGACGGCTCGACCAATCGCACCGTATTTCGCCAAGGCAATGCGTCGCTCAAACCGGAAGAGGCCGACACGACGACGTTTGGGGTCGCGATTGAAGTGCCCCGGATCAAGGGCCTGACGTTCACCATCGACTGGTGGCGCATCAACCAGAACAAGGTCATCGATAACCTCGGCGCCGGCGGAGCCCTCCTCCGCGACGAGCAACTCCTCGATGCCTACACGCAGGCGCAAATCGCCGGCGGCACTCAGGCCAACGCCGTGAACATGAACTCCGGCGCGGACGGTTACCGTGGCAGTTCCAAAGTCTCCCGCGCGCCCGTGACGGACGAGGATCGGTCCGCCTACGCTTTGTTCAATTCGACCCGCCCGCCCGCCGCTCAGCGCGCTCCGGTCGGCCGGGTGCTCTCGGTGGTTGACGATTATCTCAACCTCGCCGGCCGCGATCTCGAAGGCTTCGACATGGCCGTCTCCTACCGTTTACCGAAGCTGCCGTTTGGTCAGTTCACGGTCAAAGGTGAGGCGACCTATAACCGCAAATTCGACGAGAAGCTCGACGAGTTCTCCGCAGTCGAAACCGTGCTCCGGGAAGACGGCCGGGCCGAGTGGCGGGGCAACGTCAGCGTGACGTGGCGCCAAGGCAACTGGAGCGCCGGCTGGTTCGGCGAGTATTACGGCGGTTCGATGGATGTGGGTGGGGCCACGACGGCGGCCATTTATGAACAACTCGGTCGCCCTGGCTACATCAAGGTCTTCAACGATATCGGTGGCGTGGTGCGCTACCGCTGGTGGATCGAAGACGTCATCCAGCAAAACGTCTACGTGCAGCACCGGTTCGGCAAAAAGCAGAACTTCCTCCGCGACGTGACCGCCCGCTTTGGCGTGACCAACCTTATGGACACCGAGCCCCCGATCGCCGACGAATCCCGCGGCTACCAGGGCGGCACGGTGAGCGCCAAGGGCCGCACCTTCTACGTAGAGATTTCGAAGAAGCTCTAGCTAGCCCGCGATCGGGGAGCTCGCTCGCCGGTTGCCTTTCTGCGATTTCAACCCTTGTCCTTTTCAAACCTGACCTGCCAACGATCCGAACTATCTCTATGAACCCACTGCCTAAACTGCGCCGCTGCGTCGCGCTCACCCTCGCGCTTGCGATCCCCGCCTATGCCCAAGTTACCCCTGCGCCGGCTCTGACCGAGGAGAAGGTGACCCTAGAGGCTTTCACCGTCACTGGCTCCAATATCAAGCGGTTGGACGTTGAGAAAGTCCTCCCGGTCACCGTCCTCGCGGCGGCCGACCTCGAAATCCGCGACGCATCGCAGCCCTCCGAGTTGCTCTCGGCGTTGCCTCAAGTCACCGGCCTTCCGGGCAACGAGACCGCTACGCTGGGCGCCACCGCGCGCGGCGACAACGCCAGCGTCTCGCTCCGCGGCATCGCCTCGGGCAATACCCTGCTCCTGCTCAACGGTCGCCGGCTCGTGCCGCACCCGATCAGCCAAAACGAGGCCAGCGTCCCCACGCTCTCGACCAACGTAAACACTTTGCCCAACCGCGGTCTTGAGCGCGTGGAAATCCTCCGCGACGGCGCGTCGTCCATCTACGGCACCGATGCCGTCGCGGGCGTCGTGAACTACGTCACCGCCAAAAATTTCCGGGGCACCGAACTCTCGCTTCGCTACGGCGAGACCCGTTACGGCGACGGCGGCGAATACCGTGCCACGCTCACCCATGGTCTCGAATTCGCCAAAGGAAAGGGCCGCGCGATGATCACCGCCGACTTCTACAGCCGCGAGGCGATGTATGCCCGCGACCGCGCATTCTCCGCCGAGTCCGATCTCAGTTACCGCGCGCCGGCACCATGGAACGTCTCGACCAACACGACTTTTAATCTTCGCTCCGCCACGACCCAGTTTGGCAACTACCTGCTCGGTAGCGTGACGGGTACGGATGCGTTTGGCCAAGTCTCGACCTTTGCCGGCGCGCGTCCGGCCGGTGTGCCCGCGACGCTCGCGGCGGCCAGCGGTGCGTTCTTCCTCGTGCCCAACGGTTCCGGCGGAGCCGCCTTCGCCACCGCCACTCCGAGCCGCGCCGGGGATACGCAAACCTACTATTGGAACAATAACGACTATCGCGTGATTCAGCCTGAGTCCAACCGCACCAATGTTTTCGCGAGCGGTGAATTCAACATCAACGACCGCATCACCGCCTTTGCCGACGCCAGCCTCTATCAGGCGCAATCCGTCACCTACCGGGAGTCCGATGGCATCACGCAGAGCACGGATGGTTTCATCATCGTACCCGCGACTAATCCCTACAATCCGTTCGGCACCCGCTTCTGGTCTCCGACCGGCGCCCCCAATGCCGACGGCTCCGCCCGACTCACGGGCACGCCCTCGGCGGTTTCGATCACGAACAAACGTCTCTCCGATCTCGCGACCCGCACCGACTTCGTTGATACCTCCGTTTACCGGGGGCTCGCCGGTCTGCGCGGCAAGCTCAGCGGTTCTTGGTCTTGGGAAGCCGCGCTCCTCTACTCGGTCGGTCGGGTGATCGAGAATGAAGCCGGACCAAGCCGGAAGACGAAGTTGATCCAGGCCATCAACCAGATCGATCCGGCCCGCGCCTTCAATCCATTCACCCGCACCTTTGCGGTGCAGAACGGCACGCTAGTGGCCACCGGCGATTTCAAAAATCCCGACAGTGTGACCTCCACCTTCCGCTCGGAATTCATCCGCAACGGCATCACCAAACTCGGCAGCGGCGATGTGCGCGCCTCGGGCGACGTGCTCTCGATCTGGGGTGGAAACACGATCGGCGCGGCCGTCGGCGGTGAGTTCCGCTACGAAGCTTACAGCGACTATCGTCCTCTCTTCGCCGGTTTGAATCCGGTCTACTCCGGCCTGAATCCGCTCAGCAACGATTTCTTGGGCTTTTCGCCCAACTCCGACACCCACGGCAAACGCCACGTCGCCGCCGCCTACGTCGAGACCGTCGTCCCGCTCGTTGGCAACAAATTCACCCTCCCGCTCGTGCAGTCGCTTGAGCTGACGGCGTCCGCCCGTTACGAGAGTTACACCGACTTCGGCGACACCACGAAGCCGAAGTATGGCGTCAACTGGCGTCCCACCTCGTGGATCATGGCCCGTGCTTCTTATAACGAAGGCTTCCGGGCGCCGAATCTCGCGCAGCTCTTTACCGGCACCCTCATCCGCACCGTCACCGGCAGCTCCGATGCTTACCGCAGCGCGGTGACGGCACTCCCGACCGACGGGCCGTCAAATCGCCGCAGCATTTCATCCGGCAATCTCGCGCTCAGCCCCGAAACCGCCAAAGGCAAGTCCGGTGGCGTGGTCGTCGATGTTCCGTTCATTAAAGGCCTCTCCGTTTCGGTGGATTACTGGGAGATCGCCCAACAAAGTGTGATTGCCGCTCCGACGGCGGCCGAGTCCGTGGCGGACGATCTGGCTGCTTTACAGTTCGCGACGCAGACGGCGCTCGCGGCGGGTCAAGCGATCGGCGCGATCGATCTGGGTTCGGGCTCCGCTAACTACCGGGGCGTTTCTTCCGTGGTTCGCCTGCCCGTCACGCAAGCCGACCGCGATTTCTTCGCGGCTTACAACGCCCGCCAAGTGCCCGGCAACCAACGCGCCGTGGTTGGGGCGATCGATGTGTTGCGCGCCACCTATTTCAACCGCGCCCAACAGTTCGTGAATGGCTTCGACTTCGATGTGAACTATCGCCTCCCTAAAATGGCGATCGGTAATTTCACCTTCAACACCACCTGGACCAAGCTGAACACATTCTACTCTTACGCAGCGGACGGCGCACGGCGCACGGAGCTAAAGAACTCGAACGCCGCATCGGTGGGCGGCGGCACGCCTGAGTGGCGCGGCGTCGCGACGCTCAGTTGGCGCCTCAAGCAGTGGGGCGCAGGCATCGGCTACTACTACACCGGCAGCTACACCGACGCCGGCGCCACGACGACCCAGGCGACTTACGAGGCGCTCGGCGCGCCCGGCTACATCACGCCGATTTTCAACAACGGCGCGGTGTCCTACCGCTACACGGTGCATGACTCCAAGTCCTACAATGTTTTCGCCACCTACCGGGTGTCGGCCGCGAACCGCTACTTGAACAACACGAGCATTCGTCTCGGCGTGAACAACGTCTTCGATGCGACCCCGCCGCTGTCCAGCGACTCGCGCGGCTATGATCCGTCGATCTACAACACGATGGCCCGCGGCCTCACCTGGTCGCTGCAGCTCACGAAGAAATTCTGACGCGAGTCCGCAGGGCGGGGTCTCTGACCCGCCCTCTTCGCCCGCGTCAAGTCCCTCGCGCCCAAGCCGACGCCTACGCTCTGCTCAAACTTGAGCCAGGGCGGGTCAAAGACCCCGCCCTACTCCGGCCCCGCCGGCTTATACCGCTGGCAACCCATCTTCTGCCCTCGGCAGCGGCCGGTCTTTCCCGTTTACTCGGTTYGAGGCCGCGGGCAGTTTGAAGGCTTATGAACAAGCGTAATCCCGCCACGCCGCTCAGCACCAACAAGCACTTGCTCCGTTGGGTCGAAAAAATGGTCGAGCTCTGCAAGCCCGATGCGGTCCACTGGATCGACGGCTCCAAGACCGAATACGATGCGCTCTGTTCCGAGATGGTCGCCGGCGGCACGTTCATCAAACTCAACCAGAAGAAGTGGCCCGGTTGTTATCTTGCTCGCTCTGATGCCGGCGACGTCGCCCGCGTCGAGGACCGCACTTACATCTGCGCTCTTTCCAAGGAAGCCGCGGGCCCGACCAACAACTGGGTCAACCCCTTCGAGATGCGGAAAACGCTCAAGGGCCTGTTCAACGGCTGCATGAAGGGGCGCACGATGTATGTGCTGCCGTTCAGTATGGGTCCGCTCGGCTCGCCCATGTCGCAGATCGGCGTCCAGCTCACCGACTCGGCCTACGCCGTCGTCAATATGCGCATCATGGCGCGCATCGGCAAAAAAGTCTTCGAGCTCATTGACCGCGATTTCAAACGGGTGGTGCCTTGCCTCCACTCGGTCGGGGCGCCCTTGGCCAAGGGGCAAAAGGACGTGGCCTGGCCCTCGAACAAAGAGAAATACATCGTTCACTTCCCCGAAACCCGCGAGATCTGGAGCTATGGTTCGGGCTACGGTGGCAATGCGCTACTCGGCAAGAAGTGCTTCGCGCTCCGCATCGCTTCGGCGATGGCCCGCGACGAGGGCTGGATGGCCGAGCACATGCTCATCCTCGGCGTCGAAAATCCGCAGGGCAAAAAAACCTACTTGGCGGCCGCGTTCCCGAGCGCTTGCGGCAAGACGAACTTCGCGATGCTCATCCCGCCCCCGCATTTTCAGAAGCAGGGCTGGAAAATTTCCACCGTCGGCGATGACATCGCCTGGATCAAACCCGATGAAAAAGGCCGCCTGCGCGCGATCAACCCCGAGGCGGGCTTTTTCGGCGTGGCGCCCGGCACGAGCAACGTCACCAACCCCAACGCGATGGCGGCACTCGCGAAGAACACGATCTTCACCAATGTCGCGCTCACGCCCGACGGCGGGGTGTGGTGGGAGGGCATGACCGATGCTCCGCCCGCGATGTGCACCGATTGGCAGGGGAAGATCTGGACGCCCGAGATCGCCAAAGCGACCGGGGCCAAGGCCGCACACCCGAACTCCCGTTTCACCGCGCCCGCCAGCCAGTGTCCGACGATCGATCCGGACTGGGAGAATCCCGCCGGCGTGCCGATCAGCGCTTTCGTTTTCGGCGGCCGGCGGGCGACGACGATGCCCCTGGTCTATCAGGCGTTCAACTGGTCGAGCGGCGTTTACGTGGGGGCCACGATGGGCTCCGAAATGACCGCCGCCGCCGCCGGCACGTTGGGCAAGGTCCGTCGCGACCCGATGGCGATGCTGCCCTTCTGCGGCTACAACATGGGCGACTATTTCCGCCACTGGATGAACATGCAGCGCAATCTTACGGAGACGCCGCGCATCTTCCACGTGAACTGGTTCCGCAAAGACGCCGAAGGGAAGTTCATCTGGCCGGGCTTTTCGGAAAACATGCGGGTCCTAAAATGGATCTGCGACCGCGTGCGCGCCGGCGGCCGGGCCAAGGAAACGCCGATCGGTTGGGTGCCGCGCTACAAGGATATCGATTGGACCGGCCTCGATTTCTCGGAGGAAAAATTCAACCAGCTGCAGGCCTTTGACCGCCCGGCGTGGCGCAACGAGGTGCTCGGGCACGAGGAGCTCTTCATCGACCTGCATTCCCATCTGCCAAAAGAGATGATTTACGAGCGGGAACTGTTGATTTGCCGGATGTAAGGCCGGCGCACAGCCGACTTGCCGAAACATTTTCCCGGCGCATGGTCTCATGATCATGCGCCTTTTTGTTGTCCTGATTATCGCCCTTGGGGTGGCCCTGCCGGTCCGAGCGGCCGTGCCGCCGTTGCTCGCGGATGCGATTCAGAAAGTTTTGGCCGATGCGAACCGGTGGGCCTTTACCCAGACGATCGTTGAAGAGAACGGGAAGGGCGAAGAGACCAAGCGCACCGTGGTGCGCTATGACCCGTCGAAGACCTACGCGGACCAATACGTCGTCCTCTCGGTCAACGGCAAACCGCCGAGCGAGAGCGACCGCAGCAAGTATCGCCGCCGCGGCGAGCGTCGGGGCGAACGGATGGAAAAAGCCGAAAGCGAAGGTCGCGCGGACACCGTCGGCTCCCGCCAGTCGCTGGGCGAATTGATGGATCTGGATGGTGCAACCCAAGCGGCCGAAGACCGGACGAGTGTGATGTTCGAAGTGCCGTTGCGCAAGGAAGGCAACAAGCGGTTGCCGCCGGAAAAGTTTCTCGTGCTGGCGCGGGTGAACAAGACCACGCGCGCGTTCGAGCGCGTCGAGGTGAAGCTGCGCGAGCCGTTGCGGGCGGCGTTGGTGGTGAATATCAAATCGGGCGAAGGCTTGATTGAGTTCAAGAGCGTGGACCCGAAGTTCGCGCCCACGATTTCGCGTTTGGAAGGCACCGGAGCTTATTCGATTTTTTTCATACCCGGCGGCCGGAGCTATGAAGTGCGGCATGCTGACTTCAAGCGGGTGAAGCCCTACGCCGAACGCTTCGGCGTCCAGATCGGGACGATGCAGGCGATCGACTTCTGAGCGGCGACGGGGCCGTCTGAAAGGTGGAGCCCGTTGTCCTCAACGGGCTTTTTTGCGTCGGGATTCGGTGGGCTGGCGGCCCGAGAGAGTGAAGCGGGTCGCTCCGCGACATTTTCCGGGGTCAAGGAGCGGGCTCGACGCCGCGATCGATGTGGTTCTAATTTCTGCCCGCGCGCACATCGTGGACCCGTAGCTCAGCTGGATAGAGCGCTTGGCTTCGAACCAAGAGGTCGGGGGTTCGAATCCCTCCGGGTCTACCACGCCGTAGTTTTGCGCCGCAGGCGGGCGAGTCAGCGGAGCCGCCTCGCGAGTGCTGGATCAAACTGGCTGCCGGCCTTTTCCGGATGGCAAATGATCGGGCGGTAAGGGCCTTTACTTGGACTCCGGCCAGGGGTCGCGGGCGAGGATTTGGGCGGCGAGGCGGTGGGCGCTGTACAGGCCGTCTTCGTGGAAGCCGTGGCGCTGCCAAGCGCCGGCGTAAAACGTCTCGGTGGTGCCGAGCGCGGCTTGGTTGAGTGCGGGGAGTTCGGCTTGGGCGGCGGTCGCGGCGAGGCTGAAGAGCGGGTGGTCGTAGGCGATGCGTTTCAGGACCTTTGCGGGGTTGATCGACTCGGGGCGGTTGATGGTAACGAAGTAGTTTTCGCGGTCACTCACGCCTTGGAGTTTGTTCATCCAGTAGTGCGTGGCGGTGGAGACGGCTCCGGCCGAATCGCGGGCGATCTCGTAATTCCAGGCGGACCAGGCGAGGCGGGTGCGGGGCATGACCGATGCATCGGTGTGCAGCGTGGCGGTGTTGGGCTGGTAGTGGAACGCGGAGAGGAGGCGGTGCTCGGCGTCGGTGGGGTTTTGGAGGAGCCGGAGCGCTTGATCGCCGTGGCAGGCGAGGATCACTTTTTCAAATGGGTGGGCGGTGCCGGAGCTCGTCGTAACCGTGACGCCGCGGGGCGTGCGGATGACCCCGCGGGCGGCGGAGTTGAGGCGGATTTTATCGGCGAAAGGCGCGGTGAGCGGGGCGATGTAGGTCTTGGCGCCGCCCTCGACGGTCCACCATTGGTGCTGGGTGCTGAGGCCGAGGAAGCCGTGGTTGTGGAAAAAGCGGAGGAGGGCGGCGGCAGGGAAGGCCAACATCTTCTCCGGCGGCGTGCTCCAAACCGCGGAGCTCATCGGCACGAGGTAGAGGTCGAAGAAATCGGTGCCGTAGCCGCGGCGCTTCACATAGTCACCGAGCGTTTCGGTGAAAACAGGCGAGGCCGGATCGGCGAGGGCGGCGACGGCCTCTTGGTTAAAGCGGTTGATCGCAAACAGCATCCGGTAAAAGCGCGGCCGGAAGAGATTTTTGCGCTGGGCAAACAGGTGGTTGAGCGAGGAGCCGCAGAATTCGAGTCCGCTATCGCCGTGGCGCACGCTGAACGACATGTCGGTCTTCTTCGTGGCGACGCCGAGCTCGCGGAAGAGTCGGGTGAGGAGCGGATAAGTCGCGTGGTTAAACACCATGAAGCCGGTGTCGATGGGTACCGCGCGCCCGGTGCCGGGCTCTCGGGCGGTGACGGTGTTGGTGTGGCCACCGATGTAGTCGGCAGCCTCAAACAGCGTGAGGTCGAAGTCGCGTTGCAAAAAGTGAGCGCAGCCAAGACCGGCGATGCCGGTGCCGATGATGGCGAGACGAGGTTGGGGCATGGTAACGAGCGAGTGGAGCGATCGTGGGCGTGGAGGTGGTACGAACGACTCCGGTGGTCGGATGGGTGGCGACGGCAGGAAGATAAAAAGCAAAACCCGAAGCGGTGAAGCTTCGGGTTGGAAGAGAACGTAGCCGGTCTGGCTTAGGCCGAAGGGGGCTGATGGCCGGTCGGCGGGGTCGGCTTCGCGGCGTTCAGGCCGTGGGCCTCTTCGCTTAGATCCTTCCGAATGGCGGGGCCTTCGGCCTTCTTCGGGACGACGACATTGGACGCGGTGGCGGTAGCGACAGCCATCGCGGTAGCTACGGGCACGATGCGGCGGAGGGAAGAGTAATCGTTGGCCCCGGCTTGGTTGGCGGCGCGTTCGGCGCTGGCGGCTGCGACGGAAGCGTGGTGATCGGCGTGGGCGCCTTCGTCGAGAATCGACTGGGGCACGGGTTTGAGACCCCAGATGAGGCCCGTCCACGACATCATTTTCAAGCCGTAGTAGGTGGGATCAATTTCCCACCAATAGAATCCGTTGCGGGTGCAGCTCTGGAAGCGGTGGTGGTTGTTGTGCCAGCCTTCACCGAGGGTGATGAGAGTGAGGATAAAGCTGTTGCGGGAATCGTCGTCGGTCTTGAAGCGACGTTTGCCCATGAGGTGGGCCATCGAGTTGATGCAAGCGGTGCCGTGGAAGAGGACGGTGGTGCTGATGAAGAAACCCCAGACGAGCAGTTGCGGGCCGTTGGTGCCCAGGCTGGGTGCGTAGGCTTCGAGGGCGACACCCGTCAGGAAGATGGAGGCCGCGAAGAGAATCGGCACGACGAGGTCGAAGCGGTTGAGCCAGACGAGCTCGGGGAATTTCGCGAGGTCCTTGATCTTGGAGTAGTCGGTAGGGAAATTCCGGCGGCTGGTGATCCAGCCGATGTGCGACCAAACGAAGCCGTGGACATGGGGCGAGTGGGCATCCTCGGGATCGTCCGAATGCTGGTGGTGGTGGCGGTGATGGTAGGCCCACCAAAGGGATCCGCGTTGCACGGTGGTGCCGGCCCAGAGGGCGAGGAAGAACTGACCGGCGCGCGAGGTGCTGTAGGTCTTGTGCGAAAAGTAGCGGTGGTGGATGCCGGTGACGGCGAACATGCGGACGAAGTAAAGCGCGACGGCGGTCCACACGGCGAAGGGGTTCCAGCCGACCCAGATCACTGCAAAACAGGCGAGGTGCAGGACGACGAACGGCATGACACGGACCAAGTCGACGCGGTCGGGTTCGGTGCGCATTTTTTCGGCGCCGTCCGGGCAGTGGTCGGAATCGATCCACTGCGTGAGGGCGGTGGTGATTCGGCGGAGGAGGCTAGGGCGTGGGGCGGAGATGGACTCTGGCATAAAAAATTTGCCTCCAGCGAACGGAGCGAAGGCGGGAGTCGCAAGCCGCGTTTCCAAAAATACGGCAAAATTATTCCGAATTGAAATTTGAACGGAGCGGCTCGTGAAAATCCCGGGATGGGAATGGGCGCGGTCGTTACACGGGCGGACGGGCCGCGACGGAACTGCCGGCGCGACTGAAGCGGTGGTTGACGGCGCGACTTTGATCGGGCGTGAGCATCGGCAGCGGCGGAAGCGCGTCGGTTTTGGCGGTGGCGAGTTGCGTCCGGCAGAGGGCGCGAAAGGTGTCCCAACGCTCGGCCAGAAAGAGCTCGGCTTGGGCGCGGCGGTCTGGCCGCGTGGCGATGTCGGGGGCGAGCGTGATGGGCGCGGAGCGGGCCGTCTGGCGGAGCAGGCTGCGCCACTCGGTGAGGAGCCGATCCACATCACCGCGGCCGGCGAATTCTTGGGCATCGACGACGAGGCGCGGGGACTCATGGGTTGCGATGATGGCGGAGACGACCTCGCTGCCGCCAAAGCCGTAGCCCGGCGGGAGGCCTTCGTGGAGGTAGCCCTCGATGGTCGCGCGGCGATAGGTGCGCTCGCAGATGGCGGCGAGGCGACCGAGGCGGCGCGGGTTGGTGTCGGTGAAGCGGTCCGCGGAGAAGAGATTGGCGCAGTCGAACAGCAGGGCATCGAGCGGGTAGCGCCGGTCCTCGAGCGCGGCGGCGAGGGCGAGCCCCTCGGGCCCGAGGTAGCACGCCACGATGGCGCCGCGGGCGGTGAGTTGGAGTTCGCGGTCGAGGATGCCGGCGCGTTGCCAGTGCCAGAGCGGGGTGGGTTGGATGGAGAACGAAAGACACTCGGCGCGATGCAGACAGGTGAGGCAGCCAGGAAACGGATCGCGTTCGCGGCGGACGAGGCGGGCGCGGCCGGTATCGGTCTGGTGGTGACACGGTAGCTCGGTGCCGGGCAGAAGCGCGGAGGTTTTTTCGGCACCGAAGACGACGGGGGTGTCGGTGAAGAAACGTTGCGCGCTGGCCGCGGCCAGAGCGGCGGTGGGGGCGCCGGGAAAAAGTTGGCGGAGAAAAAATGCCCACGGGAGAGGCGCGGCGCGTTTAAGGCGGAGCGGGGCCGCGCGGCGGAGTCGGGGCGTCGAGCTGCTCGCGAGAACGTAGCCGAATTCATCGAGCCCGCGGCGACCGGCGCGTCCGACCATTTGGAGTAGATCGTGGGGAGGGATCTCGTGCTCGATCGGACCGAGGTTGAAATGCGAGGCGGTGATGAGGACGGAGCGGAGCGAGAAATTGATCCCGGCGCTGAGGCCGAGGGTGGCGAAGACGGCGCGGAGCTGCCCAGCCTTCGCCAAGGGCTCGATCAGGCCGGCGCGTTGAGCGTAGGCGAGGCCGCTGTGATGAAATGCGACGCGTTGGCGGAGGAGTTTGGTGAGGGCGGGGCCGGCGAGTTGCTCCTGCTCGGGGGTGAGCGCGAGGGGCGCGGCGAGCGGCACCTCCCGGGCGAACTGGCGCGCGAGTCGTTCGGCGTCGTGGCGATGCGGGGCGAAAATGAGTACGGGGCCCAAGCCCTCGCGCAGCGCGCCCGCGATGCGGCGCGACCAAAAGCCCTCGATGGTGCGGGGAAGACCCGCGATCAAGTCGTCCACTTCGACTTCTTCGAGCGGCACGGGGCGTTCTTTATGGGAGACGACCTCGACCGTGCGGCCCAAGCGGCGGAGCCAAGTGGCGACATCGGCGGGATTGGCGACGGCACCGGAGAGCAGGAGCAGTTGGAGCCCGGCGGGCGCAGCGAGCAGGGCGCCCTCGTAGTGGTTGCCGCGGGCGGAGTCGGCGAGCCAGTGGTATTCGTCGACTACGAGCAGTTGAAACGGCGGCAAATCGTCGGCCCGGGGTGTGAGCGGGTTGGGGGCGGCGATTTGGCTTTGGACGGCTTCGAGGGTCGCGACGATCAGGGGGGCGGTCGGATCGATGGTGACGTCGCCTGTGATAATACCCACGCGCCAGCCGCGGGCGCGCCATTCGGCGTATTTGTCGTTGGCGAGAGCGCGGGTGGGGACGGTGAAAAGGGCGCGGCGGGAAAAGTTGGTCTGCTCGATCCAGCGTTCGAAAAC
>NSIG01000025.1 GCA_002737275.1 Opitutia bacterium
CGGCCGGGTTTTGCGTCGCCAGAGTCAAGCATCCGCTCGTTACAGTCAGGGCCCAACTTCCGTTTTTACCGCCTAACCGGCACCGGCGGCTTAAGGCGGCGCTCCCGTCGGATTCTTCGGCGGGCATGACTTTTTCTAGCCAAACCGCCCACCTCTTGAGCACTCTCTCCCGGATGCGCCGCCTCGCCACTTTCCTCGCCACCACCGCCGGTCGCGTCGTGCGCTATGTGATTTCGCTCGCTCTGCTCGGTTTCCTCGCCGCCCAAGTCGACTGGGCCGAACTCACCGCCGCCCGCACCCAATTTTCCCTCCCGCTGGTCGGGGCGGCGCTCGTACTCGTCGGTCTGACGTTTCCGATTCAGGCCGCACGCTGGCGGTTGCTGCTCCGCGCCCAACAAATCCCGCTCTCGTTTCACTGGTCCCACGTCGTCACTTGGATTGGTCAATTCTACAACGCCTTCCTCCTTGGCGGCATCGGCGGGGACGCCGCCCGCGTTTACTACCTGCTGCGGGACGCCGCCACCCAGCGGGCCGCCGGCCTGACCACCCTCGTGATCGACCGCGCTACCGGTCTCCTCTTGCTGTTTGCCGTTCCCGCCGTCGCACTCACCGCCCGCACCGGCGCCTTCGTCGCCGAGCCTGGCCTGCGCTGGCTTTTTATCACCGCCTCGATCCTCACCCTCGGCGGCATCGTTTTTGCGATCTGGTTGTTGCGCACCGGTCCCGGCCGTTGGCCCGCACCGCTGCCGCGTATGCTCGGTCCCGACCGACTGGCCACCGCCGCCCAACTGCTCGCCTGCGTGAGAGCCACGCCCGGCACTCACTCCGCCACCTTTTTGCTCGGCGCCGCCATCTGGTTGCTGGACTTCATCGCAGTGTGGCTGCTCGCCCTTGCGATCGGTCTGCCCCTGCCTTTTCTCGACACCTGCATCGCGATGAGCGTCGCCTACGCCGCCACCGTGCTCCCGATCAGCGTCGGCGGTCACGGCGTTCGAGAAGGTGCGTTTCTCGGCACTCTCGCCGCCCTCGGCCTGCTGGCGACACCCGCCGCCCGCGACCTCGCCCCGCTTCTCGCGCTGCTCGTCTGGGTCTCGACGGTTTTCTGGAGCTTGGTCGGCGGTCTCGTCGTCCTCGCCGCTCCGCGCCTGCTGCCACCGCGTCCCACGCCGCCCTGAATTTTACTTCGCCGTTTCAGCCGCCGGATCCACCACGCGGATCGAGTTCCCGTGCACGGCGAACATCCGCAGCTGGCGGCGCTCCGCGCTGAGCCGCACCGCCGGCTTGACTGAATCGAGATTGAAGTGATTCGGCCCGGGCAGCAGTCGCACCTTCAGCGGGAACTCCCGCGCTTTGTCGCTCAAATCCACATCCAACTTTTCCCGACCGTTAACCGACAACTGCACGGATCGCACCGATCCCGCCCCGCTCAGCCCCAGCTTTACTTCGAACTCACGCTCATCGGCGTAGGGGTTGAAAAATGACATCGTCGCTGGCTCAAAGGCCCAGCGCGGCTCCGTCTGCAATCCGCCGTGTGGCGGCCGGTGCCATCCCCGCCCAAAGGTCAGCTTTCGCGCGATCGGCGGCACGGGCTGCGCCGCCGGCTGGAGCCGCACCACGATTTGTTCTCGCCTCACCCCTTCGATCCGCTCGCTTCTTCCCAAGGCCGCTAATTCCGCCAACAACGCCTCACCCCGATCGGCGAAGCCCCGCCGATTCAAATAGATCGCCGCAAATCCGTAGCTCTCCAACGCCTGGATTTGCTCCGCCGTCGTCAGCCGCGCCAGATCGCATTGCCACTGTCCGCTGCTTCGCCCTTTCAGGGCGCCATAGCTAAACCGGAGTGTTTCCGTCACCACAAAGGGCCGGAAGTGTTCGCTGTCGCCCAGCTGATAGAGCGGCGGCGCCTCCGGAAACGAAATCACCGGCAACTGAAAAACCATCGCCCCCGCCGGCAACTCCGCCTCCAGCCGCCGTCCGAATTCACCGTCGTTTCTCGCCATCCGCGCCATCGCTTCCCGACGCTCCGCCGCCATCGGCGGCGGCAACTGGTCCGCCAAACCAAAAACCACCGACCCCACCGCGCCCAAACGACGCCAACCCGCCGGCCACGCCCGCCCCCAACGCGAGAGCCGGGCAACAAGAAACAACAACACCGCCGCCGAGATAAAAACGCTGAACCGGTTGCTTGCCCGGAATAGCGCCAGCCCCGTGAAAAACGCGAAGAAATTTGTCACCCCGCCCACCGAGGCGAACGCCAGCACCCACCCCGTCGTCAACGCCGCACCCGGCACCCGCCGCCGCCGCCACACCGCCCCAGCCGCCGCGCCGCCCAACCATACGAGTCCCGCCAATCCCACCAATCCCAGATACGGCGCAAACGCCTCCGTGCTCCGCCAGTCCGACCACCGCAGGTACCGCTGGCCAAGAAAACCCATCGGTTCCCACCGGTGCGTCGCCGGCGGCACCGCCAACTCCAACGGCTTCAATGCATACATCTCCGTCCCCCCGTAATTGCGCTCCAAGGGCGAATCGGCCGCCGTGTCCGTGGCATACAACCACGGATGCACCTGCACCAACGCCAACGCCGCCAGCGCCAACGCCAGCGCCGCCGCGCCCACCTGCACATTCTCCGCGCGCCAACGTCCGCCGGCCAAGTGGGCCAACAACGCCAGTCCCATCAGCTGCAGATACAAAAACAGCAGATAGGGATTGCTTACTCCGATCGCCAGCGCCGAGACCAGCACCACCGCCCCCCACTTGCTCCGCCACTGCACCCGCCGACTCGAGGCGACGAGCGCCACGCTCAGAATCGCCAAAGGTACCGTCCACGAAAACGCAATCAACAGGTGCTGAAGGCCCCGGTTGAATGTCTGAAACGTAAACGCAAACAACAGCGCACCCGCCATCGCCCATTCCCACTGCAATCGCAGCCACCGCGCGCACGCGTAGAAGGACCACGCGGCACTCAGCACCGCGAGCAACAACGCCAGATTGGCCGCCACCGCCACCCCCGTCACCCGCGCGACTTGGCCCAGCGTCCACACCAGCAGCATATCCGACGAGGGATACGCGCTCCAATTCGCCCCAAACGGCGCACCAAGCCGCGACATCACTTGCGGCCGTAAAGGCGCGAGGTCGCCCTCCGAGGCCGCTTTAATGCGCGCCAAGATCTCTAACGATTCCCCGGCATACTCCGCCGGCACGCTCCACTGCGCCGGCGTCCACCAGCCGTAGTGCGCGACACACACCAAGCCCGCGACTCCCGTCAGCAAGACGAGACGCCACCAGGTTTGGAAACGGGAGGGAAACATGCGGGGCAAAAGTTCGCGTGCTTTGGCGAGGATCGCTGAGCAGGGAGGAAAAATCCACGACGCTCCGCCCTGACCCGCAAGCCCCATTATCATCCGCACTCGCGTTTCTCGCCGCCCACCCCGACTCGCCCGACGGACCGAATTCAATCCGGCTTCTGTTTACTTGCACCTTGAGCGCGGCCCGCAAGTTTTCCGGCCCCGACCGACCCTCCGCCGTGTTCAGCTCCTCCGTGCGGCCGATTCACGCGGAGGGTTTGCCAATTCGCTCCCGGCCCTGCCAACCTACCTCGTTTTATGCCTTCCGCTTCACGCACGCCCCCACTCGGCGGCTCTTTCTCCCGGCGCTTCACGCACTACTCCGGCATTTTTTTCGACGATTTCGCGACCGACTCCGCTTGGCTCCGCGAAACCGGCCAGCTCCGCCTTCCGCCCCTCGACGGCATCACCGCCCTCATTCTTCGCGGCGCATTCCGCCCGCACCCCGCCGCCGGCGGGCTGGAATCCGCGCCGCCCGAACTCTCCGTTTCGCTCAACGGCGCCTTCCTCCTCACTCTGCGCAACTTCAAACCCGGCCCGTGGGAAATCCGTCTCCCACTCCCCGCTCCCGCACCCGCCGCCGGCTTCACCCTCACCTTCCGCCTCGGCGGCACCGGCCTCACCGACACCCTCGCCTGGCTCGGCCGCATCACGGGTCTCGCGCCGCTGCAACGCTTCCGCGCCCAGAACAAAAACCGCGCCCTCCGCCTCACCGCCCTCGCCGCCGATACCGGCGAACTCATCTACGATTTCTCCCGCCGCCACGCGCCGTTCCGCGCCGAGTTCGCCCGCCGCCACGCCCATCTCGGGCTCAACATCGTCGGCTTCCTCACCGCCGATCTCGGCCTGGGCGAATCCGCGCGTTGCATGGTCCGCGCCGCCGATGCCGCCCGCATCCCCACCGCCCTCGTCCCGCTCAAACTAAACTGCAAAAACCGGCTCGGCGACCCCACCTACGCCACCCGCCTCACCGACGCGAATCCCCACGACGTCAACGTCGTCCACCTCGACCCGCCCGCCTCCCGCGACCTGGACCACCACCACGGGAAAAACTTCCGCGCCGGTAAATACAACATCGCCTACTTCGCTTGGGAACTCCCCGAGTTTCCCGACGACTGGGTCCCCTCCTTCGATTTCTACGACGAGATCTGGTGCCCCAGCGATTTCACCCGCGCCGCCATCGCCGAGAAATCTCCGGTCCCCGTTCTCACGTTTCCGCACGCGATCAACGTCCCGGTTCCCGTCGAGCAAATCGCCGCGATCCGCACCCGCCTCGGTCTGCCAGCCCACTCGTTCCTCTTCCTCACCCTCTTCGACCTCAACTCCTACGCTGCCCGCAAAAACCCCCGCGCCGCCCTCGCCGCCTTCCGCGCCTCCGGCCTCGCCTCCCCCGCCGCGACCCTCGTCGTCAAGGTCCAGAATCTCACCGGCAACGAAGTCGATTTTGCCCACCTCCAAGCCCTCGCCGCCGATATCCCCGGCATCCACTTCATCACCGACACGCTCTCCCGCGCCGACATCTACGCGCTGGAATTCGCCTGCGATGTCTTCGTCTCGCTCCACCGTTCCGAAGGCTTCGGCCTCGCCGTCGCCGAATGCATGGCCCTCGGCAAACCCGTGATCTCGACCGACTGGTCCGCCACTGCCGAGTTCGTCACGGTTCACAACGGCTGCCCGGTGCGCGCCCCGCTCATCACCCTCACCGAAAACTACGGCCCCTACGCTAAAGGCCAGGCTTGGGCCGACCCCGACATCGCCCACGCCGCCGCCCACATGAGGGCGGTCTTCACCGATCGCGCTCTGTGCGCCCGCCTCGGCTCCGCCGCGATCGCGACCATCGCCGAAAAATTTACCCCCGCCGTCATCGGCGCCCGCTACCGCCGCCGTCTCGAAGCCATCGCCGGCTTCTAAAGAAGTAGGGTGAGGTCTCCGACCCGCCCTTTTCGTCGCCTCGAAAACTCATTTGGCTGCACCCGCCTTCTCCATCACACCGCGCCCCGTGATCCGAATCTCTAGGTTGCGCACGCTAAAACTCACCTTGCGCGGATCTACGATGCTCGGTTGATCCGGGGGCAAATCGGACTCAAACCGCCACAAGATATCCCCCGGCGGCAATACCACCCCACGGATCCGGACTTCGCGCAGAACCTTAATCGGCGCGCCGGACCACAAGACGGCTCCGTCCACCTTGCTCAGCACGGTCAGCTTCCGATCATCGGCGCTCTTCACATCGAAAACGATGTCCGCCTTCACCGGAAACGCCTGCGGATTCCGAAACAACACGTCGGCATCGCCCCGGCTCCAGCGCCAGTAATCAAACCGCGATCGCTCGGCCTGAAACCACTGTTCTTCCGGAAAAATCACCTCCACCGTGCGCCCCGTGGCCTCGACGATTCGTAAGGCCCGCGCGCCCTGCAGTTGGAAACTATCCTGCCCCGGCGGCTTCAAAATATCGCCCGAGCACAGCACCGCCAGATTGCCCAGCACGAGCCACGCCCGCCACCGCCGACCTCGCGGCAACAGCACGTTGAACGCGAGCGTCATGGGTAACAGCACCCGCAGCGCCGCACCCGGATACCCTTCCCACACTGCATCACCCAGCACGACCAGAAGCGCAGCATAGCTGGCACCCAGCCGCCACCACGCGTCGCTCCAGCGCGGCCGCAAGGCAAAGAGCAACCATTGCACCGTCACCGCCACGAGCATCAGCACGCTCCAGACGCCGATCGAACCCGCGTCGTCCGTCTTGAAGACCGCCGCCGTCTCGACCCACTTCCTCAGGTAGGCCGCAAACGGCCAGTCAAAGTTTCGCACCCCCGGGTCGCTCCCGCTTCCAAGCCAGAGCCAGAGCGTCACCACCCAAAGCGCGAGCGGGGCCAAGACCAGCAAACTCTGCCCCACCGACCGCGCCCAACCGCGCCCGTCCCGCCATCTCCCCGGAAGCAGCGCCGCCGCCGCGAGCAAGTTGGTTTCCTTGCCGAGACCCGCCACCCCCAACACGCCCGCCGCCCACCACGTCCGGCCACGCTCATAGAGCATCATCCCCACTGCGATCATCAACAGGCTCGGCCCGTCCACCAACGAACCCCGCACGCTGAAGCACAGACCAAACGAAAACAACACCCCGCCCCAACGGAGAAAATTCTCCCAACTCGTCGCCGGAAACCAGCGTAACAGCACCCCCGCCAGCAAAAACCAACACACGATGTTCTGCACGGCGTAGATGTGGAGCGCCCTTGCCGGATCCCCGCCACCCAGCCCATACGCCGTCCAAGAAAACAGAATCCGCCGCGCCCGATACGGCATCGAGTCCATCGCCTCGTTCAACGCCCGGTTGGTTAGCCACGGCCGCATCGCGATCTGCGCGTAGTATTGCGCGTCGTAACCCTTCGAGCCCGGCTCCTCGTAGTAGTTCATCGCCTTCAACGCCGGCACATACGGCGCCGCGGGCTTCTCCCCAAACATAATCAGATAGGTGAACCCTTTGCCCGGCAGATAAAATTGCGCGCAGATCCAAATGAAAAGCCCCAGCGTCCCGACATACGCCAACTTCAGCGCCAGCGCCGCAGTACGTTGGAAAAATGGAATCAGACTGGCCACAAAAACGTCAAAAGGCAGAGTCTCCCCGCACTCGACGCAAGAATGGATTCAACCCTCGTTGCCACGCCCCCGTCACCCGTCCGACGCTCTCGTCCTCACCCAGCAAACGAGCGGCGCACTCTTTTAATACGCCAACTTTACTCTCGTCCGCTGGGATTCTCTGACCTCCGCGGCCGTTCCCCGCCTCGCCGCCCGGCACCCGCTCTAAGCCCGTCCTCTTTCCGCACGAAACCGTCCTCGCCCTCAAAACCCACGCCGCCAGCCATTGGGCCCAGATCGGCGCCATTCGCCACGTTACTTTCTGGCAATGGTTGCCGCTCCGGAGCTAGCCGCACCGCTCTCGTCCCGCCGCCCTTGCTTGCGCCGGGGCCGCTAATTCCGGCCGCGCCCCTTTACTCAGCCAGTCTGCGCAGCCAGATCTGCCCGCCGCCGCCGCCGGCGCAGAGCGGCATCCGTTCCCGCAAAAACGCGTTGTGCGTGTTGAAAATCCAGCCGGTAAACAGCTCGATCCGCCACGACCGGTTATACATCAAAAACGCCCGCAGCAGATACAGCTCGTTCCACGATCGCCCCTCGTCGAACCACTCCCGCGGATACTCCAAATTCCCCGTCACATCGTGGATATGCACCCACACCCCGGGCTTCAGCACCGACAACACATCGAAAAACAGCCGGTTCACATCGCTGCCCAGTTTGCTCACGTGCGACGAATCAATGAACAGCACATCGCCCGCTTCGAGCTCCGCAAACGTCGTCACCGGCACCTCCTGCACTTTCTTTTCGATCAACGTTACGCGCGCGTGATCGTCCGGCTTCAGCAGCGGCCGCAGCCGGCCCATGTCCGGATCGATGAAGGTCAAGCGCATCCGTCCGCCAAAAACAAATTCGTTCAAATCCAGCATCGCCGCCGAACTGAAACCCGAGCCGACCTCGATCACCCGTCGCGCTCCCGCCTCGCGCAGCATCAAAAACAGCATGATTCCGTCATACTGGCCGTACGACGGGTTGTTCAAAAAATACCGCCGCCCTGCCGTCGCCGTTTCCGGAAACGGCTGCTCCGCGTAGGCCTCCGCGAAACGGTGCAACCGCGCCAATTGCTCCGCCTCGTTCAAATCCATGCCCGCAAACGACGGCGCCTCCGGCTCGCGTGAAAAAATCTCCGCCACTTCCGCCCGCGAGGTCTGCGGCGAGTAGAAATGCCCCGGAGGAAACACAAAATCCCGCTCCGCCGCCTCCGCCACCAGCCGCGCATGGGCCCTCTCCAAATCCGCCACATCACGCCGCAAATCCGCTTTGTCTCCTTCGAGTTCGCCCACGCGATTTTCTAACCAGCGCACGCGCTTGAACCGCCGCAAAAATTTATCGAACGCCTTCATCGGTAGGGAACCCGGCAGGTTTGGCCGCCGGCCCGTCCCGCGCAATCACGATGTCCGCCGGTTCAACCGCACCCGGCCGGGCCGTTCGCGGCGCACTAAAGGGTTGTCCGGTCCGCAAACAATCTGTCGCATCGCAAAACCACCCTCCGGCATGTCGATTCCGTCACCTGACAACACCTCCGCGCCCCGCTGGTTTGCTTGGTTCGCCGCCGTGGTGCTCCTAGGCTACGGCGTTTTTCTCGGCCGCTCCTTCACCCCCGTCGCTGGCGGCTCCGATTCCTCCGGCTACCTCAACGCCGCCCAACTCCTCGCCCGCGGCCAACTCACCGCGCCCCAGCGCGACTTCGCCGGCCTCTCGGTGAGCACCGCTACGCAGCTCCAACCCCTCGGCTTCATCGCCGAACCCGCCCGCGCCCGCCTCGTCCCCACCTATCCGCTCGGCCTCCCCGCCCATCTCGCCGCCGCCAGCCTGCTCTTCGGCTGGACCGGTGGCCCGCTCCTCGTCGGCGTCAGCGCCACCCTCGCCGCGATGCTTCTCACCTACACCATCGCGCGGGAACTTCGCCTCGCGTGGCCGCTGGCTGCCACCGCCGCCCTGCTCTTTGGCGTGTTCCCGGTCACGATCTTCATCGCGATCCAACCGCTCAGCGATGTCCTCGCGACCACCTGGGTGCTCGCCGCCGTTTACGCCGCCCTGCGCGCCCGCACCTCACTTGGCTGGGCCAGCGCCACCGGCGCCGCCCTCGCCGTCGCCGTCCTCGTTCGCCCCACCAATATCCTTCTGCTCCCCGCCCTCGTCGTCCTCCTCGCCACCGGCTGGCGCCCCCTTGCCGCTGCGGCTATGGGTAGCCTCCCCGGTGCGGTCTTCCTACTCGCCACCAACGCCCACCTCTTCGGCTCCGCGTGGCAGATGGGCTACGGCTCCATCTTTGAAGCCTTTTCCGCCGCTTACTTTCACCCGACCGTGCTCCATTTCGGCAAGTTGCTGGGCACCCTGCTTCCGGGCCTTTGCCTCGCTCTCGCCGCGCTCTTTTTCTGCCTCCCGCGCCTCCCGCTGCGCGAACGTCTCGCCGTCGCACTCTGGTTTTTCGTGCCCGTGCTCTTCTACGCGTTCTACGAGGTTTCGGGGCAGACGTGGTGGTGCCTGCGCTTCATCCTCCCCGCGTTCCCCGCGCTGATCCTCGCCGCGATGGCGACGCTCAACTATTTCATCGGCTCGCATCGCCGTTGGTTATTCGCGACGGCTGCGGCGTTTAGTCTCTGGTCGCTGGCCCTTTCGACCCTTTGGACCCGCGAGTTCCACACCCTCCTCACCAAAACCTACGAGCAAGCCTACGCCGACGTTGGCACGTGGGCCCGCACCGAACTCCCCGCCAACACCGTCATCCTGACCAACGCCGACAGCGGCTCCCTCCACTACTACACGCCCTTCCCGATTCTGCGCTGGGACCAGATGAGCGCCGCCGAATTCTCCGCCCAAGCTACCCACCTGGCCCGCGCCGGCCGCCCGCTGCATCTCGTCACCCTCGTTGCCGAGGAAACCCACGTCCTCCACGAACGGGTGCCCGCCCGATGGGAAAAAGTCGCCGTTGTCGCCCAACGCAGCATCTGGCGCTACGTCGCCCCTGCACCATGACCTCCCCGCGCCCCGCCCGCCGCTGGCCGCTCCGTAGCGCCACGCTCGCCGCCGTCGTCCTCTTTCTCGTTCTTGTCGCCCGCTTCTGGCACCCCGTTTACGGCCTCACCGCCCTCATCCAACTCGACGCGCCCAACGACAACCTGAAGATCGCCGCCTTCCGTGAACACCCCGTCTATGTCCACCGTGACACCGGAGGCTACGACGGTCTTTACTACGCGCAGATCGCTTATGATCCGCTGCTCCGCTCGACCGAACTCGCCCCCGCGATCGACAACCTCTCCTACCGCGCGCGCCGCATTTTGCCGCCCGTTGTCGCGTGGCTCCTCGCCGCCGGTCAACCGGCGGCCATTGTCCACGTCTACTCATTTCTTAACGTCGCCGCGTGGCTGGCCCTCGCCGCGCTGCTTTGGCGAATCCTCGCCGTCACCGATTTCCGCGGTGCGCTCGCCTGGGCCGGCGTCCTGTTTTCTTGCGGCGCGCTCAGCAGTGTCCGCCTCGCCCTCACCGATTTGCCCATGGCGCTGCTCCTTGCCGCCGGACTGTTTGCCGCCGAGCGCTCCCGCCCCAAATCCGCCGCCGCCCTCCTCGCCGCCGCTTCCCTGGCCCGCGAGACCGCCCTACTCGGTGCCGCCGGTCTCGTCACGCGCCCTTGGATTTCCCTCCGCAACGTTCTCCTCGCCATCTTCGTCGCCGCGCCACTCTTCGCTTGGCTCGCCTACATTCGCTGGCGCATCGGTCCCGCCGACGCCGGCTGGGCCAACCTCTCGTTACCCGTCTCGGGCCTCGTCGAGAAAACAGCCGCCGCGCTTTTCGATCTGACGCTCCTCGAAGACTCGCTGCTCGCTTGGACCACTTTCGGCGCCGTCGTGGGTATCGCGGTGCAGGCCGCGTTCTTCGCCGCGCGTTGGCGACTATTCGCCGGCGCTTGGTGGCGCGTCGGCGCCGCCTACGCCGCGCTCATGCTCACCCTGGGCACCGCCGTCTGGGAAGGCTACCCCGGCGCGTTCACCCGCGTGCTGCTTCCGCTGACGCTTGCCTTCAACGTCCTAGCGCACCGCACGCGCGCCGCCCTCGCCTGGCTTCTTCTCGGGAACCTAGGTATCGCCGCCGGTTTCCTCGTGCTTCGCGATTTCCCCGTCAACACCCGCGAACTCTTCGCCACTCGCGACGCAGACGTCGCCGCAGTCGTTCAAATCGGCGAAGGCTGGTTCGGCGCCGAGCGCACCGCCAGTCACGTTTGGTCTTGGAGTTCCGGCCGCTCTCAACTCACCATCGGGACTTGGGCCGACTCACCTGCCAACGTCCGCCTCGATTTCGCCCTCCGCGCCCTGGCCCCGCGCACCGTCATTATCCGTCAAAGCGACCGCGAACTCTGGCGCGGCCCCGTCGGCGAAAAGACCGCGCCGCACTCCATCTCCCTTCGCCTCGCCCCCGGCCACACCAACCTCGAATTTTACTCCGAAACCCCGCCAACTTTTGAAAGCCCCGACTCCGACGCCCGGGCCCTCGCCTTCGCGCTTTATGATCTCCGCCTGAGCATCCTCACTCCGTAGCCGCTTACGATGCCCGCCACCATACTGCTCGATCTCTCGCACACGAGCCACACCCGCGCCCGCACCGGCATCCAACGCGTGGCCCGCTCCCTCTGGCGCGAACTCGGTACAGCTGCCGCGCCCGTCACCTTCGATCCCCATCAACGCACGTGGCGCCCCCTCGATCCTTGGGAACTCAAGAATCTCGCCACCGATTCGTTCAGCCGAAAACGCGGCGCCAGCTGGCCCATGACCGCTCAACTCCGTGGCCACACCCGCCGCCTTCTCGGCCACCAAGCTCTCAACGCTCAGCCCTCGGCTCTCAGCCCTTCCGGTCTTCTCTTCCCTGAACTCTTCACCCCCGCCGTCGCCGCTGCGCTCCCCGCGCTCTTCGCCGCGACGACCGGCCCGCGCGTCGCGGTTTTCCACGACGCCATTGCCCTCAAGTTCCCCGAACTCACCCCGGCCAAAACCGTCGCTCGTTTTCCCTCCTATCTCCGCGAACTCCTCGCCTTCGACGGCATCGCCGCCAACTCCGAAGACTCCCGCGCCACGCTCCTCTCCTACTGGGACTGGCTCGGCCTCCCCCTATCATCCCGCCCCGCCGTCACCGTCATCCCCCTCGGCATCGACCCCGTTTGTCATCTAATGGATGACAAACCCCTCGGGCTGGCTTCAGAGAAATCGAAAAACCGAATTCGAGAATCCGAAATCCCCACCATCCTTACCGTTGGCTCGATCGAAGGCCGCAAAAACCACCTCGCCCTCCTCGATGCCTGCGAATCCCTCTGGGCCACCGGCGCGAACTTCGAACTACACTTGATCGGCCTCGCCCACCCGCAGACCGGCCGCGCCGCCCTCGCCCGCGTCCACGCGCTCCAAGCCGCTGGCCGCCCTCTCAACTATTCCGGCCCTGTTACTGACACCGCTCTTTCCTCCGCCTACGCCGCCTGCGCGTTCACGGTTTATCCGTCGCTCATCGAAGGCTTCGGCCTGCCCGTCCTCGAAAGCCTCGCGCACGGCAAACCCAGTATCTGCTCCGCGCGAGGCGCCCTCGGCGAAGCAACCACAGGAGGCGGCTGCATCGCCCTCGACCGCGTCGACGCCCCTTCTATCGCCCACGCGATTTCCCGGCTACTTTCGACCCCATCCGCTCTCGCCGCCCTCACCGAGGCCGCCCGCGCCCGCCGTTTCCGAACGTGGTCCGACTACGCCCGCGACCTCGCCACTTGGCTCACGACCCTCGATCGCCGAGTCTAAGCTGAGGTCGACCACTGCCGCGCCCGATACTTCGCGCCAAACACCAACGATTCTATTCACCAGCCGTTCGAAACTCGCATCGAGTCATTCGCCCAAATTTCGCTGGGGCGGTGGGCGCACCTGGCGAACCCATACCACCCACGTCGTCAATAACATCAACGGTTGGGACGATTCCGATATGCGGGACGGCATCTATTTGGTCGGGTCCACCGTCGTGGCCAGCGCTCAAGTCGGAGTCTTTTGCCTTTGGTACGAGTAGCTTGGATGCAGCCCTGCTCATCACCCTTGAGCCTAGCGCTTGCACGGCGTTCGTCACGGGCGTCGGCACCATCACCGGTYTCACCCTGGTGGAAGTTTGCAAAGCAAACTGAGAGCTCACGCGGCAAACCAAGATGCCATCAGCGGTGGCACTCCGAGCGTCTTTGCGTTTGCCAATCCCAGCCCACCGCGCAGCTTGTTCTAAACGACATGGCGCTCTCATTCTTCAGCAAAAACAAAAAGGCCGTTCAAAACCGCTTTCGCGACGATTACGCGACGAAGATGCGGCTAAAATACGACCCCTACTACCACGCCATGGAGTCCCAACACGGGACCAACGTGCGCCTCGACGGCCGGGATATGATCATGCTGTCGAGCAATGACTATCTCGGGCTATCATTTCACCCCAAAGTCATCGAAGCCGGCCGGGCCGCCCTGCTCAAATGGGGCACCTCCACCACCGGAGCTCGCATCTCCAACGGTTCACGCGCTTTCCACATCGAACTCGAAGAAAAACTCGCCGACTTCCTCGGCCGCGAAGCCTGCCACGTACATTCGGCCGGCTACCTTTCCTGCATCTCCAGCGTTGCCGGTTTCGCCCAAAAAGGGGACATCATTTTCGCCGACAAAAACATCCACTCGTGCCTTTGGGAAGGCATCCAACTCTCCCGGGCAACCGTGGAACGTTTCTCGCACAACAGCCCCGACGATTTCCGCGAAGTCGCGGCCGCCTCCTCCTCGAGCGATGCGCCAAAGCTCCTCGTGATCGAGGGAGTTTACTCGATGGAGGGCCACATTGCCCGCCTGCCCGAACTCACAGAAATCGCCGAGGAACATAGTTGCTTCACCGTCCTCGACGATGCCCACGGCTTCGGTGTGCTCGGCCGGCACGGACGAGGCACCGTCGATCACTTCGGCCTCAACGACAAAGTCGACGTGATCTGCGGCAGCCTGTCGAAGTCTCTCGCCAGCACCGGAGGCTTCATCGCTGCGTCGCGGGATGCCATCGAGTTTCTACGCACCAGCGGCAAACAGACCGTCTTCAGTGCGGCCATCAGCCCCGCCGCCGCCGCGTGCGCCCAGGCCTCGCTGGAAATCATGCAGCAGGAGCGGGAACATCACGACCGCCTCTGGGCGAATACAAAAAAATATCGGGCCATTCTCAAAAACCTCGGCCTCGACACTTGGGGCAGCGAAACCCCCGCAACTCCTATTGTGCTCGGTTCGAAGGAAAGAGTTTACCCTTTCTGGAAAGCCCTGCTCGAGAAAGGCGTCTTCACCGTCATGTCCATCGCGCCCGCGGTGCCCATCGGCAAGGACCTCATCCGCACCGCAATTTCCGCAATGCACACCGACGAACAGCTCGATAAGATCGCCGACGCGATGGCCTACGCCGTCAAGAAGCTCTGAGCCCTTCGGGCAGAGCGGCCCGAAGCGTCTCTGCCGCGGCCGCCCAAGTCGGTAACTTTCGGCTTCTCGCCTCGTTTCGCGCTCGGACCGCAAGTTCATCGTCCGTCAGCACGCGGCGCAGCACCTCGGTCCACGCCGCCCGATCGTTGGTCGTGACCGGCCAACAACCGCCGCCTTTCGCGTTCTCGAGCAACACCGGCAAATCGCTACAGACGCACGGCACGCCTTGCCAAAGCGACTCCAACAGGGGAAGTCCGCAGCCCTCCGCGATCGTCGGAAAAACACTCGCCCGAGCGTCGGCGTATAATCTCGCTACCACGGCATCACTCGCCGCCGCGTGGTAGCGCAGGCCCGGAAATTTTTTGGCCATCACCTTCACTCGTTTCTCCAGCGGACGACCGAAATGAGGATTCACCCGACCAACGAGATTCAATTCAAAATCCAAACCTTCGCGCCAAAGCGTCTCCGCCACATCCAGCAGAAGGGCCTGATTCTTCCTCGGTTCCAAAATTCCCACCGAGATAAATGACTTCGACCGCACCGCCTCTACCCGCCCGGTCACCCGCGGCGCACGATCCGCGTCCGCACCGAGCGCGAGCACATCCAACGGCGGCACCTGTTCAAGTCCTTGCCACCGCCAAAACCCCGAAAGCTCGGCGCAACTCGAGGCCGACACGGCCCACACGCGATCGAACTGCGCGAGCAATTTCATATAACTCGGATGCCGCGCCACACTTTGCGGCCAAGTGATCTGTGGCCACTTGAGCGGGATGGCATCATGGAACACCGCAGCGGCACGACCGGATCGGGCGGCCAGAAACGCGGAGAACCCGGGCCTCTCTTCCTCTGAAAAAAGCTCGGCGGTAAAGAACCAGTCTCCGGCCGACATTCTCCGATCCCAACTCGTCCAACTCACCTCGCGCACCGAATCGCCCAACTCGTCTGCCAACCGAGCGCTCACGCGCAATAAACCGGAGCGATGTCCGGCTCCGCCCGATTTCGTGACGTCGAAAAAAATCATGCCGATTTCTCCGCTACCCCTTGCTCGAAGGCCTCGAGCAAACGCGCCGCATTGCGATGCGCGTCAAAATTTTCCTCCACCCAACGTCGCGCCTGACTCCGCACCTGCTCGGCGACTGCGTCGTCGTTTGATAGCCGGCGCAGGACCGCCACCCATTGTGCAGTCGCTTCCACCGGCACGACAAAACCGCTGAGCCCGTCCGTGATTGCTTCAGTCGTCCCGGCGGTCGGCGAGGTTACAACCACCACTCCGCACGACATCGCTTCAGGAATCACATTCGGCAAGCCGTCCCGATCGCCGCTGGCCGCGATCACGCCGGTATGCAGCAACACATCGGCCCACTCGAATTGCTCCCACACGTGATGCTGGGCCAAGTGCCCGCAAAACGTCACCTCGGCCGCGATCCCCAAACCACCGGCCAGTTTTTCCAGCGCCGGCCGGAGCGGTCCATCGCCCACGATCCGCGCGTGAAACGGTAGGCCTGCGGCCCGGAGTGCAGCGTAAATCCGCAACTGATGATCCAGCCCTTTCTTTTCTACCAGCCGCGCCACACAGATCAAATGCAGGGGCTCCCTCGAGGCGCGTAATCGTTTCACGGTCGGCATCTGGTCCAAACCTCTTCGGATGCGAAYCACTCTCTCCGCCGAGATGCCCAACTTGATCAACGCGGTCCGACCCATTTCCGTCGAGGTGTGGACAAACGCAGCATGCTCCAGTTTGTCGCGCAGCCACCAGTCGCCTCCGTGCTCAAAAAGATCATACGCATGAGCGGCGGCGCTGAAAAGATGCCCGTCGAGTCGCCGAAGCAGCCATGCCGCCGTCGCCGGCGCCCCACTCCACGCCGCGTGCACCAGCGTCGGTGGATTCCGCCGAAAATCACCAGCGAAAATGCAGGCAAATCCGGCGCCCAGCATGTTCTCCCAAAAATTAATCCACGACGGGGGCCGTCGGGTGAAAAGACCATACACCACCTGACGTAACACCTCGGGCCGGCGCGCGCCTTCGTAGGGAATCATCCAAAAAAGAGTCAGCAACCGCCACTTGTTGAATCGGGCCACGGGCAGACCGCGAAACGTATCCAGCCCGCCCCACAAAGAATAGAGCCGCAGCTGCACGCCCTGCGCGCGCATCGCAATGATCTCCCGCTGCAAAAACGTTTCCGTGCGCTTCGGAAAGGTCGTGAACAGATAGGCGATTACCGGTTTGGGTGCAGGCAAGATGGCGCAACGCTAGAGCCCCCAGCGCCCGCCGGCCAAGCGCATTGCGCGCGGGCGTACGCCCCAATTATTCGGCCGCTTTCATCGCAAGGCCATGGTCGTTAACCGGCGGGAACACCCGGCGTTTCAACTTTGTCCGGGCCACGCTATTGGCTAGCTCCACGATCTCCTCGATCAGAAGCGTCGGGTCTTCATCGTAGCGCAGCTGCACAAAACTTTCCTTCACCTTCGCATAAGCCGCCGGATCGCCGATCCAGATGTCGATGATACGGGCGAAATCACCGGCGCTCTCGATCTTCTCCGAGGCGGCACCGTTGCGGAAAAATTTCCAAGTCAGTTGCTCCTGCGGCATGATGCCATGGAAAGCGTTGAAGATTATCGGGCACCGGAAATGAAGCGCTTTGGCGCACGTCGTCGTGCCGCCACGCGTCACGATCACATCGCTGGCCTGGATGAGCAGATGGACCACTTCCGAATAACCTTCGATGTGGCAGTTAAATTCCGGATGATTAGCGCGCCAGTGGACCAACTCGTTGTAGGACTCCTTGTTCTTTCCGCAGATCACGATGGCCTGCACCCGGTCGGCGTGCTTCACCAACGCCGGCAAAAGCTGCAGATGCTGGTTCGCGCCGTTTCCACCCGTCGCGAGAAAGACCGTGAAGAGATCAGGCCGCAGGCCAAAACGTTTCACGCGCAAGGCGCCGCGTTCCTCCGGCGCGATCGTCTCAAGCACCGAACGCGGCAACATCAGATTGCCTCGCACCCGCGATTTTTCCGGTGCGATCCCGGATTTTACGGCAAAATCGCGCGCGGTCGGCGTGCGGGAAAAATAAAGGTCCGCCGAGGGCTCGATCCAATTTCTCGAATAGCCCCAACCGCCGGAAAACTCCCCACAATAAGTCACGCAGCGCACGCGATCCGCCCCGAGGGTGGCCCGGGCCAACTGAAAGTAACCCCGATTTAGACAATCATGAACACTGAAAATCAGGTGGGGTTGGTACTCGCGCAGAACCTCAAGAAAGTAAGTGCGGCCAAAGGTCACGTCTCGGCGGTTGATGTAACTCAACAGTTCCACGAACGCGTAAAACCCATTGTGCAGCCACGGAGCCACTTTTTGGATTTTGTTGTAGAACCCGACTCCCGCGCGGTTCAGCACGGAGGATTTTTCAAGCATCTGCTCGATCCGCACATCGACCTGATGCTGGTAAAGCTGAAAACACCATTCGGCAAAAGCCTCCGCCCGTGCATCGTGGCCGCCGCCAGTCGACGAAGTGAGGATGAGAATGCGAACCTTCGACATGGATCAGGATGAGCAGTGAGCCGAGCAAACCCGCGCCGCCGCGTCAATTCGTCCTAATTGCCGGCTGCCCCAGCATCGAATCAACCCTGGAGCGCGGGMGTTCAACGAGCTTGTTTAAAAACAATGCTGACGTTGGCGCCGCCGAAGCCACTGACGTTGTTGAGAGCTACCTTGGGCTGGGCCGCCAAGGTTGATCGGATGATGTTCAAACCCGCACACTCCGGGTCGAGCTGGGTAATGTGCGCCGAACCCGGCATAAATCCGTCCCGCACGGCCAAGGCGCAAAAGCCGCTCTCCATCGCGCCGGCAAGCGAGAGCCCATGCCCCGTCAAAGCCTTGGTGCTGCTAATCGCCGGACGCATCCCGGACGGATCGAACACTGCCCGCAGCGCCTTCGCCTCCGACGCATCACCGATCGGCGTGGAGGTCGCGTGAGCGTTCACGTAGTCCACGTCCTCAGGCGCAGTGCCCGTCACCCGCAACGCATTCGCCATCGCCGCGCGCAACCCCAAGCCCTCCGGATGTGAAATCGCAACATTATGCCCGTCGGAAGCTTGGGCCCATCCTGCGACCTCGCAATATGGTGTGACCCCACGACGAATGACTTCCTCCTCCGTCTCGAGCACCAGCACGACGCCGCCACCGGTGCCCACAAATCCATCACGTCCCGTGTCGAAAGGCCGCGAGGCACTCGAAGGATCCGTCGACAAAGACAAGGCCCGCATTCCAGCAAACGGTAAAATCGCGTCCATATTCCCGTCCTCCGCGCCCACGACAAACATCCGCTTTTGCCGACCAGTCACCAAGTCGTCATAGGCAAATCCGAGAGCATGAGAGGAAGACGCACACGCCGACGCGAATCCACAGGATGAGCCCTTGATTTTGAAATGGGCCACGAGGTTAAACTGTACCGCCCCGGAGATCGAAGCCACAATCCCGAGAGGTGAACACCGCATCACCCCCTGCTTGTGCATCCGCTCCAACATGTGTCCCATTAAAAATGGCGATCCCCCTGAAGCCGCGTAAAGACCCGTCGCTTCATTGGAAACCTCCGCATCACCCAGTTTCGCATCGGCGATCGCCTGCTGCATCGCGCACCACGCGTAAACCACATGCGGAGACATTCCGCGCAACACCTCACGCTTGATCACGATGCCCGCCGGAAAAGTCCAATCCTCTACATCGACCGAATCAGTGAAAAAATCCTTAACCGGCGCCGCTACTTTGACCGGAACCTCAGAATTCTGAAACGGGGCATAAAGCTCTAATCCATGACGCAACTCGCGCAGGCTCTTTGTCACTGTAGCAGCGTCATTACCAATACTGGTGATAAAGCCTAGACCGGTAATGAATACTCTGGGCATGCGTGGTGCGAGGTAGTTTGCGAGGAGCGCAGAGACCGGCAAAAGAGATTGGCGTTTGCGCGGACGTTAAAGAATGAAGAGAATTTTTGAGGGAATTCGGCTGCGGTCAACGCGAGAGATGGCTGGTTTCCGCGAGTTCGTCGGACCATCGACGGCTCATACCAACGTCCCTTAATTTTTAGAAGTTCGTCATTGCGAGGTGCGCGAGGCGCGCCGCGGCAATCCAGCTGGATTGCTTCGTCGCTGCGCTTCTCGCAATGACCGTCTGCTTATTAAGGGACGTTGGTATCACTCGAGAAGACCCGCTGGATTACCCAAAAAAATGGCGGCTCTAAAGCCGCCATTCCATAAACCAAATGATCCAAATCAGGCGTTAATTGCCACTCGCAGCGGCGAGGTCGCCGCGACCGCGCCCGGTTTGGGCGTCGTGTGGCCATTTATCTCCGTGACCGGGGGCGGCATTACCGCCTCGGCATAACCAAAGGTGAGCGTGATTTCTTCGGCGATTGCCGCCTTCTCCTGACCTACCCGAATCGCACCTTCAAACGTCGCCAAAGGCATTTTCATCCGCTTCGGCTTGATCGAAAGCGTGAGAATATCGCCGGGGCGGCAAACCCGATGCGCCCTAACGCCCTCACAACCGGTGAAGTAAATTAGCGACGAGCTGATCACCTTGCCGGGTTCCGGTACCGCGCCTTCCAAAAGATAGAGCACCGCCAACTGACCCAATGCCTCAAGCATGATCGACGCGGGCATCACGGGGTTGTTCTTAAAGTGCCCTTGGAGAAAGAACTCTTGGCCGGTTATTTTATATTTACCGTTTGCCCCGCTGGAGCTTACCGACGCCTCATTCAGGAACAGGAACGGGGGCTGGATCGGCATCACCGCAGCAATTTGCTCGATCGGGATAAACTTAGTCGGTTTCGGCAAAGCCAATCCCCGGATTTTGCAATCAATGAAGGTCTTCACGTCACCCACTGTGCGCAGATTCCTTAGCTCGTCATTGTTGATCGAAAGTTGGAGCACGTCTTCGACCAAAATCACGATTTCCATCATCGTGAGGGAATCGATCCCTAGGTCTTCAATCAGCCGGAGATCATCATCCGCGTCTTTTAACTTAATCCGCAGATCAGGCTCAACAAAACGTTCGACGATTCCGATCACGACGGCCGGAACATGCTCGGGGTTTCCCGTCTTCCGGAACTGCACCGCGGATTCAAAGGCGGACGGTGAACAACGTTTAAGTGCCTCACGTAGTGCAGATTCATCCTCGGGGGCGAAGGATTTCGATGGCGCCAAAAATGGCTTATTGCTCCCCGGGGTTGGTTGAACTGCGTCTGGCATTATCCCTTGGTTTTAGGTTCGGAGGCTTGAAAGTAAACCCCAATTTCTAGCTCGGTCCGCCGGAGATTTCCGCCAAACAACGGCCCTCTTGGACTTTTCGCTTGGGTTCATCGGCGCACTTGCCAGCGCAAAGCCAACGCCCAATAGGTTAGCCTGCCCGGATGACTTCGGGCCTTCCTTTTGCAATTTCCGCGCATGAGCGTTCCTGCCTCTGTTCCCTCCGTTTTTCTCATTACCCATGAATTTTACCCCGTGCGCGGCGGTATCGCGACGTTTACCGAAGAAATTGCCCGGGCCTCGGCGAGTTTGGGTTACGAAACCGAGGTTTGGGCTCAATCCGCCGAGCCCGATCAAGAGAAAGTCTGGCCGTTCCGGCTGCGGCGGCTGCCTCTCAAGGGCACGCATAATCTAAGGTGCCAAGTTCAACTCGCCCGAGAATTCATCCGGGCACGTCGGCGGTTGCGTTACGCCACCGTCTACCTCCCCGAGCCGGGCCCGATGTTGACCATGATGCTGCTTCAATTCTTCCGGGCCTTCCGCCCAAAGCAATTGGTGCTCACCTTCCATGGCTCCGAGATCTTGAAATTCGCCGGCAGCCCCATTCGGCGCGCCCTCGCGGGTCGGTTAATCCGACATGCCACGCGCGTGAGCACTCTAACCAACTACACGCAGGAGCTTCTCCTCACCCATTTTCCGGAAGCCGCCGACAAGGTCGTGCTGACGCCCGGCGCCCTTCGCTCGGATTTTGCCGTCGTTCCCCTCAAGTCCGAAGCCCCTCGCGCCAAAATCGTCGTGCTCACGGTCGGCCGCATCCATCCCCGCAAGGGCCAACTGTTCACGCTTCAAGCCCTGCAACTGCTCCCCGCTTCCGACCGGGCTCGCCTCGAATACTGGATCGTGGGCGGCCAGAGCAAAGGCCGCTACGAGCAGGCGATTCGCCAAGCCGCTACCGCCACCCCCGATCTCACCGTTCGTTTTCTTGGAAATATCCCCGACGAAGAACTCACCACCCTTTACGATCGCGCTGATATCTTTGCGATGACGAGCATCAATCACGCCCGCAGCGTTGAGGGCTTTGGCCTCGTCTATCTCGAGGCTGCCGCTCACGGGCTTCCCGTGGTCGCGCACAACGTCGGCGGGGTAGCCGAAGCGGTGCAAGATGGCGTGACCGGTCTGCTCGTGCCGCCCCATCGACCCGCGCAACTTGCCGCCGCCTTTGAGAAACTGATCCACGATCCGGCCCTGCGCCAACGTCTCGGCACCGCCGGTCGCGAATGGGCCAGGCGCAATTGTTGGATCGAGTCCGCCGAGGCCCTTTTCGGCGCCAACCCCGCCGTCGACGAACCAGCCGAATCAAACGCCTCTTTTCCAGCCGAACACCCGTGATTGTCTCCCGCTCTCAAGTCACCGTTCGCTACGCCGAGACCGACATGATGGGCATTGTTTACCACGCGAATTATCTCCCGTGGTTTGAGATCGGCCGCACCACCCTGCTTAAAGAACTCGGCCTCCCCTATCGTCAGCTCGAGGCCGAGGGCTACCGCCTGCCTGTGCTCGAAATTTCAGCCAAATATTCCCGCCCCGCCATTTACGACGACGTTCTCACTATCGTCACCTATCTGCGCGAAAAACCACTTCTTAGAATTCATTTGGATTACGAAGTTTTCCGGGGCGAAGAACTCCTCGCCACCGGTCAATCCGCTCATGCGTTCATCGATCTTCAGGGCCGGCCCGTGCGCCCGCCCGCCAACATCGTCGCCGTGATGACCGCTGCGTTTAAGGCCTAGCGTCTCCGTATTCCGCGACCACCGTCACGTCCGTTTCCGCCGCGCGCGCCGGCTTCAGCAGCACACTCGCCCGAGACTCGCCGCCTAGCGTACGCACCGCCCACACCGCGTGCGCCCGCACCAAGGCTGACTCATGCCGCGCGAGCATCACCAACGGTTCCAAGAGGCTCACGTCGCCCGAATTCCCCGCGACGATACATGCATTCCGCAACAGCCCCGCGAGTTTCACCCGCTTGATCGGGGTCTTCCGAAAAACTTCCGCAAACCGCGCCGGCGTCAGCGCCAAAATCTCCCGCACGCTCAATCCCGCCAATTCCCGCCTCGCCACCAGCAACACCTCCCGCCCCGCCACCGCGAACCGATTCCAGGGACACACCTCCAAGCACACGTCGCATCCATAGATCCGGTTCCCGATTCCCGCCCGCAGCTCCCGCGGAATAATCCCTTTGTTCTCGATCGTCTGATACGAAACACACCGCCGCGCATCGACCACCCCCGGAGCCGCAAACGCCTCTGTCGGGCACGCGTCCAAACACCGCGTGCACTTCCCGCAGAGCAGCCCCACGTCCGCGAAATCACTCGCCTGCTTCCGCACCGGCGCGTCGGGAAAAAATTCCTGCCGGGTCAAAATCGTCGCCAAAAACAACCAGTTACCGTGCCGCCGCGAGATCAACATCGCGTTCTTCCCGATGAACCCGAGTCCCGCCTTCGCCGCCCACCCCCGTTCGAGCACCGGGCCGGTATCGACATACGCCCGCATGTCGTCCCGCGTCGCGCCATACATCTCCCCGATCACTTTCCCGGCCGCGATCAGGCCCACTTTCATCGTGTCGTGATAATCCTCGTGCAACGCATACTGCGCCCACGTCGCCCGCTGGGGTTCAGCCTCACCTGCCTCTCGCCCTTCACCCTTCGCGCCTCGCCCCGCATCCGCATAGCTGACGCCCAACATAATCACCGAGCGCGCCTCAGCCAGGACCAGCTCCGGCTTCAACCGTTTCTCCGCCGTCCGTTCAATCCACTGCATGTCCGCATGGTGCCCCGCCTCAAACCATGCCTTCAACCGGTCTCCGCCCAACTCCGCCAACGTCGCGAACCGCACCTCGTCGAATCCGAGCGCGACCAACCGTCGCCGCAATAGTTCCTGCCGCTCTCGCGCCTCCGTCTCCCAGCTCTGGCCTTCGCTCACACTCACGCTCGCGGCACCCGTCTGTCTTCCCGTTGCGCAAAGTCTCCCGCGTCTCGCCGCCACACCCTCAGCACGTGCATGACGATGTCCCCGAGCGATCGCCCATCCGTCAAAATCACACTGCCCGCCGCCCGGTAAATCGGTTCCCGCTCGGCGAACAACGTTCTGATCCGCACCTCCGGATCTTCCACATTAAGTAAGGGCCGGTTCTTCTGCCGCGCCGTCCGCGCAAGAATCGTCTCCACCGAGGCGTGCAGGCACACGACGACACCGCGCGCCTTGAGCGCCGCCAACATCCCCGGTTGCACCACCAGCCCGCCGCCGCACGCGATCACCGTTCTCGTCGTCGGATGCCCGCCTTCGACAAACTCCCGCTCCATCAGTCGAAACGCCGGCTCCCCGTGCTCCGCAAAAATCGCCGGGATTCCCTTCCCTTGCTTCCGCTCGATCTCATGGTCGCTGTCCACGCACGTGAAGCCCACCCGCTGCGCCACGGCCCGCCCCACGGTCGTTTTTCCCGTGCCCATGAATCCCACAAGATAGAGATTAACTTCCTCCGCTTTCATCGCGTTACCCGCGCAAGCAATCGCCCACCCTCGCCGTTGCCAACGCCCAAAATGCTATCGCCCTCCCTCGCGCCGCTCCCAAAACTTTCCCCATGTCCACCCGCCCCGACTCCCTCTTTGCCAGCGACAACACCGCCGGCCTCTGCCCCGAGGCGCTCGCCGCCCTCACCGCCGTCAACTCCGGCTCCGCGCCGTCTTACGGCTCCGACCCCACGACCGCCCGCGCCCAAGATCTCTTCCGTCAGATTTTCGAGACCGACTGCGAAACCTTCTTTGTCTTCAACGGCACCGCCGCCAACGCCCTCGCGCTCTCCGCCCTCTGCCAACGCCACCAAAGCGTCCTCTGTCACGAGGTCGCCCACATCGATACGGACGAGTGCGGCGCGCCGGAATTTTTCACCGGCGGGAGCAAACTCCTCCCCTTACCCGGCTCCGCCGCCAAGCTCACGCCCATCACCGTCGCCTCCGCCCTCACCCGCGGCCACGGCGTCCACTTCCCCAAACCCGGCGCCCTCTCCCTCACCCAGTCCACCGAGCACGGCACCCTTTACGCGCCCACCGAAATCCGCGCGCTCGCCGACCTCGCCCACGCCCACGGCCTTTCCGTCCACCTGGATGGCGCTCGCTTCGCCAACGCCTGCGCCGCCTCCGCCCTYTTCGGCCACTCCCCCGCCGACCTCACCTGGCGCGCCGGGGTCGATGTCCTTTGTTTCGGCGGCACCAAGAACGGTCTGCTCTCCGCCGAGGCCGTCGTCTTCTTCAACCCCGCCCTCGCGCGCGACTTCGCCTACCGCGTCAAACAAACCGGCCAACTCGCCTCCAAACAACGCTTCGCCAGCGCCCAATGGTGCGCCGTGCTCGAATCAGGCGCTTGGCTCCGCCACGCCGCCCACGCCAACACCCACGCCCAAAAGCTCGCCGCCGCCCTTCGCCTTCTCCCCGGCGTCACGCTGCTCTGCGAGCCGCAGGTCAACGCCGTCTTCGCCCAACTCCCACCCGCCGCCGCCTCCGCTCTCCACGCGCAGGGCTGGCACTTCTATCCCTTCATCGGCGAACACGGCTATCGCCTCATGTGTTCGTGGGCCACCACCGACGCCGACCTCACCCGTTTCCTCGCGGATTTAAATTCCGCCTTCAACCCGAACGCCGAAGTTGAAGCCGAGGTCGACGTGGTGAAGGGACGTAGGGCAAAGAGGTTGGATGAAAATAGAGCCGTCGGATGAAGCCCCCTAAGCAGCCCTCGCTGGATTTACGCCGCTGTTCGGCGGCGCGACGATCGTGCTGGCGGAAACGCCGAAGGCGGTGACGCCGTTCGGCGGGCTGGGCAGTTTCATCGCGTATCTTCAGCAGATCGGATTCGGCCTACGCGTGGCGCAAACGCTGCCGTTCCCTGCGCCGACCTCGCCCAACGCGATCCCGCTGGCCCACACGTTCACCGCGTTCTTCTTTGCGGTGGTGACCGGCGCGAGCCGCTTCGCCCACACCGATTGGTTGCGCGGCGACCGCGCCCTGCACGCGCTGCTGGGGAACGCACGTTTCCCTGGCGACGATACCGTGCGGGCGTTTTTACGCCGGTTCACGCAAGGGCACATCGAGGCCTTTTGGCGGCCGCTCTGGCGTTGGTCGCTCGCCTTGGTGACTGCGCCGCCCGAGGGCTTTCACCTCGATTTGGACTCGACGATTTTTTGCCGCGGTCGATCCGAAAGGGTCTGGCCGTTTTTTGTTAGTTTTGGGTTGAAGGTGAGGGTCAGGTTTTAATGTTTAATGTGTCGCCCACTTCTTCCGCAGGAGGGGTCTCAGCCTGGCCTAACATTAGAACCTGACCCCGTCCGACTTCACCAGGCGAGGGAAGGATGCGCCATAGCGGGACAATTGCATGATCCAGAAGGCGAATGCAAATGCCAGGCGGGGGATTCCAACGACGTCAAATGCGCACGAGGCTGGCGGGAGGGCAGTGGGAGGAAGATAGGATGGCACTTGTTTGTGACGCAAAGCTGCGTAATAATGCAGGCCGTATGAATTCCCCCACCAACACTACCACGGTCGCTTTGGGTGCCGTGTTTCGACGAATCGCTGCCGTAACTCCGGCCGCCTTCGCTCTACTCGTATCGGGCGCACTTTCGCCCTTGTCGGCGCAAACGGCCCCGGCGGCCGCCACGCCAGCACCAATTAAGATGGAGGCGTTTGTCTCCACCGGAACGCGTTTTAATGACCGCACCGTAGTTGAGTCACCGGTACCGATCGACGTGATCACGCGCGCCGAGATGGAGCAGGGCGGCTACACCGAAGTTTCGCAGATGCTCCAGTCGCTGGTGCCCTCGTTTAATTTTCCTCGGCCGTCACTGACCGACGGCACGGATCACATCCGGCCGGCGACGTTGCGCGGGTTGGCACCCGACCAAGTGCTCGTGCTCGTGAACGGCAAGCGCCGCCACAGCAGCGCGCTCGTGAACGTCAACGGCTCCATCGGCCGCGGCTCGGTGTCGGTGGACTTCAACGCATTTCCCTCTTCCGCCGTCGAGCGGATCGAGGTGCTGCGCGACGGTGCGTCGGCCCAATACGGCTCCGATGCGATTGCGGGCGTGATCAACGTGATCCTGCGCAAAGATGTGGGTTGGGGTTTTGATGCGACCTATGGTGCGACGAAAGAAGGCGACGGCCGTGATTTGAAGCTGTCAGCCTTTGCCGGCACCAAGCTCGGCCAGCAKGGCTCGCTGTTTGTGACGGCGTATTCGCGCACGCACAGCCCGACGAGCCGGGGCGCCATTGACACGCGCCAGCAATATTTCGGCACCAATGCGGCGGGCGCAAAGGTCCTTGCTTCGGGTAATTTCGGTGCGGGCACAGGGCTGAGTGCGCCTAACGGCACGCTCGACACGCGCGAGTCCACGGTGAATCGCGCCAACCACCGCTTCGGCGATCCCCGTTCGCGGGAAGAGGGCATGTTCTTCAACGGCGAATCGCCGCTCGCGGGTTTCACCGCCTATTTTTTCGGTGGCGTTACGCGGCGTCACGGCGAAGGTGCGGGCTTTTTCCGGCGCGCGACGGACGACCGCACGGTGCGGGCAATCTACCCGAACGGGTTTCTTCCCGTCATCCAATCCAACGTCACCGATCTTTCGGGCGGTGTCGGAATGAAGGGTAAACTTGATGGTGGCTGGGCGATGGATGTCAGCACGACGCTCGGCTCCAATGCCATCGCCTACACGATCGCGGAGACGGCCAACGTGACGCTGGGCAACGCGAGCCCGACGAGTTTTTACGCCGGCACGCTTACGAACAAACAGAGCACGACCAATCTTGACCTGACGAACGAATTTAAGACCGGTCTGCACAAGTCGCTGAAGGTCGCCCTCGGGGGTGAGTTCCGGAACGAGCACTATAACATCCGTGCGGGCACGCCCGATTCCTACCGCGACGGTGGCGTGCGGATCGTCGATGGACCGAATGCGGGTAACCAAGGCGCGCCGGGCGCGCAGGTGTTCCCCGGTTTCCGCCCGACCGACGCCGGCACGCATACGCGCAGTGCCTATGCGTTCTACGCTGACCTCGAACAAGCAGTCACCGAACAGTGGTTACTTTCCGCGGCCGGCCGCTTTGAGGACTACAATGATTTTGGCAGCAAGAGCACGGGCAAGCTCGCGACGCGCTTCGCGATCACGAAGCCCTTCGCGTTGCGGGCCTCGGTGAGCACCGGGTTCCGTGCGCCGCATTTGGCGCAGCAGTGGTTTAGCGCGACCTCGACGAACTTCATCAGCGGAGTGCCGTTTGAGAATAAAACGTTTCCCGTGAGCGACCCCGTGGCGAAGGCGCTGGGTGCACAGGCGCTGAAACCCGAGACCTCGCTCAACAAGAGCATTGGGGCGACTTGGAATCCGATCGATGCCTTCACGGCGAGTGCGGACTTCTACCAAATCGACATCGATGACCGCATTGTACTATCGTCGAATTTCACGGGTGGCGTCGGCAGTGCCTTTCTGAACTACCTCTCGGCGCAGGGCTTGTTTGGCACGACCGGCGGGCGCTATTTCACGAACGCGGTGGATACGCGCACTTCGGGCGTGGATCTCAACACGCGTTATGCGCTGCGTTTGAACCACGGAGCCAAGGTCACGCTGACGGCCGGTGCCAATTTCAACAAGACGGAGGTGACCCGCATCAAGGCGACGCCATCGCAACTGGCGGCGGTCGGGATCACCACGCCGCTCTTTGATCTGACGGAGCGCATCCGGATGGAAAAGGGTCAGCCGAAGGACATCATCAATCTCTCGGTCGGCTATGATTTGCGGAAGTGGTCGTTCCTCGCGCGCACGGTGCGCTACGGCGAAGTGCAATCGGTGCAGCTGACGGGCGCGTCGCCGGCGCAGATTGCCGCGATCACTCCCGGTTACTCGACCTATCTCATGCCGACCGTTCCGGCGGGAGCGAACAGCCAACTCGTGCAGAGCTTGGGTGCGAAGTGGATTACCGATCTCGACGCGACCTATCGTTACTCGAAGCAGCTGACGTTTTCCGTGGGTGCGAACAACGTGACGAATACATTGCCGCATAAGACGATTGGAACGGTCGTTTCCGGTGGCACGGTCTTTGCCGGCAATGACAACCAAGGCAGCCTGCCGTATTTGTTGAATCCGACGCCGTATGGTTTCAACGGCGCATTCTATTACACCAAGGTCAGCTATAAGTTCTGAGCTGAGTGAAGCTAAGTTGACCTGACACGGCCGGAGAAAATCGGCTGAGTGCTGGGTGGATGACGAATTTAGGGCGAAGCGCGGGGCCCAAAAGGCCCCGCGCTTTTTTCTGCGAACTTGGTAAGGCGGGCCATCCGAAGGGGTCTGGCCGTTTTTTGTTATTTTTTTGTTGAAGATGAGGGCCAACGAAGTCTGGGTGAGGCATGGCACGACGACTACGGATCGAATACCCGGGAGCGTTGCACCACGTGATCAACCGCGGCAATTATCGCCGAGATTTGTTTGATAGCGTGGGAGCGGCGGAAGCGTTTTTGGTCACGCTGTTTCAAGCGGCGGACAAGTTCGGCTGGCGGGTTCACGCCTATGTGCTAATGCCGAACCATTTTCACTTGGCGGTGGAGACCCCAGAGCCGAACTTGGGCGAGGGGATGCATTGGTTGCAAAGTTCGATGGCCACCCGGTTCAATCGCTCGCGCGGGGAAAGCGGGCATCTGTTCCAGGGCCGTTATCAGGCGCTGCTGATCGAGAACGTCGCCGCGTTGACCCGCGTGGTGAACTACATCCACCTCAATCCGGTGAGGGCGAAAATCGTGCCTCCTGAACAAGTCGCCGGCTATCGTTGGAGCAGTCTCGCCGCGCTGCTGAGAGGTCCGCGCCCCAAGTCGCTCACGGTTCTAGACTGGCTGCGAGCCCTCGGGGATTGGCCAGATGATGCACTGGGTCACCGGGCCTACACCGCTTACTTGAAGGCCCTCGCGCAAGACGAGGCGGCTTGGCAACGCGAAGGTTTGGTGGGCTTGGCGCAAGGCTGGGCGATCGGCACGCTCGCGTGGAGACGGGCCCTTGCAAAAGAGCACGCCGCCCGCGCCCTCACCGCTGGCTTGCCACGCGCGGAACGCATCGAGCTGCGACAGGCAAGCTGGTACGCCAGCTTGTCCGCCAACTTGGCCAAGCGCGGAAAAACAGCCTCCGACCTAACGACCAAACCAAAGAAACAGAGCTGGAAAATCGAAATGGCGGGCGAGATTCGCCAACAAACCGGAGCCGCGATCGCGTGGTTAGCCGAACACCTGCAACTTGGAACTGCAAACTCTCTGCGCGGCTATCTCCACCAAGTAAAACGGGCCAATAACTCATAATAAACGGCCAGACCCCGGCTATGGGGGCTCCTCTTTATGCTCCCCCAATCCCGCCCCGGCGCCTTCCTCGTCGCCAGCTTCCTCCTCAGTTTTTCTCTCACCGCCGCAGCCTCCAAGCCCAACCTCGTCGTCTTTTTGGTCGATGATCTGGGCGTGATGGACACGTCCGTCCCGTTTATCACCGATACCTCCGGCCGGGCCCAACGGCAGCCGCTCAACCATTTTTACCGCACCCCCGCGATGGAGCGCCTGGCTGCCCGCGGCGTCCGATTCAACAATTTCTGCGCGATGAGCGTGTGCTCGCCAACGCGCATCGCGATCCTGACCGGCCAAAACGCCGCCCGTCATCACGCCACTAACTGGATCAATCCCGATACGGATAACGCCGGCACCCAAGGTCCCTCCGATTGGAACTGGCGCGGGCTCAAGCCCGGCGATGTCACTCTGCCCGGTCTCCTCCGCGACGCCGGCTACCGCACGTTTCACGTCGGCAAGGGCCATTTTGGTCCCCGCGCCGCCGCCGGAGCCGACCCCGCCAAACTCGGCTTCGACGTCAACATCGCCGGCGCTTCCATCGGCGCCCCCGGCAGCTATTTCGCCCGACAGGACTTCGGCAAAAAATCGACCAAGCGCGCCAGCCATGCCGTTCCTCAGCTCGAAAAATATCACGGCCAAGATTTCTTCCTCACCGAAGCGCTCACCCTGGAGGCCAAAGACCTCGTCTCCGCTGCCGCCAAGCAAGGGCAACCGTTCTTCCTCCACCTCGCCCACTACGCCGTCCACTCGCCCTTCGAGTCCGATCCGCGCTTCGCCGCTCACTACCAAGAATCGGGCAAACCCGCTAACGCCCAAGCCTTCGCCACGCTGGTCGAGGGCATGGACAAATCTCTCGGCGACCTCCTCAACCACCTCGAGGCGCTCGGCATCGCGGAGGACACCCTCGTCGTCTTTTTGGGCGATAATGGCTCCGATGCGCCCCTCGGCCATGAGCATGCCGTCGCTTGCGCCGCACCACTCCGCGGCAAAAAAGGCTCCCATTACGAGGGTGGGATGCGCATCCCCTTAATCGCCGCGTGGGCAAAATCCGATCCCGCCAACCCGCATCAGCGCCGCCTCCCCATCGCCGCCGGCGCCCTCCAAACCCAAACCGCCGCCGTCATGGATCTTTTCCCCACGCTCCTCGCCTTGGCCGAGGCCCGCGCCCCCGCCGCCCACCCGGTTGACGGCTTCCGCCTCGACCGCCTGCTCTCGGGCCAAACCGACTCCACCCGGCCGGAGTCGTTCCTCATGCACTACCCTCACGGCCCCCACCGCACCTCCTACTGGACCAGTTATCGCGAAGGCCCATGGAAGGTCATTTATCACTACTTCCCCACCGCTGTCTCGGGCGGCTCGCACTACCAACTTTTCCATCTGGGCAACGACCCCTTCGAACAGGCTGATCTCGCCGCCACCGAGCCCGCCGCGCTCCGGCGCATGATGACCGCCCTTTCCGACCAACTCGAACACCACCAAGCCCTTTACCCGGTCTCCGCCGACACCCGCGCCCCGCAACGGCCAATAATTCCCTAGCGCAGATCCGGCGGGAAAGGCCCAGCGGTTTTAACCATTGAAGCCGATAACTCCATCGACCGCACCGAGCCGGAAACTCGCGCCCGCGCCCTCGTTGCTCTATCCGCGATCCTTGATGAAATCTATGCCCAGAATCGCCCGGCCCATCGCCTTGCTCGCGTGCGCATTCGCGCTGGCCGGCCACGCCGCCGAGCCTGCATTCCCCTTCGCCGAAGCCACCATCGATGACCTCCAGAGCCGCATGGCCGCTGGCACGCTCACGTCGCGCGAGCTAACGGCCGCTTATCTCAACCGCATCGCCCACATCGATCGCGCCGGACCCAAACTCAACTCGGTGATCGAGCTCAATCCCGATGCGCTGGCCGTTGCGGAAACCCTCGACGCCGAGCGCAAGGCCGGACGCGTACGCGGCCCGCTCCACGGGATTCCCGTTCTCATCAAAGACAACATCGCGACGGCGGACAAAATGGAAACCACCGCCGGCTCCCTCGCTCTCGTCGGACTGAAACCGCCACGCGACGCGCACCTCGTTACCCGTCTCCGCGAGGCGGGCGCTGTGCTCCTCGGCAAAACCAACCTGAGCGAGTGGGCCAACTTTCGCGGCGAGCGTTCGGTGAGCGGCTGGAGCTCGCGCGGCGGTCAGACGCACAACCCCTATGTGCTCGACCGTAATCCGTCCGGCTCAAGCTCCGGCTCGGCCGCGGCGGTTTCTGCAAATCTGTGTGTCGCGGCGATCGGCACCGAGACCAACGGCTCGATCATTTCCCCCGCCACGGTCTGCGGCGTGGTGGGATTCAAACCGACGGTCGGGCTGGTGAGTCGCAGCGGCGTCATCCCCATCGCGGCCACCTTCGACACCGCCGGGCCGATCACGCGCACGGTGCGCGACGCAGCATTGGTGCTCGCCGCCCTCGCGGGCCCCGATGCGCGCGACCCGGTCACGCAAAACCAGCCCCATCGTCTCGCGTCTCAGCTGGGCGCACCTTTACGCCCCGGCGCGCTCGCAGGCGCGCGGATCGGCGTCGTCAGCAACTCCGCCGGCAAGCGCGGTCCGGAAAACAGTATGACCACGGCTCTCGCGGCGTTGCGCGCCGCCGGCGCGGAGGTCGTCGAGGTGGGCGATTTGCCCGGGGTTTCGGCGGCCGGCAGCGCCCGCATCGAGGTGATGCTCTATGAAATGAAAGCCGGCATTAACGCCTACCTCGCGGACCTCGGCCCGTCGGCACCGATGAAAACTCTGGCCGATGTGATCACGTTCAACGACGAGCACCGAGCCAAAGTGCAGCCGCTTTTCGGCCAGCACTACTTCATCCGCGCGCAAGCCAAAGGCCCACTGACCGAGCCGGCCTATCTCGCGGCCCGGGAGACCTGCTGGCGCGTTGCGCGCACCGAGGGCATCGACGCCGTGATGGAAAAATATCGACTCGATGCGCTTGTCGGCGGCGGCGCCGGCGTGGCGGCGATGGCGGGTTACCCCAGCGTGACCGTGCCGTTTGGGCCAATGGCGCCGCTGCCGACCGGGTTGCTATTTTACGGCCGGGCGTGGAGCGAGGCAAAGCTCCTCGCGCTCGCCGCCGACTTCGAGGCGCACACCCGCGCGCGGCGCGATCCCCGATTTCTGCCCACCGCTTCCGCGCCGTAATCCCGACGTCCGCCAAGCAACCGCCTGTCATTGCAAGGCACCCGCGATGGCGGGAGCAGGAGCAATCCAGATGGATTGCCACGGCGCGCTTCGCGCACCTCGCAATGACAAACGTCTAGAAATCAAGGGACGTTGGTATCCCTGTTCCATTACGCCACCGCGGCGACGATCCGGCTGCGCAAATTCTCGTCGGGCAACCGACCGATCCCGGCGCGCATGTTGTCGCGGAGATGGGTAACTTTGGAAGTCGCCGGGATCGCGACGGTGATCGCCGGATGGGACACGACAAACTTCAACAGCAGTTGCGCCCAACTCGCGCAATCGATCTCGGCGGCCCACGCGGGCAAAGGCTTTCCCACTTGGCGCCGGATCAGGTCGCCCCCGCCCAGCGGACGATTGGCAATCACCGCCACGCCCTTATCCCGGGCAAGATCGAACAACCGCTTCTCGGCGTCGCGCTCGGACACCGAGTAAGCGACCTGCACGAAATCGACGACTTCGCTTTGGATCAGCTTAGCGACCGCCTCCGCCCCGCTGGCCGTGTAGTGGGTCACTCCGAGATACCGGATGCGGCCGTCTTTTTTCCAACCGCGCAAGGTATCGAGATGCGCGCCCACATCGAGCAGGTTGTGCACCTGCATCAGATCGATTTTGCCCGCCCGCAATTTGCGGATGGAGTCGTGCATCTGGGCGATACCCGCAGCGCGGCCGGAGATCCAAACCTTGGTCGCAACAAACAGTTTTTCCCGCAGGGCGTTTCTCGCCATCAGGTCACCGGCGACTTCTTCGGACTGACCATACATCGGCGACGAATCTAGGACGCGGCCGCCCAACGCCGCAAATTCACGCAACACCGCTTCGATGGGCGCGCGTTCGTCGGCGCCCGAACCCACGTCAAACGTCTGCCACGTGCCCAAGCCGATCACCGGAATCTGTTCCCCCGTCGACGGAATCGCCCGCGTGAGCAGCGGCGTCGCCCGCGGCGCTTCGGCCGCCACCGCCGCCATCAGGTTTCGTCCGCCCGCCAAGAGCGTGGCCGAGCCGAGCAACCGCAACGCCGCTCGACGATTCATCCGGGACTTCGACGTAGATGATGACATCACGCCAACCGTTATCCCGCGCAGGAAAACTTTCAATCCGGCAAAACCGCCGGAAGACCACCGCCCGCGCCCGGCCCTGCGCTCAGCCCCTCCGCTCGCCCCACGGACCCGTGATGGCCAGCGTGTAGCCTGGGTTCTGCACGTTCACGAACAGCGTCGTGCCATCGGGCGAGAAACACGCGCCGCACAGCTCGCGGCCCCGTTTCGTGTTTGAGCCGATCACATAATACTCGCCGCGCGGCGTGATGCCCACGATGCGGCAGATCGCGTCGGCATCTTCGCAGATAATCAGATCGCCCCACGGCGCCACCGTCACGTTGTCGCAATTGCGGAGCAACTCGGTGTCGTTCGGTTCGGCGAAGAGCTCGATGAACCCCGGGGTCGCCGCCTCGCGCGCGGTGCCCTCATGCACGCTCGGGAAATACCGGAAGATCTGCCCCGACGCATTCCGCCCGCCGTTGGTCATCGCGAAATAGACCGAGTCGTTGCCCCACCACGCGCCCTCACCGCGTGCAAACACCGCCGCGCCCGCCGCCGCGCCGCGCAGGCGCAAGTCGCCCTTCGGGTTGTCGATTTCCTCTAGGTCGACCCACTCCACCGCGAGCCGTTGCCCGATCGGAAACGCGCTCTTTTTCCAATTGCGGGTGTCGGCCGATTTCCGATCACGTACCGCCATGGCCTGAAGTTTTCCGCCCGCCGCGAGTTTGCCCGGCTTCTTCGGAATAAAACGGTAAAGCAGGCCGTCACCTACGTCCTCCGTCTGATAAACGATCCCCGACGCCGGATCGACCGCGACGGCCTCGTGCCGGAAACGTCCCATCGCCTTCAACGGCAAGGGATCTGCCAGCGCCGGTTGCACCGTCGGCTGCACTTCGAAGTTATAACCGTGCGCCTGCTCCGAGTACGCCTCGGGCGTATCGCCGACTTCCTCGCACGTCACCCAGGTACCCCAGGGCGTGGGACCTCCCGCGCAATTGACCGTCGTGCCGGCCAAGCTGAGGAACTGCCGCTCGAGCCGTTGCGTGCGGGTGTCGAAGACCAACGTCGTGGTCCCGCCCAGATGCGGCGCGATGCCCTTGCCATAGTCGTAAATTTTCGCCCGGTCGATCCGCCCGAGCCGGCTCAGGTCCTTGCCAAACGCCCCCAACTCGGACTCGACGCTTTTGATCTCGTGGTTGCGGACGAGCAGCGTCCGCCCGTTCTCTCCGGCAAACGCCGCCATGCCGTCGTGTTTACCGGGCACCAGCAAGCCATCCGCCATCTCGTCGCCCGTCGCGCCAAACCGGGAATAACGAAAGCCCTTTGGCAGTTGGAAGAGCCCCGCCGGGTCGTCGACCAGCGCGCCGAAGCCCGCCCGTCCGCCCGCCGCTGCTCCGCCGCCCGTCGCCGCCGCGGCCGGGCGGTTCACCAGTTCACGCAGGCCTATAAACCCCGCGGTATAGAGCCCGGCTAATTTCAGAAAGTCGCGTCGAGTCGTCACAACCCAAACAAACCGACCCCGCGGCCGTTGTCAAAAACGACCGGCGACCGTGACCTGTTTGTGACACCCGGCACACGCTTGCCATCGTTTCCCTCTCTGCTCTCTCTTGGCGCTTCCGCCCTCAGCCCTGTCTTTCGTCGCACTATGCTTCGCTTCACTTTCCGCCGCCTGCTCCAGATCATTCCGGTGCTTTGGATCATCATCACGGCGACGTTTTTCATGATCCGGTTTGTGCCCGGTGGACCGTTTACGGCCGAAAAAGCCGTCACCCCGGAAATCCTCCGCAATCTCGAGGCCCACTACGGTCTCGATAAACCGCTTTACCGGCAATACTTCGACTACATGGGCAGCCTTTTGCGCGGCGACCTCGGTCCGTCGTTCAAATACCCCAATCGCACCGTCAACGAAATCATTGGCGACAAGCTGCCCACCTCCTTGGAGCTCGGATTCATTTCCCTCGCCGTGGCCTTGGTGCTCGGCATCACGCTCGGCACCCTCGCCGCCATAAAGCGCAACACGTGGCTCGACTACGTGTGCTCGTCCTCGGCGATGATCGGCATCTGCGTGCCCACGTTCGTCCTCGGCCCGCTCTTCGTGCTCACCTTCGCGATCCATTTCCAATGGCTCAACGCCTCCGGTTGGTATGGCCCCTCCGACCGCATCTTGCCCTGCCTCACCCTCGGCTGCGTTTACGCCGCCTACATCGCCCGGCTCACGCGCGGGGGCATGTTGGAGGTCCTCAATCAAGACTACATCCGCACCGCCCGCGCGAAAGGCGCCGGCGAACTTCGGGTCGTCTTCAAGCACGCGATGCGCGGCGGCTTGCTCCCCGTCATCTCCTTCCTCGGGCCGGGCATCGCCGGCATTCTCACGGGCTCGTTCGTAATCGAGACCATTTTCCAAATCCCCGGCCTCGGCCGCGAATTCGTCAACAGCGCCTTCAACCGCGACTACACCTTGGTCCTCGGCACCGTCATCCTCTACGCGACGCTCATCGTCGTCCTGAATCTCGTCGTCGACATCGTCCAGATCTGGCTCAACCCGAAACTTAAATTCGAATGAGCCCCGCGCCCTCTTTCCCACGTAGGGGCGTCGCTCGCCGACGCCCGCTCCGCACCGCCCACACCCACTCCGCCGCGGTCGCGCCCGAATCCTTCGCTTACCCGGTTCCCCTTTCGCGGGTTTCGTGGATTTCGTGGTAAAAAATCCGATGGTTTCCCTCTCTCCTTCACCCGACCGCATTCCGTCCCCCGCCGTCACGCCGGAGCAACTCGAGACGGGCAATTCCCTCTGGCACGACGCGTGGTCGCGCCTGCGCAAAAACAAACTCGCCGTCTTCGGCGGCGTCACGCTCATCGTGCTCGGCCTGCTCTGCGGCATCGGGCCGTTCTTCACCCAGTCCTACCAGACGCAAAACCTCGACCTCGGCGCCACGCCGCCGAGCGCCGCGCATTGGCTCGGCACCGACACGCTCGGCCGCGACCTCTTTTCGCGCATCCTGTTCGGCGGCCGCATCTCGATCTTGGTCGGCCTCGTCGCCACGTTTGTCGCCCTCGCGATCGGCGTCACCTACGGCGCCGTCTCCGGTTTCTTCGGCGGCAAGCTCGACGCGTTCATGATGCGCATCGTCGATATCATGTATGCCCTGCCGTTCACGATCTTCGTGATTCTGCTCATGGTGTTTTTTGGGCGAAACATCTTTTTGCTCTTCTTCGCCATCGGCGCGGTCGAGTGGCTCACGATGGCGCGCATCGTCCGCGGCCAGATCATGACGATCAAGAAAATGGAATACATCGAGGCCGCCCGTGCTCTCGGCCTCGGCAAGCGCCGGATCATCTTCCGCCACATGATTCCCAACATCCTCGGCCCGATCATCGTTTACACGACGCTCACGATTCCCGCCGTCATGTTGCTGGAAGCGTTCCTCAGCTTCCTCGGCCTCGGCGTGCAACCGCCCATGAGTTCCTGGGGTGTGCTCATCAAGGACGGCGCGGAAAAGATGGAGGAATTCTGGTGGCTCCTCGTGTTCCCCGGCGGCGTGTTTTCCCTCACGCTTTTCTCCCTGAACTTCCTCGGCGACGGTCTCCGCGACGCCCTCGACGTGCGCTCGTCGAAGGATTGAGCGGCGCCGGCGGATTGACACTGCCGCGGCGCGAGAATTTGGTCTCCTCATGCCCGCCCCGACACTTGCTTCGACCAAAGCCACCCGAAGCCTCTCCACCATGGGAGCTGTTCGGATTCGCTCAGCCAAGAAGGCGACCGCGGCGACCAAGCGCACGAAAAAGACGATCATGCGCGGCTCGTTTTACGAGCTGGCCCACAAGTATATCGGAGCGGTCGAGGGCCCCGGGGATCTTTCTGCCCGCAGCAAGACGATGGAAGGCTATGGGCTCTCGCGTCGTTCTTGATACCAGTCCGCTCGTGGCGCTGATCGATAGGCGTGATCCGCTTCACGCTTGGGCGGCGAATGAGGTCAAGCTGCTTAAGCCGCCATTTCTCACCTGCGAAGCCGTGATCGCCGAAAGTCTTTTTCTCCTGCAGAACGTGCACGGTGGCTCCACCCATGTCACCGGGCTATTGGGCGACGGCTATGTTCGGCTCGATTTCGACCTCGGCCTCAATCTCGCCTCGGTCACCGCTTTGATGCGCAAATACTCCGACGTCCCCATGTCCCTCTCCGACGCCTGCCTCGTGCGCATGAGCGAACTTCGTCCCGGTTGCCGGGTCTTTACCCTCGACTCCGATTTCAAACGCTACCGCCGCTACGGCCGCCAATCGATCCCGCTCATCACCCCAGTTTCGTGAAACGCTTTCTCCCCTATCTCCGCTACCTGAAGGGCCGCCACGTCGCCCTTGCTCTCGCGCTCCTCTGTGGAGCCGTCAGCGGACTAGTCTACGGCTACGGTCTGCCGAAGGTGATCAACGAAGTCTTCCCGAAAATTTTCACCGACGACACCGGGCAGCCCGCCACCACCGCTCTCCTCAAACCCTCCGCTCCGCCCGCGACCGGCACCACCGCCCTCGCCCCGACTCCCGCCGAGCAGCTCGCGGCCAAAGAGCGCATCCGCGCCGGCCGCACCCTTTCCACCCGCGAGATCGTCGGCTACGCTCTGCTGATTCCGCTCATCTTTCTCCTCCGCGCCGTCAGCGGTTTTCTTAACAACTACCTCATGAGCTACTGCGGCATCGGCGTCCTCGAAGCCCTCCGCGTCGAACTCTACCGCCGTCTCCAGCACCTCCCCCTTAGTTACTTCGGCCGTAACCGCACCGGCGACCTCCTCTCCCGCCTCACCTCCGATACCCAGGTCGTCCAACAAACTATCACCAGCAGCGCCAGCGACCTCGTCATCCAACCCGTCACCCTCGTCGGCGCGATTTATTTTCTCGCCGTGACCTCCCTAAAGAACGACGGCGTCGGCCTCTTCCTCGCCTCGCTCGCCGTCGTGCCGGTCTGCGTTTTCCCGGTGCGCTTAATCGGGAAAAAACTCCTCCGCCGCGCCCAGGAAAACCAGCGCCTGCTCGGCGACATCTCGGACCTCGCCAGCCAAAATTTCTCCGCCGCCCGCGAAGTTCGCGCCTTCGGCCTCGAGGAAAGGGAGATCGGCATCTTCCAAGCCACGACCCGCCACCTCTTCCGCATCCAGCTCAAGGTCGTGAGATACTCCCAAGTGCTCTCGCCGTCCATCGAGGTCATCGCCTCCCTCGGCATCGCGTTCTCCCTTTATTACGCCTACTACGCCGGTCTCACGCTCTCGGTCTTCGTCTCCATCCTTGGCGCGCTCTTCGTCTGCTACGAGCCGATGAAGAAACTCGGCGGCCTCCACGGCCAACTCACGAAAGGCGCCGCCTCTCTCAACCGCATCGAGGAAATCCTCCAAGCCACCGTCTCCATCGCCGACCCCGCCGCGCCCGTCGCCGTCACCAGCCTTCGCGGCGAACTGGCCTTCGACCACGTAACCTTCGCTTACCAGAACGGCGCGCCCGTCCTGCGCGACGTCTCCGTTTCCATTCCTGCCGGCACCATCTGCGCGCTCGTCGGCCCCAGCGGCGCCGGCAAGTCCACCTTCGCCAACCTCGTCCCGCGCTTCTATGACGCCACCGGCGGCACCGTCAGCATCGACGGGATCGACACCCGCGCCCTCCGCCTCGCCGATCTCCGCCGCCACATCGCGGTCGTCTCGCAGGAACCGGTTCTTTTCAACGACACCATTTTCAACAACCTCCTCATCGGCCGCGCCGACGCTACCCGCGTCGAGGTCGAGCAAGCCGCCCGCGACGCCTTCGCCCACGACTTCATCGCGGCGCTCCCCCAAGGCTACCACACCAAGGTCGGCGAACGCGGCGCGCTCGTCTCCGGCGGCCAACGCCAACGCCTCGCCCTCGCCCGCGCCTTCCTGCGCAACGCTCCGGTCCTCATCCTCGACGAAGCCACCAGCGCCCTCGACAGCGAAAGCGAAGCCGCCATCCAGCTCGCGCTCAAGCAACTGGTCGTCGGCAAAACCGTGCTGATCATCGCCCACCGTTTTTCCACGATCCGCGACGCAACGAAGATCCTCGTCTTCGACCAGGGCCAGATCGTCGCCGACGGCACCCACGCCGAACTCCACGCCGGCAACGCCCTCTACCGCTCCCTTTACGACCGCCAGCAAGGCGCGTAGAGCGCTCGCGCGCCGACGCCCGGTTCCCCGCGGTAGGAGCGGCTTTACGCCGCGATCCACACCCGCGTCGAGATCCACCCCTCGTCCCCGCGCCACCCCCTCACCGCCGCACCCGCACGATGTAGTGCAGATAGAGCGTGTTCTTCAGATAGCCAAACGTGAGCGCGTTCAAAATCCGCACGTTCCAGCCCGCGTCCACGTTCTTAAACACCCGCTCAATCGTGAGCCCGTCGCTCGCAAACAATTCCGTGATCGTCTCGAGCGTGAAGAACCTCAGATGCGTTTTATCGAGCAGGCCTTCCTGCGCGTAGGTCCATTGCCCGCGCAGCATTTTCCGGATGTTTCGGTGAAACCCCACGTTGGGAATACTCGCCACAATACAGCCGTCGGGCTTCAGCAGTTTTTTCAACTTTGCCACCACCGCCCACGGATCGGCCGTGTGCTCCAGCACGTCCGCGCAAATGATGCAGTCCACCGTGCCCTCGGGAAACGGCAAGACGACCTGTTCGATGTTGCCGACCACCACTTCATCGAGCCATCGCCGCGCTTCCTCGCCCGCCGCCGGAAACAATTCGGCGCCATAAACGGTTTTGACGCCCGGCTGCTCTTTCAGCCAACGCCCCAGCGTCCCTTTGCCACAGCCCACATCGAGCACCACCGAGCACCCGTCCGGAATCGCCTCGATCACCTCGCTGCGCAGGTGCGCGTAGTAATCGGTGCGCTTTCCGTTTTCTGAGGCAGGGAGCCAGCTCGGCGGGTGATATTGCATTGCGGATTTTTTTAAGACTTATCACTTCGTGCGCACTCGCGCCAACCCGAAAACCCGCATGACGGCCGCACTGCATCTCCTCGTCATCCGCCGCCGCTATCTCGGCGACATCGTCCTGCTCGGTTCCTTCCTGCGCAACCTCCGCCTCCGCTGGCCCGACGCCCGCCTCACCGTCCTCACCGAGCCCGCCTACGCCGCCGTCCTCGCGCTCAACCCCGACGTCTCCGCCGCCCTCACCCTGCCGCGCCGCGCCGCCGAGTTGCTCGCCTTCCTCCGGCAACTCCGCTCCGCGCGCTTCACCCACGTCTTCGACCTCGATAACTCCCAAAAGACCGCGCTCCTCACCCGCTTCACCGGCGCCCCCGTCCGCCATGGCTTCCACCTTGAAAACGTCCGCCGTCACTTCTCGCGGCTTTATACGCACACCACGTTCGTCAGCTCCATCGCCTACAGCGCACAACCCATCACCGAGACCTACCTCTCGATGCTCACGACCGCCCGCGTTCCGATCACGACCCGAGAAATCCGCCTCGTCCCCCGCCCCGCCGACCTCGCTGCCATCGCCCCGCTGCTCGGTCCACAATCGAAAATCGAGTTACCGAGCGCAGCGACAGTTCAGAATCGAAAATCCAAAATCCAAAAAATCCTCCTCCACCCGGGCAGCCGCAGCCCTTACCGCGTCTGGCCCTCCGAGAATTTCGCCACCGTCTGCGACCGGCTCCAAGACGAGTTGAACGTCCAAATTTTTCTCGTCGGCGGCCCCACCGAGCGCCCGCTGCTCGCTGCCATCCGTGCCGCCGCGAAATCCCACCTCGTCCTTCTCGACCGTCCCCTGCCCATCGGGCAATTCGCCGCGCTCGCCGCCCAGTTCGATCTCTTCCTTTGCCATGACAGCGGCCCCATGCACGTCGCCGCCGCCGTCGGCACGCCCGTCGTCGCTCTCGTCGGCGCTCAGAACACCACGGTTTGGGGCCCCGTCGGCCCGCACCACACCGTGCTCCAGGCCGCCCAACCCTGCGCCGCCGCCTGCGTCGCGCCCGCCGAATGCGCCCCCGGTGATTCCTACAAAAACTTCTGCGTTCGCCGCCTCACGGCGACCGAGGTATTCGACGCCGTGCGCGCCGCGCTCGCCGCCCAACCATGAGCTCCGCGCCTCTTATCACCTTCGGCGTTCCGGCCTACAACCGGCCCGCACTGCTCGCCGAAACGCTTGCGAGCATCGCTGCGCAAACCGCCGCTGTAGACTATGAAGTCATCGTCTGCGACGACGGCACGCTCCCCGAAACCGTCGCCACCGTCGCGCGTCTCCCCGCCGACAAATTTTTCTACCACCGCAACACGCCCACGCTCGGCCCGGTGCGCAATTGGAACGAAGCCCTCCGCCGCGCGCGCGGCACGTGGGTGATGGTGCTCCACGAMGACGACGCGCTCTATCCGTGGTATCTCGCCGCCGTCCTCCCGCATCTCGAGAAAAGCCTCGCCGCCATCTGCACGCGCACCGTGTCCGGTGCCTCTATGCCCGCGCTGCCCGCGCCCGCCACACCCTCCACCGCCGCGGCGTTCGCCTACCCGCCGCGCTATTTTCTGAAGAGCGCCATGACGCCCTTCCCTGGTGTGTTGATCCGCCGCGAGCTCGCCGAAAAAATCGGCGGCTTCAGCGAACAAGCCGGCCCACTCGCCGACTACGAGTTCTGGTATCGCCTCGCCTGCGCCGGTCGCATCGAGGTCGTTCGCGAGGTCGCCGCGTTCTACCGCGTGGCCGACGGCCAATGGACCGAACGCGCCTGGCCGACGATGATTCGCCAGACGCATCTCCTCCGCCTCCGCATCGCCCGCGAACAGTTCCCAAAAAGCCCGCGCCTCGGCCGTTGGCTCGCCCGTTTCTTCACCTACCGCAACGCGCTCAGCTACGCGGCCCGTTTCCCCCAGAAACCCGCCTCCCTCGCCCGCGCGCTACGCCTCGGCTCGATCCCGTTTGCGCGCTTGCCCAGCGGTTGGGTTTGGGCCGCCCTCAAGCGACTCGCCTGAACGCCATGCGCCTCACCGTCGCCATCTGCACCTACCACCGCGCCGAATTTCTGCGCCAAACTCTCGCCAGCCTTTCCCGGCAAACTTTCCCGCGCGACCAATTCGAAGTCCTCGTCATCGACAACAACTCCCCCGACCACACCGCCGCAGTCGTCGCCGCGTTTGCCTCCACCCCGCTCGCCCCGCGCCACATTCTCGAACAACAACAGGGCCTCGACTACGCCCGCAACCGCGCCATCGCCGAAGCCCGCGGCGATGTCATCCTCTTCGCCGACGACGACATCCTCGCGCAGCCCGATTGGCTCACCCACATCTTCGCATCTTTCGCCGGCGAATCCGCCGACCGCATCGGCGCGGTCGGCGGCGAAGTGATCCCCGTTTTCCCTGATGGCCTCCCGCCTTGGGTCGCAGAGTGGCACGCTCCGCTCGCCTTCCGCGCCGACGCCGGCCCCCTCCCGTCGCGCCACAGCCCGATGGGCGCCAACCTCGCCATCCCCCGCGCCGTCTTCGCCAAAGTCGGCGTCTTTCACACCGCGCTCGACCGCGCCGCCGGCAACTATTTCTCGGGCGGCGACAGCGAGATGATCCGCCGCATCCGCGCCGCCGGCCTTGAAGTCTGGTTCGCCCCCGCCGCCGCCGTGCGCCACCAGATGCCCGCGAGCCGCACCACCTTTCGCTACGCCGCCCGCCACGCCTTCGACTCCGCGCGCTCGCGCACCATCGACCGCGCCGGCCAACCGGGCGGTCGCGCCTACCTCGCCACCCGCTGGCTCGCCAACGTTCTCAAACTCCTCGGCTACGCCCTCATCGCCCTTCTCGCCACCATCATTCTCCGAACCGGCGACGCCAAAAAATCCCTCGTCCGCGCCTGGCGCTCCTGCGGCTATCTTTACCAAATCCCCCGGAGCTTTCTCGGAAAAATCTAACGTCCTCCGGGTTTTCCGTCTCCGATTCTTCCGCGTAGTCCGTGTGTTCCGTGGGCAACTCCGAAACGCCCGACGCCTTTTAGAAAGTCCCTCAACCCTTCGGAATTCGCGTCGATTCGTGCCCATTCGCGGGCACTCCCGTTTTCATCCACCGTTCGTTAGTTCGCGTGTTTCGCGGGGAAAATCTTCCCCCGTCCATCCGCACGATTCCACTTTCCTAAATCTCCCCCGTCCTTACCACCAACGCCCTCGCCTCCTCCGCCCGCTTCCGGTTTTTCTCCACTCCGAGCGCATTCAGCCCCAGCGCATTCGCCGCCGCCAGCACCGTGCCCACGCCGCAAAACGGATCGACCACCACGTTCGCCCCCACAACCTCCCGCGCAAAGCGCGCCGCGTGGCCGGCCGCGCGCACGCCCATCGCTCGCACCCACTTCTGCTCGCCCGCGTCGGCGATCACATCGGGAATCGGCAAACCATCCGGACACTTCAACGCCCGCGAAACCGCAATGAAGTGGGTGAATCCCGACCGCCCGGCCGTGAGCATTCCCGCCGGCCGCCGCAGCACGATCTTGTGGAACAAGACACGCGCGCCCGCGTCCTCTGCGGCCCGGATCACCATCGCACCTTTGTCGATCCACTCCCCGTCCCGTTTGATATCGCTTTGAAAAAAAAGCGCCGCGCTCTCATCCGGCACCGCATTTACCACCAGCCGCACCGCACCGAGAAACCACGCCCGCCACACTTCAAGCGTCACGCCCACCTCGGAAACATCCGGCAGCGAAGTCACCGCGCACGCCCCGTCGATCCGCCCGCGTTCGCGCAGCCACGGAATCGCATCCGCGCAGATCACCTCTCGCTTCGGCTCATCGCTCATCACTCCACGAAGCGCCAACCTGGCGCCGGAGTAAAGCCCTTCGCCGCCTCAAGGTCGTGCGCGCCGGCGAGCGGCCGAGGCGGGCTCTATCGACATTCCCTGCCGTCGCTTCGCCCCGCACTCTTCTCTTGGAAGGTTAAGCCGTGCAAGTTGTGGGCAAAGCGTTCCTGGCCCGCCGCCTTTTCGCGCTACCTCCGCTCCCACGTCCCGGTTAATAAATTTCGGGCAATCCCGTTTAATCATGCATGAACGGTTGCCATTCCATCTAAACCTCCGGACCCTACTCCCTCTCATGGCACTTACCTCGGGCTCATCCGCACCGGTCGAAGAGAAGTTCTCTCTTCCCCTTTTTCTATTCACCGTCGCGGTCTCGCTGGCGGGCCTCATCGCCCTCGTTTGGCTGCTCGCGCCGGCCTCCGTCTGGCAGGCGCAAATCGCGATGCCGGTCGTGCCCTTCATCGTCGCCTTCCTCGTGGTGCATCTCGGCACCTGCTTCTTCGAGTATTTCTTCCACCGCTACGTCTTGCACCGCCCGGTGGTCCCGGCCCTGAGCCGGTTCTACAAGCAACACACCTTGCACCACTCGCTCACGCGCATCGGCAAACGGTTCACCGCCGCCGGTCGCGAGGTCCCTTACGTTGAGAATATCTACCCCGTCACCACCCCCGAGCAGGGCGAGGCGTCATTCTTCCCTTGGTATACCCTCGTCGCCTTTGCCGCCGGCTTCGCTCCATTCCTAGTTTTGATGCAGTGGCTGATGCCCACGTGGCCGTGGCTCTTCGCCGGCTTCGCCGCCCTCGCCTTCGCCCTGGCGCTCTACGAGATCTTCCACGCCTTCGAACATTGGGCCTTCGAGCGCTGGGCCCCGCTCCTCGAGCACAAATACTTCGGCGGCCTTTGGCGCCACATCTACAGCTTCCACCTCCGCCATCACGCCTCCATTGACTCCAACGAGGCCATTTCCGGGTTCTTTACCTTGCCCGTGTTCGACTGGGTTTTCGGCACCTTCCAAATCCCGAAAACCCTCTTCACCCACGGCTCCGAGTGGCACGCCTCCGAGTTCACTACGCCCCGGCCCTACGCTTTCATCCGCTGGTGCGACACCCGCGCTAATGCCCTCGTGAAGAACCGCCGCGCGCTCGCCCGTCAGCAACCCACCGCCACCGGTCCCGACGCTCCCGTCACCCAAGGTGACGCCGAGTCCGCCGCCGGCAGCTCCAGCCGTTCCAACGTCAACTGACCCCCGGCCGGCTCAACCAAATCGCCCGATGCCTCAAGGCTTCGGGCTTTTTTGTGCCTAAGTATCGTGTGCCCGCCCGCTAACGCCACACCGCCGAACTTAAAACAAGCAACCCCAAGCCGCCCGACGCAACGCCCGACCTCCCACCACCCGCTACTTTTTCTGCAGCACCGGCGCCTGCGATTTCAGTTTCTTGATCTTCGGCGCGATCACGAACGAGCAGTAGCCCGCGTGCGGGTTTTTCGCGAAATAATCCTGATGGTAATCCTCCGCTGGCCAGAATTTCACGAGCGGCACGATTTCCGTCGTGATCGGATCGCGAAACTCTTGGCTCGCCGGGACCCGCGACTTCATCGCCGCGGTTTTTTGCGCTTCATCGGCGTAGAGAATGATCGAGCGATACTGCGGACCGTGATCGTTCCCCTGCCCGCCCACCTGCGTGGGATTGTGCACCTGCCAAAAGTAGTCGAGCAGCGCCTCGAGCGAGACCACGGCGGGATCGTAGTCGATCCGGATGACCTCGGCGTGTCCCGTGCGATGGCTCGTGATGTCTTTGTAGGTGGGATTCGGTTCCTTGCCGCCGGAGTAGCCGCTGACGACGGCTTTGACGCCGGGGACGATTTCATAAGCGGCTTCGGTGCACCAGAAGCATCCGCCCCCGAGGACGAGCGAGGCGAGTTTGGATTCAGCGGCGGAAGACATAGAGGAAAACGCGGCAAGCAGCGCGGGGACGAGGGTTAACCAAGCGATAGGTTTCATGGGCGAAAGAGGCCACCGTGCCCAAAATAACTCCCGCCGCAAGTCACCCCGCGCGGACGCCGTCCGCCCGCTGCCGGCCCTCGCTCCCGAAAGGGACCGCGGAGAGACGCCCTGCCGCTTACCGCGAGAGCTTCCGGTATTTTATGCGGTGCGGTTGGTCGGCCTCCTTGCCTTTCCGTTTCTTAAAATCTTCAATATAGCTCGAGTAGTTGCCGGCGAACCAATGCACGGTGCTATCGCCTTCAAACGCCATGATGTGCGTCGCCACGCGGTCGAGGAACCAACGGTCGTGCGAAATGATCACGGCACAGCCGGCAAACGTTTCCAACGCTTCTTCCAGCGCGCGGATCGAATTCACGTCGAGATCGTTGGTCGGCTCGTCGAGCAGCAGCAGATTGGCCCCGCTCTTCAGCACGCGCGCGAGCAACACGCGGTTGCGTTCGCCGCCGGAGAGCACGCCCACTTTCTTCTGCTGGTCGGCGCCCGTGAAACCGAATTGCGCGCAATACGCCCGGCTGTTCACCGAGCGCGGCCCGAGCGCGAGGATTTCTTGCCCGTCGCTGATCACTTCCCAGATCGTCTTGTTGCCCTCCAGCGAATCGCGCGACTGTTCCACATAGGCCGACTTCACCGTCTCGCCGACCTTGAACGTCCCCGCGTCGGCTTTTTCCAGATTGGTGATGAGCTTAAAGAGCGTGGTCTTGCCGGCGCCGTTGGGCCCGATGATCCCGACGATGCCGCCGGGCGGCAGCGCGAAGTTGAGTTTATCGAAGAGCAATTTCTCGCCAAACGCCTTCGCCACATTCTGCGCCTCGACTACGACCGTGCCGAGCCGCGGGCCGGCCGGAATGATGATCTCGAAAATCTTTTCCTGTTCGACGACATCGGCCTTGAGCATGGCCTCGTAGGCGTTGATGCGCGCCTGGCCTTTCGACTGGCGGGCCTTGGCCCCTTGGCGAATCCACGCCAGTTCTCGCGCCATGGCTTTCTGGCGCTTGCTCTCGGTGCGCTCGGCGACGGAGGCGACAGCCTGCTTCTGCTCGAGCCACGAGGAATAATTTCCTTTCCACGGCAGACCGTGGCCGTGATCGAGTTCGAGAATCCAACCGGCCACATTGTCCAAAAAGTAGCGGTCGTGCGTGACGGCGATGACCGTGCCTTCGTAGCGGCCGAGGTGCTGCTCGAGCCAATTAACGCTATCGGCATCGAGATGGTTCGTCGGCTCGTCGAGCAGGAGAATCGACGGCTTCTGCAACAACAGTCGCGCGAGCGCCACGCGGCGCCGTTCACCACCGGAAAGATGATCGACGATGGCGTCGCCGGGCGGACAACGGAGTGCATCCATCGCCATGTCCACCTGCGGCGCGACATCCCACGCGCCGAGCGCGTCGATCTTTTCCTGCAACTTCGCCTGCTTGTCGGCGACGGCATCCTTCGCCGCATTGTCGGCCGCTTCGGCGAGCTCGTCCCAACTCGCATCGTAGGCCGCCGTGAGATCCGTGAGATGCTTCACGCCCTCTTCGACGCAGGCCCGCACCGTGGCCCCGGGGGTGAGGGCCGGCTCCTGCTGCAGAAAGCCCACCGTATAACCCGGCTCAAAATGCACGCGGCCGTCGATCTCGGTATCGATCCCCGCGAGGATGCGCATGAGCGAGGACTTGCCGGAGCCGTTCAGACCGAGGACTCCGATCTTCGCGCCATAGTAAAACGAGAGGGAGATGTCGCGGAGGATTTCCTTGCGCTCGATTTTCTTCGAGACGCCGAGCATCGAGAAAATGATCTTCGGGGCTTCTTCGGTTTTGGCCATGCGCCGAATCGACTAGGGTTTCGTCGCCAGTTCAAGCCGCGCGAGCAGGTCGAGCGCATCAAGGCGATTTACCCCGCAGATGTTCGCCATTGGCCGCAGGCTAGCGCAGACCGCCGGGCGGTCGGCCCGGCCGAAAATCGCACAGCGAAAATCCGCGAGCAGTTGCACACACCTCACGCCGGCCGGCTTGCCGTGGGGCATCCCCGGGATCGACGAAGAAATCGAGGGCGCGATGCAACACGCGCCGCAACCAGCGCGACAGTCCATGGCCGACAAGCGGGGCCATGGCCCGCCGGCACAAGCTATTTCAAGCCCGCGATCAGCACCTTGAGCTGCGCCGCATAGTCCGCCGTGTCCACTTTCTCCGCCACCGCGAGTACCGTGCCGTCGCTCCCGAGCACAAACGCCGCCCGCGCCGGCCCAAAGTATTTTTTGCCGTACATGGACTTTTCCACGACCGCATCCGCCGCCTGCGCAAAAAGATCACCCGGGTCGCTCGCCAACGTATAGGTGATTTTCTTCTTCGCGGCGTATTTCAGGTGCGAGCCGGGCGTGTCGCGGCTGACGGCAACGAGCGTGTAACCGGCCTCGGCAAACTCGGCGGCGTGGGCCGCGAGAGAGTCGTTCTGCTTATCGCAGGAACCCGTGTTATTTTTCATATAAACCGACACAATCGTGCGGCGGGTGAGCAGGTCCTTGAACGCGACCTCCTGGGCGACGCCGCCGGCGACGATCGTGAGCTTAAAGTTGGTTTTTAGCTTCTTTCCGGGAGAAATCATGTTGCCCCAATGAGCGAGCGTCGGCGKCGACGTCAAATTGCCCGACACGTTAGCCCAAAAATACCTCCGGTTGAGGCTTTGACGTGCCGATAAATACCCTGCAACCTCACACTGAATGAAATCCGTCAAGGTGCCCGCTTTGGAGCTGTTCCTCCATGAAATGATTCCCCTCGCCAAGGCGATGGGCGTCGGCGTGGAAGTCAGCGATGAACGCGCCCTCACCCTCACGGCTCCGAAAGAGCAGAACAAAAATTCGCTCAACACCGCATTTGGCGGCAGTCTCGTTTCACTCGCCACCTTAGCCGGTTACGGCGTTGTCTGGGAGTTGATGAAAAACGAAAAAGGCGCCGAAAAACCCGAATGGAGCATCGTCGTCAAAGAGAGCCGAGCGGCCTACCGCCGGCCCGTGATCGGCGACCTGCGTGCGATCTGCGAGCGCCCGGCCCAAGCTGCCATCGCCGAATTCAAAGAGGCTCTCGCCCGCTACGGCAAAGCCAAGCTCAAGCTCCGCGCCCGCGTCATCGAGAAGGGTCAGACCGCGGTCGATGTCACCGCGGCGTTTGTCGTCACGCGCTGAATTTCGTTGGCCTGACTCCGCTCCGTTGTCCGACCGCGCCCGAACCGGCGTGGTTTTTTGTGGGCTTAGATATGCTTCGAATCCGCCTCGTCTTTCTTCACGTAGCCGCTGTCCTGCCGCTGGTGGTTCACGGCGTTTTTCTTGAGATAGGCTTGGTAAACGTCGTCGGCCGACATGCCCAAGGTCTGGGCCAGCGACACGATAAAATGGAACAGATCAACGACTTCGACCTTGGCGTTCTGCTCGTCGAATTTTTGGTAATTCGCCCACCACTTCCACGGCACGCTGTCGATCAGCTCGGCGGTTTCCTGCTGTAGAGCGCGGGTGTAATTGAGCACCCATTTGGCTTTTTCCTCATCGGTCGGTGGCGGCAACGTGACGCCGATCCGCGCATTGAGCGCCGCCTGCATGCGAAAAATTTCTTCAAATTTGTCCATGGGCGCGACGGTGCAAACGTGCTCCAACGCTGGCAAGCCCGCGTTCACGCCGATGCCGCGGACCGCGTTTCCCGTCCTCTTGAATTTGCAGTTGCCCCGGCAAAGCATTCACGCGATTCTACTTGTTTGAGGCCGACGTCGAGTGCGCTTACCGCGCTCCGCCGGTGTCACCAACCCGGGCCGCTCCCGCATCGCGGTGAGTGCCCAGAAAACAAAAAACAACACCATGACAGATCAAGACACGTCCGGCACACCTGCCGCCCCGACCGCCGATAACTCGGCGCCGGCGGCCCCTGCCGCGACTGCCCCTGCGAGCACCGCGGGCGGCGAGACCCAGCCGTTCGGTTCGTTCGGCGCGGCCAAGGGCTCCGGCCTCAACCGCGGCAAGAAACGCCCCGCCCACAGCAACCCGGCCCCGGCCGCGCCTGCTGCCGCCTACACCCCCAGCTCCCTCGAGGTCATCACTTCGAAGAGCGAGTATAAAAATCCGTTCGCGGCCGAGCCAGAAGCTCCCGCGATCGCGCCGATCAGCACCCCGGCCCCCATCGAAATCACCGCCCCGGCTCCGGTCGCCGCGGTGATCGCCCCAGCACCTGCGCTTGCGCCCGCTCCCGTTCCCGTCGTCGCGGCCGAAAAAGTCGAGCTCAACATCCTCCCGCCCGCCGAATCAAAACGTGCCGCCACGAGTTGGGAATCGAACTCCGGCGAATCCGCTGCCCGACGCGAGGATCGCYCGACGTTCCGCGTCGAGCCCCGCCCCGGCCAGCCCCGCAACTCCGATTCCGCTCCAAACAAGGAACTTTACCCGTTGGATGCTTCGGCGCCGACTCCCCGTGATTCAGGCCCGCGTGAGGCCGGTCCGCGCGATTACAACCGCGGCCCGCGGCGCGACGGTCCCCGTTTCGAGCCCCGTGAACCTCGCCGCGATCCCCGGCCCGAGCAGAGTAACCGCCTGCCCACCCCGGCTCCAAAAGCCAAATCCGGCGGCGGCTTCATCGGCTGGCTCAAAGGTCTATTCGGCGCAAAGCCGGCCACAGCTGAAACCCCCTCGATTGCTCACCGTGAACGGCACCGCGAGGGTGGCGAAGGTGGCGGCGACGGTTATCAAGGCGGCGGTCGTCGCCGCAGCCGTCGCGGTGGTCGCGGTCGCTCCCACGGCGGTGATCGCCAAGAGGGTTATACCCCACGTCCCGAGGGCCAGAGCTCCGGCGGCGGCGAGGGCCATGGCGAACAACGCGGTGAAGGCCGCGGTGATTATCGCGGCGGCGGCGAAGGCTATCGCGGAGGTGGTGGTGGCGGTCGCCATCGCGGCGGTCGTGGCCGAGATCGCGGCGATCGCGGCGGTTCCGATCCACGCCCAGAAGGTCGACAGGGCGGCGGCGCGATCTGATTTGCGTTAATCCTTGCCCACCGCGCAGACCCAAGCGCAATTCAAAGGCGTCCCTTCACCAGGGCGCCTTTTTTCATTTTCCGCTCCCTCCGGCGCCAGATCGGACTCTCAGCTCCCAACTCTCAGCTCTCAACTCCTTCCTCACAGATGTCCGATCTCATCGTCCACGGCGGTCGCCCTCTTTCCGGCACCATCACTCCGTCCGGCAACAAGAATTCCGTTCTTCCCATCTTTTGCGCCACGCTGCTCACCGATGAGCCCGTGACCTTGCTCAACGTCCCCGACATCACCGATCTCAACAAACTCGTCGCTTTCTTCCAGACTCAGGGCTCGCGGATCAGTTGGGACCGCACCGCCGGAACCATGCGGGTCGATCACTCGTCGTTTCGCAGCACCCTCGCCGACGACGAGCTGCCGCAGGATATGCGCTCGACGGTCCTGCTTTACCCCGCCCTGCTCCATCGTTTCCGCAAACTCACCATCCGCGCCAATACCAAAGGCTGCTCGCTCGGAGTCCGCGAGATCGACCCCCACCTCGAAATTCTCCGCGCCCTGGGCACCGTCATTAACGAAGGCGAACCGCTCATCCTCGCCCTCCCCGACGGCTTCACCGGCGCCCGTCACTGGTGCGACTACATGTCGGTCACCGTCACGGAGAATTTCGCCATGGCCGCCGCCCTCGCCGCCGGCTCTTCCACGCTCATCAACGCCGCCAGCGAGCCGCACGTGCAGGAGCTTTGCGCCGCGCTTGTCGCGATGGGCGCCCGGATCGATGGCCTCGGCACCAGCCGCCTCGAAGTCACCGGCGTGAAACGGCTCCACGGCGCCACCATCACCATCGGGACCGACTACCACGAGATCGTTACCTTCCTCGCCCTCGGCGCGATCACCGGCGGCGAAGTGCGCGTCGAGCATTCGCTCCCGCATCACTTCGACCTCATCGCCCGCGCCTTCGCCAAACTCGGCGTAATCGTCGAACACGAGGGCACCACCGCTGTCGTCCGCCGCAACCAATCACTCCGCATCGCGTCGCCATTCACAACCAACCTCCTGCCGAAAATCGAAGCCGCGCCCTGGCCTTACTTCTCCGTCGATCTGCTGCCGCTTATGATCGCACTGAGCACCCGGTGTGAAGGGACGATCCACTTTTGGAATAAGGTTTACGAAAACGGGTTTTCCTGGATTCCCGAGCTGGCGAAGTTTGGCGCCCACGCGCTCGTGAGCGATCCGCACCGCATCGTCATTTTCGGCAACCGCCCCCTCCATCCGGCCACCGTCGACTCGCCCTACATCATCCGCGCCGCCGTCGCCCTCGCGATGGTCGCGGCCGCGATTCCCGGCAAATCAATCGTGCGCAACGCCGAGATCATCAAGCGCGCCCACCCTCGCTTCGTCGAAAATCTTCGCAGCCTCGGCGCCGAACTGGAGTGGAAATAATCTCATGGCCGCTTCCGATTCCAACAAGGGCGTCAACTTTCTCGCCTCCACCCTCGCCACCCCCGTCTCGCCCGCCGAGGCCGCGCTGCGTCCCCTTTCGTTTTCCGATTTTACCGGTCAGCTCAAAACGATCGATCGCCTAAAAATCATGGTCGGCGCCGCCAAGAAACGCGGCGAGGCCCTCAATCACATTCTCCTCTCCGGCCCGCCCGGCCTCGGCAAAACCACCCTCGCCTTCATCCTCGGCAACGAGCTGGGCAAGGCCGTGCGCGTCACTTCCGGCCCGGTCATCGAAAAAGCCGGCGATCTCGCCGGTCTGCTCACCAGTCTCGAGGAAGGCGACATCCTCTTCATCGACGAAATCCACCGCATCCCCAAAACCGTCGAAGAATATCTCTACTCGGCGATGGAAGATTTTCGGCTCGATATCATGATCGACCAAGGCCCCAACGCCCGCAGCGTCCGCCTGTCGATTCCGCGCTTTACGCTGGTCGGGGCCACGACCCGCTCCGGCCTGCTCACTGCGCCCTTGCGCTCACGCTTCACCCTCCAGACGCGGCTCGACTACTACGATCACGCCACCCTCGAGGGGATCGTCCAGCGCAGTTGCGGCTTGCTGGGCGTGGCCATCGATCAAGGCGGCGCGTCCGAGATCGCCACCCGCGCCCGCGGCACACCGCGCGTCGCCAACAACCTCATCAATTTCTGCCGCGACTACGCTCAGGAACGCGCCTCGGGCAAAATCACGAAACCCGCCGCCGCCGCCGCCTTGGAACTGCTCGAAATCGACGCCGCCGGCCTCGATGAGATGGACAAACGCATGTTGCGCGTGATGGCCGAGAACTACCGCGGCGGGCCCGTGGGCATGAGCACGATCGCCGTCGCCGTCGGCGAAGAGGCCGAAACCCTCGAAGAAGTTCATGAACCTTTTTTGATTCAGGAAGGCTACCTGCAACGTACCCCTCAGGGCCGCACGCTTACCCCAAAGGGCTACGCCGCCGTCGGACTGAAAGCCTCCGTCGCCGGCGACCAACCCGGTTTGTTCTAAACCCTCGGGCCGAGAAAGTGTGGCGCACCCGCCGCAACGTCTCAGCACGCCAGACTCATGCGCCTTGCACCCAAGATCCTGCAACGACGCCCGCCGGTCTTCGTCAGTGGCTCGCTCACTCCGAAATCGCGGCTCACGGTCAACCGCCCGGCGTCCTCGGTATGCCACTCCGACTCGGTTCCACCGTCGAGAAACTGCTACGTCAGATTTCGCGCACCCTCCTCATGATCCGACCTGCCGCGCCCGCTGCCTGATAATTGCCGCCCCGACTTCCGCCGTCGTCCTTGCGTTCGGCTGCATCTCCCTCACGCTCCAATTTTCCTACAAAAACTATGGCCAAAACACAAAACTCCCAAAAAAAGACCCTCAAGAAACCGCTTAAGACCCAAGCGGAGAAAAAAATCGCGAAACGCGACAAGAAGGCCGGCCGTTAATCACGGCGCCTCGCCCGACCGCCGGACCAACTCCGGCTTCAAGCCGGTTTTCAAACGGAAGCCCTAATTCCGTCCCCTCCGCGCCGATTAACTCGGCGCGTTTTTATTTAACCAAGACGGCGACCCGGGACACGTTGCGGTTTCATGGTCGCCCCTTCGCTGTTTCCGGTGGGCCGATCGAATGTTCGGCATTTTCATGACCCCATTTTTCTGACCTACGCTTGGCCTGAAAAGGCCCGGGAAAGTCAGAAAGATAGGGTCAAAAAGATAAGGCCCGGAGACTCTGGCACGCCTTGATGACTCCGGGTCGCGGGGAGAGACGACCACGAGACGAGTGAACCCTACCGAATTGGGGTTCGGGTCTTCCAGGCTCCAGAATCTATCCGGTGGACCGCTGCCTTACTCGTCGCATTTACCGGACTAAGCACGGGCGCTTTGGGTCGAATTTCCACCCCGGTAGCAAAAACTGCATCGCCACCGCATCATCCCGCGCACCGCCGCCGACTTTCCGGTAGAGTTCATGCGCAGCCTCGATTTGCGCGAGGTCGATTTCGATTCCTAGGCCGGGCCGGGCCGGCACCGTCAATTTTCCTCCGGTAATCACCAAGGGCTCGCGCGTCAGCCGTTGTCCGTCCTGCCAGATCCAGTGCGTGTCTATTGCCGTCACGCGCCCCGGTGCCGCCGCCGCCACATGGGTGAACATCGCGAGCGAAACATCAAAATGGTTGTTCGAATGCGATCCCCACCTGAGCCCGCGCTCCTGACACACCTGCGCAACTCGCACCGAGCCCTGCATCGTCCAAAAATGCGGATCGGCGAGCGGAATATCCACCGCCTGTAACGCCAGCGCATGGCCCAGCTCGCGCCAGTCCGTCGCGATCATGTTAGTCGCCGTCGGCAGGCCCGTCGCTTGGCGAAACTCCGCCATGATCTCGCGGCCCGAAAACCCTTTCTCCGCGCCGCAGGGATCCTCGGCATACGCCAAGACGTTTTGTTTTCCCGTGCACAGCCGCACCGCCTCGTCGAGCGACCACGCGCCATTCGGATCGAGGGTGATTCGCGCCGTCGGGAAGCGCTCGGCGAGCGCCGTGACCGCTTCGATCTCAACTTCGCCGCGACCCACCCCGCCCTTGAGCTTGAAATCATTGAAGCCGTAGCGCGCCTGCGTTGCCTCCGCCAAGCGCACGATCGCCGCCGTCGTCATCGCCTCTTCGTGCCTGAGGCGCAGCCAATCATCGTTCGCCTCCGGTTCTTCGCGATAGCCGAGGTTGGTCTTTTTTTTGTCCGCGACATAAAAAAGGTAGCCCAGCACCTCGACGGCCTTCCGCTGCTGCCCCGCACCCAACAACGCCGCCACCGGCACCTCCAAGAATTGCCCGTGCAGATCGAGCATCGCCGCTTCGATTGCCGTCATCGCGTGGATCGTCGTGCGCAGATCGAAGGTCTGTTGCCCCCGCCCGCCCGCGTCCCGATCCCCGAAACGGACCCGCACCGTCTCGATCACCGCCGCACTCGCATCGACCGAACGGCCGACGACAAGCTCTCGCGCCTCTTCCAGCGTCTGCCGGATCTTCTCTCCGCCCGGCACCTCTCCGACCCCGGTCCGCCCCGCATTGTCGGTCAGTAAAATAATGTTGCGCGTGAAAAACGGTCCGTGCGCGCCGCTTAGGTTGAGCAACATGCCGTCATGTCCCGCGACGGGAACCACGCGCATCGCCGTTACGGTGGGCGCGGCGTTCGTTTTCGCTCCGGGCCTCATTGCGGTCCGAGTGCCTGCATGAGCGTCGCCAACCGGGCGCACTCGTCGGCCGTCAAATCCACCAACGGCGGCCGCACCGGTCCCGCGTCGCGCCCGGCGATCTTCGCCCCGGCCTTCACGATACTCACCGCATAGCCCGGCTTGCGGTTACGGATCTCCAGATACGGCAGGAAAAACGTGTCCAGCAGTCGCCCCATCGTCGCGTGGTCATCGGTCGCTACCGCGCGGTAAAACTCCATCGCCGTCTTCGGAATGAAGTTAAACACCGCCGAGGAATACACCGGCACGCCCAACGCCTTATACGCCGCCGCATACACTTCCGCCGTCGGCAACCCGCCGAGATAGGCAAACCGGTCTCCGAGCTTCCGCCGGATCGTCACCATCAGCTCGATCTCGCCGATCCCATCCTTGAAGCCGATCAGATTCGGGCACCGGTCGGCCAGCTTCACGAGCGTTTCCGCCTGCAACCGACACGCCCCGCGATTATAGATGATGACGCCCAGTTTCACCGACCGACACACGGCTTCGACGTGCGCCGCCAGTCCTTCCTGCCCCGCCTCCGTCAGATAGTGCGGCAACAACAACACTCCCTGCGCCCCCAGCCGCTCCGCCTCCTGCGCGAACGCGATCGCTTGCCGCGTCGGTCCGCCCGTGCCCACCACAATCGGCACCTCTCCCAGACAGGTCGCCACCGCGGTACCGACGACCGCGCTGTAGTCCTGCGCCGTGAGCGAGAAAAACTCCCCCGTGCCGCCCGCCGCGAACAGCACCGTGGCACCGTAAGGCATCAGCCATTCCAATCGCTTCGCGTAGGTATCGGCTCGAAAGTCGCCCACCGCATCGAAGTCCGTGATCGGAAACGAAAGCAGGCCGGTCGACATTGTTTTCTTCAATTCTTCAGGAATCATAGGGCAAGTTGGGGGCTGCAAAAACTGATGCGATCCTGCCGGCCCCAATGCAAGCGCCCGCACCCCTAAAATCACGCGGCCGCCTTGCCCCGTTCTCCGGCGCCTACAAATCGCCCAACTGCGGCCGTAGCACGATTTCCTCTACGACCGTCTTTCGGGTGAGCCGATAAACATCCAAAAACGCCCGCGCCACATCCTCCGCCGGCATCATCCGCTCCTCTGCCACGCCGCTTCCACTCCACGAAGGCGACCACGTCGCGCCCGGATAAACACAGCACACGCGCACGCCCTTCGTCTTAAGTTCCGCCCGCATCACCTTGCTGAGACCCGTCACCCCAAACTTAGCCGCGCAATAGCCCGCGCCGCCCGGATAGGCATCCAAACCCGCGATCGAGCTCATATTGAACACATCGCCGCGCCCGCGCGCCGCCATCCCCGGCACGAACGCCTTCGACACCAAAAACACGCTGCGCAGATTCGCCCCGATCAGCCGGTCAAACTGCGCCACACTCATCTCGGTCAACGTCGACGCCTCGAACTTGCCCGCGTTGTTGATCAAAACATCCACACCGCCAAACCGCTTCGACACCGCCGCCGCCATGGTCGCGACCGAGGCTTCGTCGCTCACGTCACACCCAAAGGTCGCAACCGCGGCACCTGGCCCGCTCATGAGCTTCGCCGCCGCGCGCGCTACGGCCGCCAAGTTCTTCTCGTTCCGCGCCACCAGCGCGAGCCGCACCCCACGGACTTCCTGAGCGAACACCCGGGCGATTGCCGCCCCGATTCCCTGCGATGCACCGGTGATCACGACGACGGGTTTACTCATGAATCAGGCTCCGTGACTTCCGGGTGTTCCGCGGGAGAAAAACCAACCCTCAACACACCAACGACGCAAAGTCCGAGAAATCCGCGGTGAATCCGCCCTTCACGCCTTTGCAAATCACGCTCACGGCATCGTGCGAGTGCAAGGACTCCAGGTGCGAGCACGCCACCTGAAAGTCTGCGATGCGCGTATCGCCGGCCAATTCGCGATAAAGCAGTCGTGCCGCATCTTCGACAAACTTGATGTGGGCGCCGTTGAGCTCGGCGAACGCCTGCTCGTCCTCGCGCTTCACCATCACTTGCGTCTCGGTCTTGAGCGCGTTGGCACAGTGGCGCTGCAAGTCCTCGATCCGGAGCGTGCGTCCCGCCGCGAGCTCAACGCGCACCCGCGCCTTCGATCGTTGCGCGTGGGGCGTCGCAAAAACACCGCGCGTATTGCGGGCGTGCTCGGCCAGCTCCGCGCTGCACGGACAGGTCGACGAGTAGACAAAATCAAACTCCACGACGCGGCGGAATTTTCCCATGCGGTCCATCGTCGCCTCATAGGCCACGCGGTAGTATTGCCAGCCGGAAAGTCCGCTGCGGAGACTCGACTGGACTATGGGGTAGGAGAACGACAATTTAATTCGCGCGTCGAAGGCCACGATCGTGCGCTGATACTTCGCCAGCAGGCGGCGTAACACGTCGAAAGTGAATACCTCGTACTGGTGGTCGTAAAATGAGCGCATGATCCGGCCCATGTTGATGCCCTTGAGCCCGGCTTGGAGCGAAACCGTCCCCGTCACACTGGTCTCGAGCGTCTGAACCGTGCCGTTCGCGGCTTTGAATCTCAGCGGCAGGCGAAAATTCGCACACCCCACCTGCTGGATCGGCACGCGCGCCCCGTCGGCCGCGTTCACCGCCTCCATCATGTCGGGCAACGAATCGCGATAGGCGGCATCGGACTTAAACGACGCGTCGAACGCGCGGTTGACGAGCGGCGCGACGCCACCGGGCGTCTCGTGCAAATACATGGATTTCTTTTTCATTTCGTTTTTTTGATTCGGTCGGACGGGCGCCAGGCGGTGGGGACGATAACCGTTGCCCCGGTCACCCGGGATTATCTGGCGCGAGATTGGGATTGGATTAATCGGCCAGCGGGCCGTGATACTCCGCGAAATTGCGCGGCGTCTCGAACAGCCGGACACAGTGCAGGCGGCCGTGTTTGATGCGCGGGGCGATTTCGTTCCAAAACGCGATCACGAGATTCTCCGTCGATGGAATAATCCCGCGCAGAAAGTCCACCTCGTCGTTGAGGTTGCGGTGGTCGCATTTGTCCACGACCGCCGCGTGTAAAATCCGCTTTAATTCGCCCAGATCCATCACATAGCCAGTCTCCGAATCGGGCGCGCCGCGCAGGGAGACTTCAAGCACGTAGTTGTGCCCGTGCCAGTGCGGATTCGTGCACAACCCGTAGTGTTCCTCATTCCACTCCTGACTTTTCGTCGGGTTGTACAGCCGGTGCGCCGAATTGAAATGCACCTGCCGCGTGATCGACACCACCCCGGCGAGCACGCGCGGCGCCGCAATCTTCCCGGTGCGCGTGGCGGATTTCTTGGCGGCAGATTTCGTCGACATAGAGGGTGACTAGATAGCACAAAACCCTACTCCGTCAATCGCCGGGCCAGACCCGGCCGCACCTTTCCAATTGAACCGACGATGACCGGCATCGATTTTCCGTATTCCCATCCCACAGCCCATGCCGATCCGAAAAGCCCTCATCACCGCCGCCAATCCCCGCCAGCGCACCTTGCCGCTCCAGGCCCTGATGGATCAAAATGGAGAACCTAAATCCGCCCTTCAGATCGTGATCGAGGAGGCCGCCGGCGCCGGGATCGAAGAGTTCTGCGTCGTCGTCTGCCCCGGCGACGAAACCGCTTACGCCGAGGCCTGCGCCGGCAGCGCCGCCGCCATCGAGGCTCTCTGTCGCGGGTAGGGACGCCTTTGTTTCGTTACTTCAACCCCATCCCCGGACGGCTCGGCGAGCCGTCCCTACCGCCAATCACCTGCTCTCGCGCCCAACCGCGCCCTGACCACACGTTTTAGTTTGGCGAGTTCGCCTCTCGCCTCTCGCCTCTCGCCTCTCGCCCTCCGCCTCCCTCCTTCATACCCATGCGTTTTTCCATCCTCGGTTCCGGCAGCTCGGGCAACGCCGCCCTGCTCGTCACCGAAGGCGCGCGCATCCTCATCGACGCCGGGTTCTCCACCCGAAAACTCGAACAGCTCCTCGTCGCCGCCGGCGAATCTCTCGCCCGCATCGACGCGATTTTTCTGACCCACGAACACGGCGATCACGCCGCCGGCATCGAGGGGCTGAAGAAATTTCCGAAGATTCCCATCTTCGCCAACCCGGCCACGTCACGCGCCGTCCAAGCCAAAATCGCCGACGCCCATAAGCCGGACTGGCAACTCTTCGAGACCGGCGCCCGTTTCCGTTTCCGCGACCTCGAGATCGAGAGCTTCGCCGTCCCCCACGACGCCCACGATCCCGTGGGCTTTCGCTTCACCGCCGGCCGGGAAGACGACTTGTTTTCCTCGCGCCGCTCCCTCGTTTTTCTGACCGATCTCGGCCACGCCCCGCAGCATATCCGCGAACACCTCCGCGCCTGCGATGTCGTCGTCGTCGAAGCTAACCACTGCTCAGAATTGCTCAAGGCCGACCACAAGCGCCCCTGGTCCACCAAGCAACGCATTGCCGGCCGCCACGGCCATCTTTCCAACGAGGCCGTGCGCGAGCTCCTTGCCGCCGTCGCGAGCCCGCAATGGCGCCGCGTCTACCTCACGCACCTTTCGCGCGACTGCAATTCCGCCGCCGCCATCGAGACCGCCCTCGCCGGCCTCCGCACCACGCTTGCGACCTGCGATTTCACCGTCGTCGGCGCCGACGAAAGCACACCGTTCTACGAGCTCTGAATCACTTCCTTTCGCAGGGTTCGTGACCACTTCCGGCGTCACCTAATTGTTTAACAGGCGACCCTTCTCAAGCTGGCCAGCGGCCCGGCACCTGCTTGGTTCGATGGCGATATGATCACATCGCCATCGACCGCCGTGCCGCCCGCCCCTCTCCGCCGCACCAAAATCATTTTCACTCTCGGGCCCGCCACCGAGAGCGAGGCGATGCTCGAAAAGCTCATCCTCGGCGGCGCCGACATCGTGCGCCTCAACATGGCCCACGCCAAACACGACTGGACGCGCACCGTCATCCGCCGCATCCGCGCCGTCTCGGCCCGCGTCGGCCGCGAGGTCGCGATCATGATGGACATCAAGGGTCCAGAAATCCGCACCGGCGACCTCGAGGTGCCCATCGAGCTCAAGGCCGGCGAAATCTTCGACTTCACCGTCAAACCCGGCGCAGACCGCAACCAGTCCGAGGAAATCCGCTCCGTCGACGTGAACTATCAGGACCTCGTCAACGACATCGCCATCGGCGACACCGTCCTCGTGGACAACGGCCTCATCCGCCTCGAAGTTCTCACCAAAGATCACGCCCACATCCGCTGCCGAGTTCTCATCCCCGGCGAGCTTAAATCCAAACGCCACATCAACCTCCCCGGCGTCACCGTCAATTTACCCTCATTCACCGAGAAGGACCGCGCCGACTCCAACGTCGGCCTAAAGGAAGGCATCGACTTTCTCGCATTGTCCTTCGTGCGCTCCGCCGCCGACATCACCCTCCTGCGCACCTACCTCGAAGAAAAGAAATCTCTCGTCCGCATCATCGCCAAGATCGAGGACCAGTCCGCTATCACCAACCTCAACGAGATCGTGGCCGCCACCGATTCCATTATGGTCGCCCGGGGCGATCTCGGCATCGAGTGCCCCTTTGAGGAATTGCCCGTCATCCAGCGCCGCGCCGTGCAGTCCTGCATCGCGCAGGGCAAGCCCGTCATCATCGCCACCCACATGCTCGAATCGATGATCACCCAACCCGTGCCCACGCGCGCCGAGATCACCGATGTCGCCAACGCCGTCTACGAACAGGCCGATTGCGTGATGCTTTCAGGCGAGACCACCATCGGCAAATACCCTTTCGATTGCGTGCAGATGCTCGATAAAATTTCCCGCCGCATCGAGCGCGAGGAAGCCCCCACCCTCCGCGAAACCGCCGTCTTCACCTCCGAGCGCATGAAGGTGCTGCACTCCGCCGTCGTCCTCTCCAACGAGATCCCGCGCTCCAAGTTGCTTACCTTCACCCGCCACGGTTTCACGGCCCACGGCCTCGCTGCACTCCGTCCCGTGCATTCGCCGATTCTCGCCTTCACTCCGCATCTGCCGCTCCTGCGCCAGCTCCGCCTCCTCCGCGCCGTCGAGCCCTACTTGCTGCCGCTCTCCTCCGAGCCCGACGTCACCATCGAGAACGCAATCCTCACCCTGCGCCGCCTCGGCCACGTCGTTCCCGGTGACAAAATCATCGTCGTCACCGACATCGTTTCCCAAGACCGCCTCGTCGACGCCGTCCAGCTGCGCACGATTCAGTAAGCCTTCGGCCGATCCGAACCGCCGAACCCGGTTTGGAAAAAATTTCCTAAAGATCCGCCGAGCGGCCCGTTCTTTGCAAAAAATGTCGCGACCGGGTTACTTCCTTGTTTCTTTCGCGTCCCAACCTGCCGTGACCCGGTCTTTCGCGGCCGTTCTTCGATTTTCCCTCACTTCACCCGGTTAAGTGCCGATTCAGCCCATCGCCTATGATCCGCTTCCGCTTCAAACTGACCCGCCTCGTTCTCACCGGCCTCGTTCTCGCCTCCCTCGGCTCGTCCCTCCGCGCCCAAGAGACGCGCCTCTCCAGCCTCTCCACTCGCGCCCAAGTCGGCACCGACGCCAACCAGCTTATCACCGGCTTTGTCGTCGGTCCCGGTCCCAGCCGCCAAGTGCTGATTCGGGCCGCCGGCCCCACGCTCTCCCCAGCTCCCTTCGGTCTCGGCAGTGCCGTCCTCGCCGATCCGGTGCTCACTTTGTTCAAAGACGGCGCCGAAATCGCGCGCAACGACAACTGGGGCACCAGCCTCGGAACGGCCACCGCGGTCACCGCCGCCACCTTCAGCTCCCTCGGCGCGTTCCCGTTTGCTTCCGCCGCCTCCCGCGACGCCGCCCTCATCGTCACGCTCCCGCCCGGTGCCTACTCCGCCACGGTCGGCGGCGTTGGCAATACCTCCGGCATCGCCATCATCGAGCTTTACGAAATCGGTGCCACCCCGAGCTCAAACCGGCTCACCAGTTTGTCGGCCCGCGCCCAGGTCGGCACCGGCGCCGCCGTCACCATCCCCGGCATCAACATCTCAGCCGGCGCCGGCACCCGCCGCTTGCTGATCCGCGCCGCCGGCCCCGCGCTCACCGCACTCGGCGTTCCCGGCGTTCTGGCCGATCCCACGCTCGCCGTCACCAATCCAGGCAACACGATCACTTACGCCGCCAACAACGAATGGGGCACCCCGACCGGCCCCAACCCCGCCTCCGCCGCCACCCTCGCCGAAGCCATCGCCAACTACACCGGCTACCCGTTTGCCCCCGGCAGCCGCGACTCCGCCGTGCTCGTCGAACTCGCCCCCGGCGCCTACACCGTCCAGGTCAGCGGCGTCGGCAACACCACCGGCGTTTCCCTCGTCGAGGTTTATGATCTTACGCCCGCGACCCCGCCCGTTGTCAGCGTTATCGCCTCCAAGGCCACCAGCGACGAGTCCGGCACCAACCCCGGTGAATTCACCTTCTCCCGCGCCGGCGACACCCTCACGGCGCTCACCGTCGCCTACACCGTCGGCGGCTCCGCCATTAACGGCTTCGACTATCCGTTTCTCTCGGGCTCGGTCACCTTCGCCGCCGGGGTGAGAACTGTGCGGGTTCCGCTCTCGCCCAACCCAGACGTGCAAAACGAGGGCATCGATACCGTGGTCGTTACCGTCGCGACCGGCACAGGTTATACCGCCTCTACCACCAGCGCCACCGTCTCAATCACCGATAGCCCTTCGACCCTCTACCTCGCCTCGATTCGCCCCACCACGACGGCCACCGGCGGCTCCACCGCTTCCGGCACCGCCACGATCTTGCTCAGCTCCAGCGGCACGCTTGCCGCCGTCAACGTCTTCTCCTCCAACCTCAGCTCCACCGTCACCAACGCGTATCTCGTGCTCGGGCCCAACGAAGATTTCGTCTTCAACCTCGGCACCGCCAGCCAGGTCAACGGCGCCCAATGGACCTTCGCCCCCACCGGCCAGCACTCCACCACCGCCCTGCTCGCCGCGCTTAAGTCCGGCAACATCGCGGTCCGCCTCGACACGGCCCGCTTCCCCACCGGTGAGGTCAAAGGCGCCTTCATCATCGGCTCAGGCTCCCAAACCTTCGTTGCCCCCGCCGCCCCGCCGGCCGTCGCCTTGACCGGCGTCACCGCCACCGATGCCGCCCGCTTCCTCACCCAGGCCACTTTCGGCCCGAAGAAATCCGAGATCGACGCCCTCACCGGCGGCAACCTCGACACCTGGATCACCGCTCAGATCGCCCTGCCTTACACGTCCCACCAAGCCGCCGTGCTCGCCGACCGCACCACCTACGGCGGCAGCGGCAGCTTCACCAATTGGAACGCCATCCACCCGCCCAATCGCCAGTCCGCGTGGTTCAAAAACGCCCTCACCGCGCCGGACCAACTCCGCCAACGCGTCGCCTTCGCCCTTAGCCAAATCCTCGTCATCTCCGACGTGAGCCTCGGCGGCGACAACCAGACCGAGCCCGTCGCCCACTACTATGATCTTCTTGGTAACGGCGCCTTCAGCAACTTCCGCACCCTCTTAGAAAACGTCACCCTTCACCCGATGATGGGCAACTACCTCAGCTCACTCCGCAACGGCAAAGCCGATCCCGTCGCCGGCACCACGCCCGACGAGAACTACGCCCGCGAGATCATGCAGCTTTTCACCATCGGGCTCTCGATGCTCCAGCCCGACGGCACCCTCGCCCTCGGCTCGGACGGTCTCCCCGTCCCCACCTACAATCAGACCACCATCACCGAACTGGCCAAGGTCTTTACCGGCTGGGCCTACTCCGGCACCACCAACTTCCGCTCCGGCGGCGGTTCCGTCGACAGCTTCACCCGGCCGATGATTCTCTTCCCCGCCTTCCACGACGACGGTTTCAAGAATCTCGCCCCCGTCCTCGCCACGCCGATCCCGGCCGCACAAGGCGGCGTGCGCGATCTTCAACTGACCCTCGACGCCCTGTTCACCCACCCCAACACCGCCCCGTTCATCTCGAAGCAACTCATCCAACGGCTCGTCACCAGCAACCCCAGTCCCGCCTACGTTTACCGCGTCGCCCAAAAGTTCGTTAACAACGGCTCCGGCACCCGCGGCGATCTCGGCGCCGTCATCCGCGCCATTCTCACCGACCACGAGGCCCGCTCCCCCGTCGTCGTCGCCAATCCGTCCTACGGCAAACTCAAGGAGCCGCTCCTCCGTCTCACGGGCCTCCTGCGTTCTTTCAACGCCTCCTCCGCCAGCGGCCGCTTCCTCGGTTATCGGAACACCGTCGACGCCGTGCCGATCACCAGCGCCACCCCGCGCCCCGCCACCGCCGCCCAGATCAACCAGGCGCCCAATACGTTTTCTGCCACCCGCTTTGACAGCGTCCAAGGCAATCTCGCCCAGGCCGCGATGCGCTCGCCCACCGTCTTCAATTTCTACCGTCCCGACTACGTTCTGCCCGGCCCCCTCGCCACCGCCGGCCTCGTCGCTCCCGAGTTCGAAATCACCGACGACAACTTCGCCATCAGCGTCCCCAACGCCCTGCGCACCTACGTCAACGCCGCCATCCCCACCAGCGGCGGCGTCCCCACTCCAGCCGCGCCCTACGTGGTCATCCCGGATTTCTCCTTCGAGCAAACCCTCGTTGCGACCCCCGCGGCCCTCGTCGATCACCTCAACTTGATCCTAGCCTCCGGTTCGCTCACCTCCGCCACGCGCACGCGCATCACAACCGCGCTTACCGCTCTGCCGACCGCCACGAGCACCATCGATCGCGTGCGCAACGCCGTCCTCCTCGTCCTCACTTCCCCCGCCGCCTCCATCCAAAAATAAAAGGAGGGCAGGGTCTCCGACCCGCTCTCCCTCGCCCTCGCTCCTCCCTCGCCCCGCTCCTCATTCTGAAATCGAAAAACAAAAATCTTCCTTTCCCCGTGAACAAAAAGTCCGCCCCCGCCCCCACTCGCCGCGAATTCCTCGGCTCCGCTTGCTGCGCCGCCGTCGGCGCCACCGGCATCCTTTCGACCCTCGGCAGTCTCCGCCTCATGGCCGCCGCCGCCAGCCCCAGTAACGGCCCCCAAGTCCCGTCCACCGCCGCCTCCGGCATCGGCTCCGATTACAAGGCCCTCGTCTGCCTCTTCCTCAACGGCGGCAACGACGCCAATAACCTCATCATCCCGACCGGCGCAGACTACGCCGCCTACGCCTCCGCCCGCTCTAATCTCGCGATTCCTCAAGCCAGCCTTCTCCCCTTCAACCCCAAGACTTCCGACGGCCGCACCTGGGGCCTCCACCCGTCCGTCGCCGAACTCAACACCCTCTTCAATTCCGGCCAAGCCGCCTTCCTCGCCAACGTCGGCACCCTCGTCTACCCCACCACCAAAACCCAATACAACGCCAAGTCCGTCCCGCTCCCCCCTCAGCTTTTCTCGCACAGCGATCAACAGGTCCAGTGGCAACACAGCGTCCCCGATAAACCCACCGCCACCGGCTGGGGCGGCCGTGTCGCCGACCTCGTCAACAACCTCAACACGAGCGACCAGATTTCCATGTCGGTCAGCCTCGCCGGTAAAAACACCTTCGAGATCGGGTCCAAGGTCAGCCAATACGCCATCAACACTTCCGGCGCGGTGACGTTGCAGGGCTCGACCTCCTCGGCCACCAGCGCCGACGGCATCCGCTTCCGCGCCCAGAAAGACATCTTCGCCCAAGGCCAGTCCGCCCTCTTCGAGACCGCTTTCGGCTCCGCCTCCGGTGACGCCATCGTCAGCGCCGATCTCCTCAACACCGTCCTCGCCGCGGCGCCCCCAATCACGACCCCGTTCCCCACCACTGCCGGCACCACCAACACGACCGGCGCCAACCTCACCTCCGCCGCATCTCAACTCCGCATGGTCGCCCGCCTCATCGGCGCGTCACCCACCCTCGGCCTAAAGCGCCAGATTTTCTTTGTGCAACTCGGCGGCTGGGACACCCACGCCGCCCAGCTCAACAACACCGATCCCGTCGCTGGCTCCCACGCCGGCCTCCTCCAACAAATCAGCCAAGCCGTCGACGCCTTCTACAAAGCCACCGTCGAGCTCGGCGTCGCGAACCAGGTCACCACCTTCACCGCCTCCGACTTCGGCCGCACGTACCGCTCCAACGGCGACGGCTCCGACCACGGCTGGGGCAGCCACGCCTTCGTCGTCGGCGGCGCCGTCAAGGGCCGCGAACTCTACGGCAAGATGCCCACCCTCACGATCAACGGCCCCGACGACACCGGCCAAGGTCGCTGGATTCCCACGACCAGCGTGGACGAATACGCCGCGACGCTCGCGACTTGGTTCGGCGTGAGCGCCACCGATCTTCCGACCGTCCTCCCCAACATCGGTCGCTTCGCGAAACCCAACCTCGGCTTCCTATAAGCGCGTCGCTCGCCGACGCCCGCTCCCCCTCCCGCGTTCCGCGACGCCCCTCCGCCGTGCTCCGCCAAAACGCCCTCACCCTCGCCCTCGTCGCCGCGATCGCGGTGCTTGTGTGGCTCTGCCTCCGCCCGGCCCCCACTCCTACCTCCGTACCTCCGCCCGCCCTCGTCGCCGAATCGAAAATCGAGATTCAAAAATCGAAAATTCCCCCGCCAGCCCCCGAGCGCAGTACCCTCGCCGACTCTCTCAATTCCCCTGCGACGAACATCGCCGCCGACCTCCGCCTCGTCGCCCTCATCCTCGAGAATTTTCGCAGCAACTTTCCCCGCACCGGTAACCCCGTCGGTCTCAACTCCGAAATCACCGCCACCCTCACCGGCCAAAATCAACTCCGCCTCGCACTCATCCCACCCGACCACCCCGCAATCAACCGCGAGGGCGAACTCACCGACCGCTGGGGCACCCCGTTCTTCTTCCACGCCGAAAGCGCCACCCGCATGACGATCACCAGCGCCGGCCCCGACAAAAAACTCCACACTCCCGACGACGAGTCATTCGCCCCCTGACCCATCCCGCCGAAAGTAGGGCAGGGTCTCCGACCCGCCCTCTCCGATTCCGCCCGGCATCGCGCCGAGCGCAGCGACGTGGCGTTTCATCTGACTCTCCCTCACGCGCCTCGCGTCCCCCTCCCTTCCCGCGCACCACCCGCCCAACTGCCGCTATGCTCCTCCGCGCCCTCCTCCTTTCCGTCTTCCTCGCCGCGCTCCTCGCCGCGACCGCTGCTCCCACTCCGCCTCTCAACTCTCAACCTTCAACTTTCAACTCCTCCCCCATCTCCTCCCCCGCCCTCGCCGACACCCACTGCCCCAGTCTCACCCACGCCCCCGACGGCACCCTGCACCTCACCTACTACGGCCCCGCCCCCGCTGACGCCGCGCCCAACGCGCGCACGCTCTGGCACGCCACCCTTGCGCCCGACGCCACCACGTTCTCCACCCCGCGCCCCATCGTCACGACTGCGCTCCTCATGGAGAATTGGGCCGACTTCGCCACGCTCGCCGTCGGCACCGACGGCGCCCTCACCGCCCAGTGGTTTCAGACCGATGGCTCCGGCGGCCACCACAGCTACTCCGGCTGGTTCTCCCGCTCCGAAGACCCCGGCCTTACCTGGCGCACCCCCGCGCCCCTCGGCCACGAATTCGTCGCCCTCGCCCCGCTGAGCCAAGGCCGCACCCTCGCCGTCTGGCTGGAAAGCACCCGGAAATCCGCCACCCACTCCGACCCTCACCCCAAGCACGATCCCAGCGCCCCGCGCACAGATACGTCTCTCAACTCTCCGCCCGCCATGAAACTTCTCGCCCGCCTCCTCGCGCCCGACGGCACTAGCCTCGGCGACTGGACGGTCGATCCCGACGTCTGCACCTGCTGCCAAAATACCGTCGCCGTCCTCCCCGGCGACCGCGTCTTCGTCGCCTACCGCGGCCACACGCCCGCCGAGATCCGCGACAATCTCCACGCCACCTTCGACCTC
>NSIG01000026.1 GCA_002737275.1 Opitutia bacterium
TATCGCGCCGAGGCCGCCCGCCAAGCAGAAAAAGGCATCGAGCAAACCTATCTTCAACTCGCCCGCGTCCCCAACGGTCCCCTCACCCTCGAGTTCAGCCGGCTCCTTGCCGGCGGCGACGCCCGCTTCGGCCTCCCGCCTAAAGCCACCATGGCCCAGCGCACCCTCGCCGAGGTTCGCGCGTGGCTCGCACCCCAACTCGCCACCGGCGCCATCGAACTCGCCGTCGTCGGTGATTTCGAACTCGAGCCCACCCTCGCTGCCATCGCCCAGACCTTCGGCGCCCTCCCACCCCGCGCCCCCAAAGCCGACCTCGCCGCCCAACGCAAAATCACCATGCCCGCGGAGCCGTTGACCAAATCCTACACCGTAGAGACCGAAATCCCCAAAGGACTCATCGGCCTTTACTGGCCCTCGACCGACGCCTTGGACGTCAAACGCAGCCGCCGGCTGAATATGCTGGCCGAGGTCCTGAGTGACCGTCTCCGCGTCAAAGTCCGCGAGGAGCTCGGCGGCGCCTACAGCCCCGGCGCCGGCAGCTCGTCGAGCGACATCTATCCCGGCTACGGCTACCTCATCGCACAAGTCAGCGTCGATCCCGCCAAGGCGCAGGAGATCGCCGATGTCGTCGTCGCGATCGCGGCCGACCTCGCCGCAAACGGTGTCACCGCCGAAGAGCTCAACCGCTCCAAGCAACCCATCCTCACCTCGAGCCGTGAAAATCTCCGCAACAACGGCTACTGGCTCGGCATGCTGAGCCGCGCCCAAGAACAACCCGAGCGCCTAGACTGGACCCGCACGCGCATCGCCGACCTCGAAGCGATGACTGCCGAGGAATTGTCCGCGTTGGCCAAGCAATACTTTCCCGCCACCCGCGTCTCCCGCGTCACCGTCCTTCCCATCGCGAAACCCACCGCCAAGCCTTCCGAGTAAAGCCGCCGGCGCGGGATTTCGCACGTCAGCGCAGGCAGCGCCCGACGCTCGGTGCACGGCGTTGCCCGCGCCTCCGTTCCTTATCCTGTCGGGCGAGCGGGCAAATTCTTCTCGACCCGATTCCGCGGTTTTGACCGTCCCATCCGGGCCTCTCTTCTGCCCCATGTTCGCCGCGCTTGCCCTTCGTGGCGGCCCCTCCGACCCAGATCCCACCGACCCTCGACGCCACGCTGCTGAGCGTTCTGGCGTAGTGTCCCCGCGAACGGCACCGACACCAACCGATTCGCTCACCGGTTGAAAGCAATCCGTTGCCCGCCCCTTCCGTCTACGTTCAACTATTTGCCTCGCGCCCGCATCTTCGCTCACTCAACCGGTGCGCTGTTTTTACCATCAGGATTACACCTTTCCACTCCCGGCCGAGCACCCGTTCCCGATGGATAAATTCTGGCGCGCCGAAGCCCTCATCCGCGCCGCTTCCACTCCGCTTCCGCCCCAGTCCGTTTGTCATCCATTAGATGACAAACGTTTCAGCCCTTCCCTTTCGATCCATACCGTCGACCCTGCGCCGTTCGACCTTGTGCTCCGCGTCCACACGGCCGACTACCTCGAGCAGATTCGCACCGGCTCGCTCGACACTCGCGCGGCGCTAAAACTCGGCTTGCCCGCCTGCGAGGCGTTGCTCACCCGCTCTCGGCTCGAAGTCGCGGGCACTCTCGCCGCGACCTACGCTGCCCTCACCGACGGCCTCGCCTGCAACCTCGCCGGCGGCACGCATCACGCGTTCCCCGACCACGGCCAGGGCTACTGCGTCCTCAACGACGTCGCCATCACCATCCGCGAGCTGCACGTCACGCGCCCAGAGCTCCGCGTTTTCGTCCTCGATACTGATGCCCACCAGGGCAACGGCACCCACGCCATCTTCGCCGCTAATCCCCGCGTCTTCACCTACTCGATTCACGTCGGAAAAAACTACCCGGCCGTAAAAACTCCCGGCTCCCTCGACGTCGAGCTCCCCCGATACGTCGAAGGAGCCGACTACCTTGAGCAACTCGAAGCCACCTTCGCGCCGGCTTTTTCCGACTTTGCCCCCGACCTCGTTTTTTGGATCGCCGGCGCCGACCCCCACGAGAACGACCGCTTTGGCCAAATGAAACTCACCGACGCCGACATCGCGGCCCGCGACGAGCACATTTTACAACTCGTCACGCGGACGCGAACTCCTACCGCGATCCTTTACGGCGGCGGCTACAACCGCGACCGAGCACACACCGCCCGCATCCATGCCGCCACCGTCCTCCGCGCCGCCGGGTACTTTCCGAAACGGTAGAACCGGCCGCCGGTCGGTTTCACTCCAAGCGCTGAAGTTTTAAATCCTCCCCCCCCCATTTTTTTTCGCGCCCATCCGCGGCCATTCGCGGGCCAGCCGCTCTCCGCCTTTCGGGTATTTCGTGGTTAAGAGTCCGAGCGCTCTACCACTGCGCCATGCCTCACCCGTTAAACCCGCCGACGCTCAAACTCCGCCCGTTGTCCTTCGCCCCGAGCTTCAAAATAAACGGCGCCGCCACTTCCGCCCATGCCTCCGCCTTCGGGTGATCGGCCGCGCCTTCGGCCCAGCACGCGCGCAACATGTCCGTATCGATCACACCGGGATTGAGCGGCACCGCCGCCATCCCGGCCGGCAACTCCTCCGCCAGCGCTTTCGTCAATCCCTCGATCGCCCACTTCGTCGCGCAATACGGCGCCACCTCCGGAGCCACGCCGCGCCCCCAGCCCGAACTCAAGTTCACGATCACGCCTTTCTTCTTCGCGACCATCGCCGGCACGAAATGCCGGATCACGTTGGCCACGCCGCGCACGTTCACATCGACGACCTTAGTGAATTCCCGGTCGCTCTGCATCCACAACGGCCCGAGCGGATTCATCACGCCCGCATTGTTGATCAAAAAATCCGGCACCGCGTCGTGCTCTAGGACCTTCGCCGCCCAAAGCGCCACCTTCGCGTCCAGCGCCACATCGCACACCATGAAATCATGCGGCGCGCCATGGTCCATCCGCAGGTTAAAAATTTCCGTCCCGCTCCGGCCGCACCCGATCACCGTGTGCCCGAGCGCGATGAATTTCTTCGTCAACGCCCGACCCAGCCCGCGCGTGACTCCGGTGATGACGATCTTCATGCAACTTGGATAAGCGCTGGCCGACCGGCGATTCGACGTTCGTCCGCCGACTCTAGCGCGACTGCAAACTAAACTTGTTCAGTCCGCTCTTGCGGCACGCATCCATCACGAAAGCCAACTTCTTCAACTGCGTGGTTTCGTCGGCCTTGATCAGCACCGGGATGTCTTTGTCCACATTACGCACCTCGCGCAGCAAGGTGATTAGCTGCTCGTCGCTCACGACCTGGCCGTTGAACGTCACCGTACCCTCCTTGTCGATCGCGACCGTGACCTTGCCCTGGAAATCGTTCTTACCCGCTGTGTCCACCTTCGGCAGCGTCAGGTTGAGCACCGCACCCGAGCGCGCCTGCATCGTCACGTAGGCGAAGAGCACGAGCATCACGAGCACGTCGATCAACGGCACGAGCGGCAATTCCGGGCGCGGCCGCGGCCGCCGTTGCAACAGACTCATGGCTGCTTGGTCGTCGGTTGTTCGGCCGAGCCTTGCTTGGCCAGCACCCGCTCCAGCAACACATCCAACTGCGCCGCATGTTTGCTGATCACGCGTTGCAGATGCCCGCTCCCGATCAACGCCGGCAGCGCGATGCAAAGCCCGAGAATCGTCGCTGACAGCGCGTAGCCCACGCTCTCGGTGAACTGCACGGGATCGGGCATCTTCGTCTGCGGATCCACCACGGAAAACGCCCCGAGCAAGCCCGTAACCGTGCCGATCAGCCCGATCAGCGGCGCCGCCGCGTAGATCGTATCGAGGTAGCTCACCCCGCGCTCCATCTTGATCACCTCAAGCCGCGCGTAGGCTTTCACGGCCTCGGCATCACCGGCATGCCGCGAGGCAAAATTCAGAATCCGGCCAAGGGCCGAGCGTTTGTCTCCCGTCGAAGCGCGACCCTCGATCACCGACTCCGCCAAGTCCTCCGGGATAACCGCCGGCGTGCGCAGGGCGAAGAGGCGTTCTACAATGATGAAAGTCGCGATCAGCGAGCATAGGCCAAGCGGATAGATCAGCAAACCGGCTTCTTTGACGATTCGGGCCGCATCAATGGAGGCTAAAAACATAAAGGTGTGTGCAACAGGAGACGCCGGAGTCCGGCAAAGGTTCAGAAAAAGTGATGAAGTTCAGTTTTTCGTTTCCCGTCAAATCCGGGCTTTCGGCAGGAGCGGGACGGCCCGAGACCGAGGTGGAGCCCGATGTCCCCATCGGGCTTGGCTTCTTCCGCTGCTCAACAAAAAAGCCCGTTGAGGACAACGGGCACCACCTTCTCACAAATCCTCAACTCCTCCCGCCGCCAGATAAGGCAGCTTGGTCGCCGTGGCGCGCGCCGCCGGCAGGCCGTCAATCAGCTCCCCGATCGCGTCCCAGCGTCCGTTGACCAGCGCGTCGCGCGCCGATTCCCGAATCGCGCCTTTGACGGTCTGCCCGCCAAAACGCACTTCCTGCTTCGTCACGTCGATCGTGACCTCGAGGGTGGGATCGGCTTCGACCGCCGCCGCAATCTTGGCGATGTCCTCGCGGGTCGCCGTCACGCACGGAATCCCGAGTGTGATGGAATTGCCGAAGAAAATCTCCGCGTAGCCCTCGGCGATCACCGCCCGGAAGCCGTATTTCTGGATCGCCTGCGGCGCGTGTTCACGCGACGAGCCGCACCCGAAATTGGCGCCAGAAAGCAAAATCGTCGCGCCATTGAAACGGGGCTCATTCAACGGGTGCGGCTTGAGCGTGCCGTCGAGCTGCTTGCGCACGTCGTTAAAAAGAAACTCGCCCAATCCGTCGAAGGTCACGCACTTCATGAAGCGCGCCGGGATGATGCGGTCGGTATCGATATCGTTGCCGGGCACCGCGACGGCGCGGCCGGTGAAGGAGGTGATTTTTGCGAGAGCCATGAGATTGGTAGTAGCGGGTAGTGAGTAGTGGGTAGCGGGTAGAAAGTGGGCGGCGACCGGCGTGATGCTCGCTAATCGCTACCCACTGCTCGCTACGTAACCATTAGTTGTTCGAGACCGAAAAGACCTCGCGGGCATCCGCGATGTGACCAGTGACCGCGGCCGCCGCGACCATCACCGGGCTCATCAAGATCGTGCGCCCCGTGGTCGAGCCCTGGCGGCCCTTGAAATTGCGGTTCGACGACGACGCACAGAGCTGGTCGCCGATAAGTTTGTCCGGATTCATCGCGAGACACATCGAGCAACCGGCCGCGCGCCACTCGAAGCCCGCCTCGGCGAGGATCTTGTCGAGCCCGAGCTTTTCGCACTGGAGCGCGACGATCTGCGAGCCGGGCACCGCGATGGCCTTGATGCCGGGTGCGACCTTGCGGCCCTTGATGTATTTGGCGACCTCTTGGAAATCCGAGAGCCGGCCATTGGTGCAGGAGCCGAGGAACGCGACGTGGATCGCCGTGCCCTTGATCGGTTTCCCCGGCGGCAGCTTCATGTAGGCCAGCGCCTCGATGATCCCCGCCCGATCATCGTCCGAGGTGGCCGTCTCAACGCTCGGAATGTTCTCGTTGATCGCGATGCCTTGGCCGGGGTTGATGCCCCAGGTCACGGTCGGGGCGATCGTCGCCGCGTCGATCTTCACGACGTCGTCGTAGGTCGCGCCCGGATCAGAGGCGAAAGACTTCCAAGTCGCCACCGCCGCATCCCACGCCGCGCCTTGCGGCGAGTAGGGCCGGCCCTTGAGGTAGGCGAACGTCGTCTCGTCGGGATTTACGTAGCCGGCCCGAGCGCCGCCCTCGATCGACATATTGCACACCGTCATGCGCTCCTCCATCGAGAAGCTGTCGAAGGTCGAGCCCGCGTATTCGTAGGCGTAGCCCGTGCCGCCATTCACCCCGAGCGTGCGGATGATGTGCAAGATAACATCCTTCGCATACACGCCCGCCCGCAGCTTCCCGTTGACCTCGATGCGGCGCACCTTGAGCGCGCTGAGGGCCATCGTCTGCGTCGCCAGCACATCGCGCACCTGGCTGGTGCCGATGCCAAACGCGATCGCGCCGAATGCGCCGTGCGTGCTCGTATGCGAATCACCGCAAGCGATCGTCGTGCCCGGCTGGGTGATGCCCTGCTCCGGCCCCACGATGTGGACGATGCCTTGCTTGCCGCTCGCCCGGTCGAAAAACGTGATCCCAAACTGCGCGCAGTTTTTCCGCAGTTCGTCCATCATGGCCTGCGCCAACGGGTCGGAGTAAGGCTCAACCAACTGATCGGTCGGCACGATGTGGTCGACCGTGGCAAACGTGCGGTGCGGAAACGCCACCGGCAGCCCGAGATCGCGCAACATGCCAAACGCCTGCGGGCTCGTCACCTCGTGAATAAGGTGCGTGCCAATGAGCAGCTGCGTCTGACCGTTGGCCAGTTGGCGGACGCTGTGAGCGTCCCAAACTTTTTCAAAAAGAGATTTAGGCATAGAAAAAAGGAGGGGAGATGGACGGGGACGATGTTTCGGTTTCTTCGGCTTCCAGGTTTCGAGTCATCGAACATCCCCGAGGTTCTGACAACTCTGGAACTCGAAACCCCGCACCCGACTGCCTCCCCACTATAGCGCAGAATTGCCATGCCGAGAAATACTAATTTAGCCTTCCGTGATGCCTAAAAAGTATCAACTAATCCAAGCCCATCACGGCTTCTAACCGCCACTGCAATTGGGCCCCGGCCCGCCAAGCCCCCAACCTCGATCCCTGATCTTCGATCCCCTTTTCGCGTCTTTCGTGTCTTTCGTGGTAACCCTCCGAAATCCCCCTCCTCATTCGCGTCCATTCGCGGTTAACGCATCTCGCCCCCACCATATCCATCCCCATTCCCGCTCCCCTCCATGCCCCGCGACTACCAATACCCCTTCGAACTCCGCCACCTCGTCTATTTCCGCGAGCTGGCCCGCCAGCTGCACTTTCGAAAAGCCGCCGAGACTCTCGCGGTCGCCCAGCCCGCGCTGAGCCGTGCCCTCGCGCAACTTGAGGCCGCGCTCGGTGCCGACCTCCTCAACCGCACCCGCCGCGGCGCCGAGCTCACCCCCGCCGGACGTCTCCTCCTCAATCGCATCGAACCCCTCCTGCGCGGCCTTGCCGCCCTGCCCTCCGACCTAAAGGCCCTCGCCGACGGCGAGGTCGGCCATGTGCGCGTTGCCTTTACCGGCTTGGCCATGGCCACGGTCCTGCCGCCGATCATCCGCGAATTTCACCGCCGTCACCCCGGCATCCGGCTCGAGCTCAACGAATCTCCCACCTCGGCCCAACTCACCGCGTTGCAGTCCGGCGATCTCGCCTGCGGTTTTTTCCACCCCGACGCGCCCACTCCCGGCCTGCGCACGCACGTCTTGCTGCAGGAGAAAAACGGCGTGCTGCTCCCGGCCGACCATCCCCTCGCCCGCCGCCGCGAACTCCGCCTGATCGACCTCGCGACGACCCAGTTCGTCCTTTTCCCCCGCACGCACAATCCCGGGTTTTACGACCGCGTGCTCGCGGCGTTTGCAGCGTCCGGCGTGACCCCGCGGATCGCCGAGGAAGTCTGGCCCCGCGCCAACGGCGTCGGCCTCGTCCGCGCTGGCGTGGGCGCGACCTTCATGTGCCCGAGCGAGGCCAAACACCTGCCGGCGGAAGTTCTCTTCCGCCCGCTCACCGGCCCCGCCCCCGAAAGTCGCCTAGTGGTCGGCTGGCGCACCAATCCCGCGCCCGATCCCGCCCTCGCCGCCTTCATCGCCGTCGCCGCGCCGTCCTGATCCGCCTCCCACGCTCCCGCCGGGCGATGGCTCCGGCGAAGGGCGCAATTGCGCGTGCCGGCATCAGAGCCCCCGCCGTGCCTTCAAAGTGCAATTTCTGCGTCGACCGGCGCATGAAGCCCAAGACGTCACAGGGCTTCGCGCTCGCTGGAGTTTCCTCCACACAATCCGCCACAAGGGCACTCGGTTCATAGCTCAAATCTTCGGTGGGTAAAATGGCACGCCTCCGATTTTGGCTAAGTATGCGGCCACCCGTGCTCGATAGAGGGTAGCTGATCCAAATCAGCGGTTTTAATTACGTCATCGTTCCGCTCGTCGCCGGCCGGCACGGCCCGCTCAGCGCCCGGCAAATCGTGCCCCGTTCAACTTGCGGCTGCGCCCGCGTCCCTCGGTTTGACCAAACTTTCGCTTCACTTCCCGCGGACTGCTGTGCAAATCTCGCTGTTCCTCTCGTTGCTATGACCAAAATCCTCCTCACAACCACTTCGTTCCAAGACACTCCGGGCGAACACCACCAACTTCTCGCCGACACCGGTTGGGAAATCATCCGCGCCCGCGGCCCCCTCAACGAAGCCGATACGCTCGCCCTCGTCGGCGACGTCGATGGTTACATTTGCGGCGACGACCTCATCACCCGCAAGGTCCTGGAAAAAGCCCTCCCGAAACTCAAAGTCATCAGCAAATACGGCATCGGCGTCGACAAGATCGATGTGAAGTCCTGCACCGAGTTCGGCCTCCCGCTCCTCTTCACCCCCGGCGTCAACCACACCACCGTCGCCGAGCACACGTTGCTCCTGCTGCTCGCCCTCGAGAAGAACCTACTTTTCCACACCGACTCCACCCGCGCCAACGGTTGGAAACGCAAGACCGGCCACGAGCTGCTCGAGAAAACCATCGGCATCGTCGGCCTCGGCCGCATCGGCAAAGAGGTCGCCATCCGCGCCCGCGCGTTTGGCATGAACGTGATCGCGTTCGATGTTTACTGGGACGAGAAATTCGCCGCCGCCCATAACGTCAAACGCGCCGCCTCGCTCGACGAGATTTACGCCGCCTCCGACTACATTTCGCTCCACACCAATCTCACGCCGGAGACCCGCGACATGATCAGCGCGAAGTCTTTCCCGAAGATGAAAAAAGGTGTGCTCATTTTAAACTGCGCCCGCGGCGAGATCGTCCATACGGCCGACATGGTCGAAGCCCTCAAGTCCGGCCAAGTCGGCGGCTACGGCACCGACGTCCTCGACGAAGAGCCGCCAACCCCCGATCACCCCTTGCTCAAGTTGCCCAACGTCGTCGTCACCCCCCACGTCGGCTCGCGCACGTACGAGAGCGTCGTCCGCCAAGCCACCGCCGCCGTGAAGAATCTCATCCTCGCGATGCACGGCGAAAAACCCCTCGCCCAGATCAACCCCGAAGTCGCCGTCAAGAAGGTGGTCTGACGTCTCATTTGCAGGCGCCTGCTTGCAGGCGTTTCATCGCGCGCAAGCGCGCTCCTACCTCCCTCCCTCAAATCTCAACTCACCCGAATCCCATGCCTGAACTTTTCCACGTCGTCCCCGAGACCCAGCACAACGCCCTCGTCCAAGCCGCCTATCAGCACCGCGGCTTCCATGCCGACGAGTCCGCCGAAGGCGCGCGTTTCTGCGCCGAGGCTTCCCGCCACGGCATCCGCACCCACAACGGCCTCAAGGCTCTCCACCTGGACCACTTCCTCGGCTCCGGCTCAAAGGGCTGCGTCCCCGGCGCCCAGATCGAGGAAAAAACGTCCCGCTTCCCCGCGGCCAAGATCTGGAACGCCAATAAAAAACTCGGCCAGTCCACCGCCTTCCGCGCCATGGACGAAGCCATCCGCCTCGCCGACCAATACGGCGTCGGCACCGTCTCCGTCGACAACGCCTTCCACTACCTTTGGGGCGGCGGCTACGTGATGGACGCCGCGAAGAAGGGCTACATCGCCTACACGAACTGCACCGCCGCGCTCGCGGAGGTCGTCCCTTTCGGCGGTAAGTTCGCCACCCTCGGCACCAATCCGCACTCGTGGGGCTTCCCCACCACCGACGCCATCGGCTATCCCATCGTCATCGATTGGGCCACGTCGGTCGTCGCCATGGGCCGCGTCCAACAACTGAAACGCGAAGGTAAACCCCTCCCGCCCCTCGCCGCCGTGGACAAAGAAGGCAATCCCACCACCGACGCCAATCTCGCCGTCTCGCTCCTGCCGTTCGGCGCGCACAAGGGCTACGGTCTCTCGCTGATCAACGAAATCGTCGGCGGCTTCATCGGCGGTTCGCTTCCGACTCTCCGCAACCGCTGGGCCGAGGCAGAGGGCGACAAGGGCACGTGCTGCTTCTTCTTCCAGGTCATTCACCCCGACGCAATCAGCGGCGGCGCCTTCGCCAAGGGCCGCAATCAATCGGACAACGTGAAGGCCGTCATCGCCGATGTCCTCGGGCACGGTAACGAGAAATGCATGTTGCCCGGCCAACTCGAAGCCACTTGGGCGAAGCACGTCGCCGCCGCCGGCGGCCTGCTCTTCAGCACCGCCGAGGTCGCCGCCTTCCACGAAATCGCCGCCGAAGCGAAACAACCGACCTGGGACGTCACCTCCTTCAAAACCGTTACGATCTAAACCACTTTGCCCACGAAACACACGGAATACACGGAATACACGGAAACCAATCTTCAATTTTCTTCCGTGTATTCCGTGTGTTCCGTGGGCTCTATCCGACCTCCGTTCCTGATTTCCTGAGTTCCAGATAAAACCTTCCAACTCCACCATGAGCCTCCAAATTAAGCCCGCCTCCTCCTGCGCCTTTGACCAAATCTCCCTTGGCGAAGTCATGCTTCGCCTCGATCCCGGCGAGGGCCGCATCCGCACCGCCCGCAATTTCCAAGTCTGGGAAGGCGGCGGCGAATACAACACCTCCCGCGGTCTCCGCAAATGCTTCGGGCTCAAAACCGCCGTCGTCACCGCGTTCGTTGACAACGAGGTCGGCCACCTCGTCGCAGACTTCATCATGCAGGGCGGCGTCGACACGCAGTTCATTAAGTGGCGCGAGGACGATGGCATCGGCCGCACCGTCCGCAACGGCCTCAACTTCACCGAGCGCGGCTTCGGCATTCGCGGCGCCGTCGGCAATCCCGACCGCGGCAACACCGCCGCCTCGCAGATCAAAGTCGGCGACATCGATTGGGATCACATTTTCGGCAAACTCGGCGTCCGCTGGTTCCACACCGGCGGCATCTACGCCGCGCTCTCCGCGTCGACCGCCGAGGTTACCGTCGAGGCCGTCAAGGCCGCCAATAAATACGGCACCATCGTCTCGTACGACCTCAACTACCGTCCCTCGCTCTGGAAGACCATCGGCGGCCTCAAGAAGGCCCAAGAGGTCAACCGAGAGATCGCCAAATACGTCGATATCATGATCGGCAACGAGGAGGACTTCACCGCTTCGCTCGGTTTCGCCGTCAAGGGCGCCGAAGACCTCAAGCACATCGAGACCGACGCCTTCAAGGCCATGATCGAGACCGCCGTGCGAGATTTCCCGAACTTCAAGGTCGCCGCCACCACGCTGCGCCACGTCCACACCGCCACCAGCAACGACTGGTCCGCGATCCTCTGGCACGACGGCAAATTCCACGAGAGCAAGAAATACCCGAAGCTCGAGATCCTCGACCGCGTCGGCGGCGGCGATTCGTTCGCGTCCGGCCTGCAGTTCGGGTTCCTCGAGTTCAACGACGCCCAGAAAGCCGTCGAATACGGCGCCGCCCACGGCGCCCTCGCTTCGACGACCCCCGGCGACACGTCGATGGCCACCCGCAAAGAAGTCGAGAAGACCATCGGTGGCGGCGGCGCCCGCGTGGTCCGCTAAAGAGGTGGGGCGCGTTATCCCTAACCGCGCCCCTTTATATCCTCCTCAGCCCGGGCCTCACCGCCCGGGCTTTTTCCTGCCCACCCCCACGACTCTTTCTCTTTCCACTTTCTCCCCGCTCTCATGTTACAGTGAGCTCGCTCGCAACTCCGTCCTTTCGCGTCCTTCGCGTGTTTAACACGCACCCTCTCCGTTTTCCCTTTCCGTGTATTCCGTGTGTTCTGTGGGCCTCCCTCTGAACCTCGTTCCCGTTTCCTCTTTTCCGCCTCCCCTTTGTGGGAACGAGCTCGCTCGCGACTCCGCCCGTTAGCGTCTTTTCGCATATTTCGTGGGCCCCCTTCCGGAAATCTTTCTCTTTCCTCTTTCTCTTACTCTTCCTCCCCTCCTCTCTTCTCCCATCCCCATGCGTCCCACCCCGCTCCTCGCCCTGCTCACCCTCACCTTCGCCGGCTGCGCTACTCCGCCCCCCGCGCCCACGCCTCCGGCCAACCCGTCGCCCGCCGCTACCTCCCGCTTCGCCCTGCCCGCCTCCGATGACGGCCTTCCCGGCGCCGGCCCAATCCGCCGCTATCCTTGGTTTCAAAAACTCTGGACCGAGCGTCGTACCACGTGGGCCGACCAGATCGCCCAAGACCAGCGCGCCGTCGTCTTCCTCGGCGACTCCATTACGCAGGGCTGGAAGGAGTCTCTCGCGACTTCCTTCCCCGGCGTGAAAGTCGCCAACCGCGGCATCAGCGGCGACACCACCCGCGGCGTCCTCCTTCGTCTCCGCGAAGACGTGCTCTCGCTCAACCCGTCCGCCGTCGTCCTCCTCATCGGCACCAACGACCTCGAGGAAAAAGCCACGCCGTGGACCGTCGCCGCCAACCTCCGCCTCATCCTCGCCGCGCTCCACGCCCACGACCCCGCGCTCCCGGTCGTGCTCTGCGCCGTCATGCCCAGCTCCGCCACCAAGCAGCGTCCTGCCTTCCTCATCCGCCGCGTCAATCAGCTCTTCCTCGAAGCCACGCTCGACCAACCGCAGGTCACCTTTCTCGATACCTGGAAACTGTTCGCCGACGCGCAAAACGACGCCCAGCCCACCGAGTTTCCCGATCTGCTTCACCCCAACGCCGCCGGCTACACGAAATTCGCCGCCGCCCTCCGGCCCGTCTTCGCCACGCTCGGCTTCACCGAACGCGAGCCCGACTCCTTCACGCCCGAGCCCGGCTTTGTGAGTCTCTTCAACGGCCGCGATCTCAGCGGCTGGGGCTACCGCCCCTCGACCGACGGCGACCTTGCCACCGTCCGCCGCATCCAGGCCGCCGATATCGCCGCGCCCCACTGGCCGATCGTAAAGGACCCCGTCGCCTTCGACGGTCTCACCGCCAGCCCCGATGTCCGCTTCGTCGCCAAGCACGGTCGCCTCGTCGTCATGACTCCTCCCGGCGGCCGCCGCGTGCAACAGCTCTGGACCACTCGTGAGTTCTCCAAAAACTTCGTGTTGAAACTCGAGTTCCGGGCTACGCCCAATGCCGACAGCGGCATCTACGTGCGCGGCCCTCAGCTCCAATGTCGCGACTACCTCCTCGCCGGCCCCTATTCGAAACTCCAGCGCTACCGCGCGCGCGATTGGAACGAGATCGTGATCACCGTCACCGACGGCGTCGCCGTGAGCACCTGCAACGGCGAGATCCTCGAGGCCGCGCAAAAAGTCCCCGCGACCGGCCCCATCGGCCTCGAAGGCGACCGCGGCCAAATGGAATACCGCCGCATCCGCCTCCAAGAACGTCCCTAAGAATCGTTCTCTTTCCTCTTAATCTTTCCTCTTTCTCCCTCCCCAGTGGGAGCGAGCCCGCACGCGACTTCCGAGGTCTCCGTCCGCCCCATCCGATTGTAGGCGGGGTGACCCCACCCCGCATTCACCTCAAGCTTCCGTGTTTTCCGTGTGTTCCGTGGGTACGATTCTCTTTACCGCCTTTCGCGTCGATTCGCGTCTTTCGCGGGCAACCTCGGTTTTCGAGCGTCGGGCGTTCAACAGACTCGCCTCCGATTTCACACCGGCCAACGCTTTACCGACTGCATGCCCTCCGCTCCCCCAACCACCGACTCCGTCTGCACCAAGCACGTCGGTAGTTTTCACGAACTCGCCAACACGCCTCTCACCCACGGCGTCAACGCGCTCTGCTGGGCGCGCTCTCTCCCCGGTGACTATGCCGAGGTCGTGCGCCTTCTCGGCGACGGCCACGGCGAACCGATTACCACGCTCGATGAGGCCGTACTGGCCGCCCTGCCGCTGAGCCCATCCGGCCGCGTCGCCGCCGATCACATGCTCGCCGATCTGCGCCTCCTCCGCGACCACGACCTCGATCCCGTCCTCAACTGCATCCACGGCTACCCGCGCGACGAAGAACCCGGCCCGATCCAGACCGACGTTTTTTCCTACCACGCCGACAGCGCCCCCATCGAGGCCTACACTTGGCTCTGCACTTACTCCGGCCCGCCCAGCGAGGGCCTGCGTCCCGCCGACGCCCGCCGCAAGGTCGATGATCCCGCCCTCCGCCCCGAACTCCTCCAACTTTACGGCGGCCCCGACGACGCCGATTTTAAAACCTTCCTTAACGAGCACTGCTACGACCTCCACTACGCCCCGGCCCCCGGCGCCCAGCCTTACTCGTTCGGCCACTTCAAGCTCTGGCGCATCGCCACCGACTACCCCGGCAACCCCGTCCCACCCTGCGTCCACCGCGCCCCCGCCACCCACCCCGGCGACCCGGCCCGCCTCTTGCTCATCAGTTGAGATTCCTCTCACCTTTCTTTCCGCCCCGTTGAACTTTAGCCCCTTCAAAAAATGACCCTGCTCAGCCGCCGCCACTTTCTCCGCCACACCGCTGCCGTCACCGCCGCCGCCACACTTTCGCCTTCGTTGCTTCAGGCCGCGAGCGCCGCCAGCGCTACCGGCCAACTCCGCCTCGCCCCATTTCGCTTCGACGTCACGCCGCCCGTCGGCCACTCGCTCTGCGGTGGCTGGATCAAGCCTGTCGAAGCCGTCGATGATTCCCTCGAAGCCATCGGCCTCGTGCTCCTCGGCGCGGGTGCGCCCATCGTGCTCTGCGCGGTCGATTGGACCGGCATTCTCAACGCCTCCCACCTCGCGTGGCGTACCGCGCTCGCCGAGGCGGCCGGCACCACGCCCGACCGCGTCGCCCTGCACTGCGTCCACCAGCATAACGCCTTGTTCGTCTGTGCAGCCACCGCGGCCCTCGTCGCAACGCAGCCCGATCTGCCGCCCACGTTTGATCCCGCTTTTTTTCAACGTTGCCTCGTCGCCGCCCGCGCCGCCGTCACCGCCGCCTTGCCCCGCGCCCGCCCAGTCACGCACGTCGCAAGCGGCACGGCGCTCATCGCCCAAGTCGCCTCCAATCGCCGCATGGCCCGCGATGCCCAGGGCCGCGTCGGTAAAATGCGCGGCAGCAAGTGCGTGGACCCCGAACTGCTCGCGTTGCCCGAGGGCCCGATCGACCCGCTCCTGCGCACCGTCGCGTTCTACGACCGCACCGAGAAAATCGCCGCTCTCCACTACTACGCGACGCACCCGATGAGCTTTTACGGCGACGGCCGGGTGACCGCCGATTTTGTCGGCCTCGCCCGCAAGCAGCGCCAGCGCGAGGAGCCTGGATGCACGCACCTCTATTTCACCGGCTGCGCGGGCAACATCGCCCCGGGTAAATACAACGACGGCTCGCCCGCCACCCGCGTCCGCCTCACCGAGCGCATCTACCGTGGCATCGTCGCCGCCGACGCCACGCTTCGTCCGGTGCCGTTGAAAAACGTCTCATGGCGCACCGCCCCTGTGCACGCCCGGCCCCACCCCGACCTCGACCCGGTCGCACTGCGCCGCCAACTCGCCGATGCCACCGCGCTCCCGGTTCGCCGCATCGTCCCCGCCTTTCGCCTCGCGCTGTTGGAGCGGTGCGCGCAACGCGTCCCGTTTCTCCTCAGCGCGCTGCATCTCGACGACATCGCCCTCCTGCACCTGCCCGCCGAGTCATTCCTTGAGTATCAACTCCACGCCCAATCCCTCCGTCCCGGCCGCCCCGTCGCGGTCGCCGCGTATGGCGACGGAGGCCCTTGGTATATTCCCACCCGCGCTGAGTTCCCCAACGGCGGCTATGAAGTCGAAGTCGCCTTCTGCGATCCTGATACCGAGACCCAGCTCCACACCGCCATCGCCCAACTGCTCGCCTAAAAACCTGAAGCCGCGACGCCCCCGTCGCGGTCCTCGTCCGTTCCTATGCGCCACCTCGCCGGCCTCCTCGCCCTGATGCTCATCGCGCGCGCGGCCGACCCCGCGCCGCAACGTTTCCACCTCACCGCCCGCGCCCACGAAATCGACCCGCGCGCCCGCGAACATCCTCAAATCGGTTTCGTCTTCGCTGACAAAGCCGGCAAACCGCAGGACCTCCAGCACGCCGTCGTCGACACCCGCGTCACCCCGCGCGGCCAACTCGTGATCTGGCTCATGGATTACAAAGCCCCGCTCTTTGACCGTCTCGGCGACTACGGCCTGCACGCGATCCAAGTCCACTACGCCAACAAATGGTTCGGCCTGATCCCCACCGCCGCCCGCGACGACGGCACGACCCTCGGGAAGCTGCGCCTCGAGGCCACCACCGGCGAGGATTTCAGCCCGCTCTGCGCGATCCCCAGGCCCGACGGCATGAAGGAACGCGCGCTCCAATTCGTCCAGCACCTCGTGAAAACTCACCCCGCTGGCCGCTGGGAGCAATTCATCAACGCCGCCGGTGACGACCTGCTCTGGGAAAAAGTTATCATGTCCGGTGCCTCCCACGGCGCGACCAGCGCCACGCGTTTTGCCGTCCACCAACGCGTCGCCCGCGTCGTCGCTTTCTGCGGCCCGCGTGACCAACACGAAAGCTGGCAGGGTTTTCTCTCGGCCACGCCGCCCCAGCGGATTTTTGGTTTTACCCACGTCCTCGACGACGGCTGGCCCGGCAATCATTACCCGCGCTCGTGGCTCATGCTAGGTCTCAACCGCTTCGGTCCGATAGTGGACGTCGATTCTACCACCCCGCCCTACGGCCACTCGCGCCGCCTCACTACCCGCTTCGACGTCAACGGCGACGTCAAACGCGCGCACAGCTCCATCACGCCCGGCCCTGCATCGGCCAAAGACGCCACCGGCAATTTCCTGCACGAAGCCGTATGGCGTTACCTCTTCACGTCGCCGGTCGGAAAATTGGGCGCACCGGTCCCGCCCGAGGCTCCGCCCATTGGTGCGCGGTGACCACGCGACCCATGTTTGCTCCGTCTCTTTCATCCCTCGTCCTCGCCCTCGTTATCGCCTTCGCCGCCGCCCTCCGCGCCCGTCAAGCCGCCACACCGACGACCGCCCCGCAAAAAAATAAGGCAGGGTCTCCGCCCCGCCCCCGCACAAGCCCCGCACCCCTGCGAGCGCAGCCAACCGCTCGCCCACAAAAAAACCGCGCCCGGTCGGGCGCGGTTTGAAACTAATTCGAAGCTCGCAGTCGCTTACTTCTTAGCCTCTGCGACATTGGTGCCCTTGCACTTCTCGCAGTTTTTGCCGACTTTTGCGGCCTCGACGCAGCACCCATGGCTGCAAGCGGCGCCGGCGCCTTCAGCTTTAACGCAGCAACCGGCTTTCTTGCCCGCGGGAGCGGCCGGTTTGGTATCAGCAGCAAATGCGAAGCCGGCACCCAGCAGCGCAATGATTACGAACAGTCTTTTTGAGGTCTTCATCTTTTTATTTTGTTTTGGGATTGGTGCGGGCGGCGGGAATCGAACCCGCTTCTCATGCTTGGGAAGCACACATAATACCGGTATACTACGCCCGCATCGAACCCCGGCATCGAAGCGGAAAAATTCCCCTCCGCAATCACGAATAATTTCGCCGACCGTCTAACGCGCTCTTCAACGTCACCGAGTCGGCGTAAAGCACCCCGCCGCCGCTCGGCAAACCGAAGCCGATACGCGTGACCTTGACCCCTCGCTCCGGCGGTAATTGCTCGGTGAGATAATGACAGGTGGCCTCACCTTCGACATCGTTGGACAGCGCCAAAATCAACTCCGTCACCTCGCCCGCATCCACCCGGGCTCGGAGCGAAGCCAGGTTCAGCTGCTCAGGTCCGATGCCTTGAATCGGCGACAGCTTTCCATGCAACACATGGTAGGAGCCACGATACGCTCCGCTCCGCTCTAGCGCCACGAGGTCGGGCACATGCTCGACCACGCACACCACCGCCCGGTCACGCCGTTCATCCGCGCAGATCGCGCAGAGTTCACCTTCGGCAATATTCCCGCAGCGTTCGCAGCGGCGCACGCCGGCGGCCGCCGCTTCAAGGGCCTCGACGAGGGCCGGGAGTTGCGCCGGCTTTTCGACGAGCAAATGCAAAGCGATGCGTTCCGCCGAACGGTAACCGAGTCCGGGCAATTGTTTCAGCTGCCTTTGCAACCGCTCAAACGCAGGCGTCATAGGGATGCGCGATCTTGATGCTCGAATCTCGACTTCGGAGCTTCCCGACCCCGCTGACTTTCTCGGGCACCGAAATTCGAGAATCCAAAATCGAAAGTCCTCACATCATGCCCGGCATTTGAAACGCGGACGTCACCTTTTGCATTTCGGCATCGTTGAAGTCTTTCGCCTGCTTGGCGGCGTCCTGCACGGCGGCGAGCACGGTGTCGCTCACGAGCTTCGCATCTTCCTTCAAAAATTCCGGATCGAGCGCGAGCGAGGTAAACTGGCCCGCGCCGTTGACCTTGATCTTCACCGCACCGCCGCCGGCCGCGACGTCGATTTCCTTCGCCGCCAACTGGGTTTGGAGCGACTCGATCGAGCGCTGCATTTTCTGAGCTTGTTTGAGGAGTTTGCCTACGCCGGCCATGGTGGGAAAAAATTAAGGGTGGAAGGTTTCGAACGTGAACTGTCGAGAGACGGCCCTGCGCCTAAAGTGACAAGATTTTTTCGTAGCCGTCCCGAAACGTCGGGCAACCGGGCCGCCAGCCCAGCTCGGCCTTAAGACGGTCATTGGCGATAATTCGATCCGGTGTAACCGCCCTGCGTCCGCCTGCCGGCACCCCGGTAAAATGAGGCAAGCCCACGCCGAGCCGTGCCGCCAACCACGCCACCGCCTCGCCCTTGGTCGCCGCCCCGTCGTCGGCGACATTGTAAACCCTCGCGCCCGCCGGCGCCCGCCAAGCCGCCCACACTGCCGCCGCAATATCGTCCCGGTAAGCCAGATTGAGATGCGACTCCGCCCGTCCCGCCGCTTCGCCGGATTTTACCTGCTCCAGCAGGTGATGGCGCCCCGGCCCGTAAATCCCCGCGAGCCGCAGCACGACTCGCGTCACCGCAGCGTCTTCCGCCGCCAGCAGCGTGCGCTCAGTCGCCAACAGCACCTCGGCCCGCTCGGTTCCGCCCGTCGTCGCCGACTCGTCGACCCGCACCCCGCCGTCCTGCGGATAGACCGAAGTGCTGCTGGTATAAACCACGGGGCTCACCGCCCGGGTGCCCCGGAGCCACGTCACCACGCTGTTCATGCCTTCAAGGTAGTTCCGTCGATAATCCTCAATTCCCCCGCCGCCCGAGCTCACGCAATTCAAAACAAAGTCCGCTCCGCCCGCAATGCGCCCGTGCCAGTCATGCCGGGTGAGATCGGCGACGATCACCTGCGCCACGCCGTCGGCCTTAAGCGCGTCTGCCTTCGCTTGGTTTCGGGTCAGCGCGGTCACTTCCAACCCTTTCGCGACCGCCTGTTTCGCCACCCCCGCGCCCACATAGCCACAACCGAAAATCACCAATCGCTTTCCTGCAAAAAATTTACCGTGGGCAACGCCGTCCATGACCGCCAATCTTCTCTCATGCCCACTGTCCTTGCAATCCTCGCCTAGGGTTTTGAAGAAATCGAAGCCGTCACCCCCATCGATTTGCTCCGCCGCGCCGGCGTGGAAGTCATTACCGCCGCGCTGGGCGCGCGCCTTCAAGTCACGGGCCGTAGCGCCCTCACCCTTCACGCCGACACCACACTTTCGAAGATCGCGGGCCGTGACTTCGACTGCATCTTTCTGCCCGGCGGGCCGGGCGTCGCCTTGCTGCGCGCCGACCCGCGAATCCGCGCGCTCGTCCTCGCCCAGCACGCGGCCAGCCGCTGGCTCGCCGCGATCTGCGCCGCGCCGGCCGTGTTGCACGACGCCGGCCTCCTCGCCGGGCGGCGTTACACGGCTCATTTTTCCGTCGCCGCCGAGTTGCCGGCGATTCTTTCGGATTATCGCACCGTCGCCGACGGCCGGTTGCTGACCGGCCGGGGAGCTGGCACCTCGCTCGACTTTGCGTTGCTCATGGTCGCGTCGCTGGTTTCGGCCGAAAAAGCGGCGATGATCTCAGCCGCAGTCGCGGCGTGAGACCGGCTGGGCGCAGGTCAATTACCCCGATGGAGCCGAGGTGGAGGCCCCCTTTGAAAACTTGAATACGACCTCTACTCACTCCGTCATTTTCAATTTCTGCTCGACGCCTCGTTCGTCTTACCGAGGATCCACGCTATGATTTTTAGCCTACGACTCTGAACTGTAAACCGATGAAGTTTGACTATGATTTTGTGGCCATCGGCGGCGGCAGCGCCGGCTTCAACGCCGCCCGGGTTGCCGCGGATTCGGGCCTGAAGACTGCAATCGTGGACGGCGCCGAAGACTTGGGCGGTCTTTGTATTCTCAAGGGCTGTATGCCCTCGAAGACGCTGCTCTATATGGCCGAGGTGCTACACCTTGCCCAAAAGGCCAAGAGCTTTGGTCTGAAGATCCCATCGGCCCGGGCCGACATGAAGGCGATCCACGCCCGCAAGAAACGGATTATCGATGAGTTTGCGTCCTATCGTCAGGCGGCGCTCAATTCCGGTAAGTTTGATCTGATCCGCGCGCACGCCCGCTTCACCGATCCTCATACGCTCGCGCTGAGCAACGGTCGCGCGCTTCGAGCTCGGCACTTTTTGATTGGGACCGGTTCCAAAATCAGCCTGCCCGCCGTGCCCGGGCTGGCAGAGATCAAATTTTGGACCAGCGACGACGTGCTCGATCTCGATTTCATTCCTCCAAGCGTGATCGTCCTCGGAGGTGGTATCGTCGCTTGCGAACTCACCCAGTTTCTCAACCGCATCGGTACCCGCGTTGTCCTGATTCAGCGCAGCGCGCACATTCTCCGGGACCACTCCGAAGCCGCAGCCAAAGTGGTGCAACAAGCACTCGTCGATGAGGGCGTCGAGCTGTTCGCCGGCACCCAAATTCAGTCACTTCGCCCTGATGCAAGAGGCGTGGCCGCAACCTTCCTCCACGACGGAAAAATCCTGACCCGTCGGGCGGCCTTTCTCTTTAACGCGCTGGGCCGCGAGCCCAACACCGCACCGCTCAATCTCGCCGCCGCCGGCGTCACCAGCCGGGCTGATGGCCAAATCGACATCAACCGCTGGCAACAGACCAGCGCTCCCCACATCTACGCGGCCGGCGATTGCTCGGGCCCCCACGAGATTGTGCACACCGCGATTTTACAAGGCGAGCTTGCCGCCCGTCATGCGGCGAAGGTCAAGGCATTGAAACCGGTTGATTGGTCGTTGCTCCTGAACGTCGTTTTCACCGATCCACAACTGGCGACCATCGGGCGGCTCGAACGCGAGCTCGATGAGGCCGGGACCCCTTATCTGGTCGCGAGCTATCCGTTCAACGATCACGGAAAATCTATCCTGATGGAGGCCAACTATGGCTACGTGAAGGTGATTGCCGAACCGAAACGCGGTCGGATTCTCGGCGCGGAAATCGTCGGCAAAGATGCCGGTGAACTCATTCACGCGTTTAGTGGTCCATTAGCGATGAAAGCCACAGTCTTCGATTTATTACGCGCCCCCTGGTATCATCCCACTCTGGCTGAGATCGTGACGTACCCGCTCGAAGAACTCGCTGGGAGCATTTCTCCTTCTTGAGCCGACTGCGGTCCGGCTCATAGACCGTTTCCTCAGTAGAAGCCGCGCCTGTGCGACCTGCCCGTAGAGTAAAAGCAGGCATTGCGGCCCGCGCCCGTTGGATGCTCTACCCTTGGTCCTGCTGCTGGCGCGGCGAGTTTTTGAAGACGAGCTGCAACGTTAACTCATGGGGCGGGTAAACATCACCGGTTGGTGACGCTGGAATTTGGGCGCCCAATACGGCCCCTATCGCGTGGGCCTCGCCCGTCGCACCAGACCGACTGAACAGGTCGTCTCCTTCGAAGCGAATCCCGTCAGCTGGGCTCGCTTGGAACGGCACCGACGCATAAACCGTGAAGCTGCAGCAGCCCAACCGTCCAAAATTATTAACCACGGATGCGCCCGAATTAACCCGGATAAAGACGGGGAACCGGCTTCACCTCAGGGGTGAGTCGTTCGCTGCTCCATCTGTTTGGTATCCGGGTCCATTCGGGTCTATCCATGGTTCAACTGCTGTTTTTAGGATGAACAACCTCAGCTGGATGAAATCCATCGCCGCCGGGGTTCCGATGCGCCCGGAACCGCCGAATTTTACACCTACGGAGACCTCGAAAGCACAACCACTCATCTTCCCTGCGAGGGTCAGACCCGAAACGACGATTGCGCGCCAGTCACCGTTCGACTGCTTCGACTCAATGACCTTGTCATGGCTGGCGAGATTCGAGCGCCCGATCTCGTCAAGGTTGATATCGAAGGACACGCGCACAAAGCCGGCCCCGGCGCCCGCGCCTCCCTAGCGGCCAGTCGCCCCATCGTCATCGTCGCATCACATTGCGCTGTGGACGCCGAAGGTGTTCACGCGATTCTCGATCCGCTTGGCTACTGCGCTACCCGGATTGTAGCCCGCCTTGGCAGAGCTACCGGGGCGATTGGCCACGACTTTATTTTCCGACCCGCTGGCGTTTCCCTGCTGCGAACGATCGGTTCAGTTCCGCCGCGCTGCTAGCGGGCGATTTCCAGCAGATCCGGCAATTCAACGCGTTTCTCGTAAAGCGCCTTGCCGACGATCACCCCGTCCAAGTTTGCGTATCGGCGCGAAAGCTCCGCCAGTTTTACCACATCCTCCCGCCGGCTTACGCCCCCACTCGCGATCACGTTAAAATTTCCGGTATTCAACATCGCTTCTTGCGCCGCGAAATTCGGCCCAGTCAACATTCCATCGGTGCCGATATCCGTGTAAATGATCGTGCGCACGCCGAGCCCGTTCATCCGCTTCGCCATTTCCAGAGCCCCGGTGCCCGTCGTATCGACCCAACCCTTCACCGCAACTTTCCCGTCCTTCGCGTCGATGCCCACCGCGATCTTCGCGCCGAACTGTTGCACCAACTCGCCGACGAAACGCTCGCTCTCCGCCGCCCGGGTGCCAATCACCACACGGCTAACACCAAAACCCAATACCCGCTCCACGGTCTCGCGCGAACGCATCCCGCCACCGAGTTCTACCTTCAAACCGGTCGCGACGATTCCTTGAACCGCCGCCAGGTTTTGCGGTTCGCCCGAGAACGCCCCGTCCAAATCGACCACGTGAACCCACGCGCTCCCAGCGGCCTTGAACTCCGCCGCCACCCCGGCCGGCTGCTCGGCATACACCGTCTCCTGATCAGCCCGCCCTTGCAGTAACCGCACGGCCCGTCCGCCTCGGATGTCGATCGCTGGATAGATAATCATGAAAGAAAAACGCTTTGCTCCCCGGCCCCACGGTGCGAGATTAAATCTTATGTCGAACTACCAAGTCCCCGCTTTTCTCGCCGATCTTCTGCACGCTCGATCACCCTCCGGTTACGAGGGAGAGGCGCAGGCGGTCTTTGACCGCTACGTAAAACCTGCCGCCGACACCTATACGAACGACGCGTTGGGCAACCGCATCGCTACTCTAAATCCAAATGGCGATCCGGTGCTGATGCTTGCGGGCCACATGGACGAACTCGGACTCATCATCACTTACGTCAACAAAGACGGTTTTATCTATTTCGACACCATCGGCGGCCACGATCGCACCGTGATTTCAGGACGCCGGGTCATCATTCAAACGGCCACCGGCCCCGTCAAAGGCGTCACCGGCAAACGTGCGATTCACCTCATGAATGAAGGGGATCGCAAGAAAGTCCCGGAGATCCACGAAATCTGGATCGATATCGGGGCCCGGTCTAAAAAAGAGGCCCTTGAACGCATCGCAATCGGAGACGCCGCGACTTACGACCATGAGCTTGAACTGATCCACGGTAGCATCGGCACCGCTCGCGCCTTCGACAATAAAGTCGGCGCTTACGTCGTAGGGGAAACCCTCATCCGGCTGGCGAAAGCGAAGAAGAAAATTTTAGCCAAGGTCGTCAGCGTCGCGACCGCCCAGGAAGAAATCGGCGTCCGCGGAGCCACCACTGCCGCTTACGCGGTGAACCCGCACATCGCGCTCGCCGTCGACGTCGGCCACGCCACCGACCACCCCGATTGCGACAATCGCAAATACGGCGAGACCAAACTCGGCGGCGGCCCGATCATTTGCCGCGGCGCAAATATCAATCCCAAGATTTTCGCCCGCTTGGTCGCCGCCGCAAAGAAACTAAAAATCCCCTACCAGATTGAAGCTGACCCGCGACCGACGGGCACTGACGCCCGCGCAATTCAAATGGGCCGAGGAGGTATCGCCACCGGCTTGGTCAGCATTCCGCTGCGCTATATGCACACCCCAAGCGAAATCGTGGATCTCGAAGATGTGGAGCGTTGCGTGCAGCTCTTCGTAGAATTCGCCAAGGGGCTCGAACAAGGCGATTACGCCCACTGGTAAGCTTCAGAACGGCGCCAGGATGCTGAGCCTCACGCCGCGTTCTCCGTCGGCTCACTTTTCGCCGCGCGTCTGAGCGTGGGTTTACGACGCCCGGCGACCACGGTCGCATCGATGATGACCTCCGTCACATCGTCTCGCTGGGGCAGCTCGTACATCACTTCCAGCATGATGTTCTCCATGATCGACCGCAGCGCTCGGGCTCCGGTCTTCAGCTCAATCGCCTTTTGCGCGATGGCTTTGACCGCATCCGAAGTGAAGCGCAGGCGCACCCCGTCCATCGCAAAGAGTTTCGCGTACTGCTTCACCGTCGCGTTCTTGGTCTTCAACAGAATCTTCTCTAAATCCGCGACGGACAGTTGATCTAAAACTGACACGACGGGCAGGCGGCCGATGAATTCGGGGATCATCCCGAAGCGCACCAAATCCTCCGGCGCGATTTTTTTCATCATCTCGTCCGGGGTGAGTTCGTGGTCGGCCACGTTGACGTGAAACCCAAGCGAACTGGAACCCAGTCGCTTCTTGATAATCTGATCGAGTCCCACGAAGGCACCGCCGCAAATAAAGAGGATATTGGCCGTATTGACCTGAATATACTCCTGATTCGGATGCTTCCGCCCTCCCTGCGGAGGGACGTTGCAAACCGTCCCTTCGAGGATCTTCAACAAGGCCTGCTGCACCCCTTCGCCCGAAACATCCCGGGTAATCGAAACGTTTTCCGTCGTGCGCCGAATCTTGTCGATCTCGTCGATGTAAATAATCCCGCACTCGGCCCGTTTAACGTCGTAGTTGGCGGCCTGCAACAATCGCAGCACCACGTTCTCAACGTCCTCCCCCACGTAGCCCGCTTCGGTCAGTGTCGTCGCATCGGAGATCGCAAAGGGCACATCCAAAATCCGCGCCAAGGTTCGCGCGAGCAGAGTTTTGCCGGAGCCAGTCGGACCGGAGAGCAAGATATTGCTCTTTTCCACCTCCACCTCGGTGAACTCCGGCGAAAGCGCGATCGATTCCCGTGGTGACTGGCCGGAGTCGAACCGCAGTCGCTTGTAGTGGTTGTAAACCGCGACTGAGAGCACCTTCTTCGCGTGATCTTGCCCGATCACAAAATCATCAAGCGTCCGCCGAATTTCCGCGGGCTTAATTAAGCGAATCATCGGTTTCGCGTCCGCTGTGGACGCGGGCTTGATCTCGCGGTCGATGATCGTCTTGCAGACGTTGACGCACGAGTCGCAAATATAGACGCCGGGCCCCGCGATAATCTTTTTAACCTCGGCCTGCGATTTTCCGCAGAACGAGCATAAGGTGACGCGTGACGATTTGGCCATGAGGAGCACGTTGCTCAGGCCAACATCTGAGTCCAGTGCGGAGTTCGCTTCAGCTGTTCCTCGCGCGCTCCCGTCCTGCTTGCCCTTAAATCAAGCCGCGCTCGGCACCACGATCTTTTGAGCTTCGCGGGTCGAAGCGATCACGTGATCGACGATCCCGTAAGCTTTGGCCTCGTCCGCCGCCATGTAGTAATCGCGATCGGAGTTCGCTTCCACATCGGCTACAGGCTTGCCCGTGTGCTTCGCCAAAACCCCGTTGAGGGTCTCGCGCCAACGGATGATTTCTCGGGCCGCGATGGCGATGTCCGCCGTTTGTCCGCCCGCGCCACCGCTGGGTTGGTGAATCATAACCCGGCTGTTCGGCAGCGCGAACCGCTTCCCCTTGGTCCCCGCGGCGAGCAGCACCGTGCTCATACTCGCAACCATGCCGATGCAATAGGTAACGACGTCGAATTGCATGAAATTCATCGTGTCGTAAATCGCCATGCCGGCGGTCACGCTGCCGCCCGGAGAGTTGATATAAACATGAACGTCTTTTTTTGCGTCCTCCATTTGGAGATACAGCATCTGGGCGATAACCAAGTTGGCGACCTGGTCATCAATGGGCGTGCCGATGAAAATAATTCTGTCCTTCAGCAGTCGCGAGTAGACGTCCATGGCCCGAGTCTCGCGGCCGTTACTGTCATAAATGGTGGGATTCGGCAGGTAATAGCTCACGGTATTTTGGATTCGCTCAAATCTTTGGCGGAGTCGTTGAGACGCTAGCTTTCGAGACCAAGAAATCAACCGCCTTGTCGAAAATGATGTTCTGCTGAATGGCGCGAAGTTGATCACGGTCCTTCGTCAAATCCTTCACGAGCTTATCGGGTTTTTGACTGGTGCGACTGGCCTCCCGGTAGATAAAATTGTCGATGTCGCGCTCGCTCACCGTGATTTTCTCCGCAACGGCAATCTTGGCGAGGATGAGTTGAACTTTGACCCGCTGGGCAGCTGCTTTTTGGGCACCGGCAAACAATTCCTTTTTGTCCTTCTCGAACTGATCCTGCGGCACGCCGCGGCGCATGTTTTCCTCAATAAACTGACGCAGAACGCTCTGGGTCTCGGACTCGATCAAGCTTTGAGGAATAGGAAACTCGATCTTGCCCGCAATCGCCTCGGTCACTTGGCGACGCTGCGCCGACTGATTCTCGTAGTCTTTGCGCAACTTCAAATTGTTTCGAACGCTGGCTTTGAGCGCGTCGAGACTGTCGACCTGTTGGGACTTGAAAAACTCCTCGTCCAATTCGGGCAACATGCGCTCCCGGATTTCCAAAACCTCGATCGCATAACTCGCCGCTTTTCCCGCCAGCGCAGGAGCCGGTGCGAAGTCTGACGGAAATGTGATCGTCACCGTTTTTTTATCGCCAGTTCTTAGTCCGGCCAACTCCTTCCCCAAGCCCGGCAGCACCCCTTCGTTGGTGCCCTCAACTTCTTCCCAAGTCTGCGGGACTTTACCGTAGATCTGTTTTTCTGGGATAATCTCGGCCACCGGCTTTCCATCAAGCGTGCCCTCGTAGGACAACTTCACGTAATCGGTCTTTTGCGCGGCGCGATCCGCCACCTTGAAGTCGGCGCGTTCACCGCGAAGCCCCTCGATCACCGCCTCGACTTCAGAATCGGTCGCCTCAGTCGGCGCGATTTCGGTCGGCAAGCCGACGTAGTCGGGCAAAGTAAACTCTGGACTGACATCGACGGTCAACGTCACCGCCGCAGACAGCCCTGCTTCAATCGTCCCCTCCTCAAGGTTTACGACGTTCAACACTTCCAATTTTTCCTGATCGAGCGCGCTCTTATAGGCTTTAGACACGATCTTCTGCTTAAATTCACCCGCGATCTCCTTGGCGTAACGCTTTAAGATCATCGACGCCGGCGCCTTGCCCGGCCGAAAGCCCGGCAACTGCGCAAACTTCGAAAATTCGACCACCGTTGCCTGATGTTCGGCGTCGACCTCGCTTCTGTCCAAGGTGACGACGATACTTTTGCGCGTTTCGGAGACGTTATTGAGTTGGATGTTCACAGTGAGATTCTTAGAGGTAATTTCGCTAAATGAATCGGGCAACCTACGAAGCAGCCCATTACGGTCAATGCCGGATTCCGCCGTGCTGAGCGCTTGCAGGGCAAGGTCTCGAATCATTTGTATGGGGTATGCTTTGCCTCTCAAACTTGCGCCGGGATCACGCGCCTCTGCTGCTAATCGATGCCGCTTCTCGCAACGTCCAAGTGGGGGTTTTTGCAGCCGACGGCGTTTCCCGTTGGTCCACGCAGGAGGCCGAAGCGGGGGTCGCCATCTTTCGCTGCATTGAAAAACTCGGGGTCAATTTGGACCGTATTCGTGGCTTTGTGTTTTGCGAAGGCCCCGGTTCGACGCTCGGCATCCGGACTTCCGCGATGGCCATTCGCACTTGGCAGAATCTGGCGCCCCGTCCCGCCTTTGCATACGGCAGTCTGGCGTTGCTGGCTCACGCACTCGGCCGGCCAGACGTCACCATCATCGCCGATGCGCGGCGCAGTTCTTGGCACGCCCAAAAACTGGGTCATCCCCTCCGTCGGTTGCTTGCCGAAGAATTGAAAGGCCCGCTCGTAACCCCTAGGCACTTCCGCACATGGTCACCCGAACCGGCAGGCACGACCGTTCACGACTACGCCGTGGAACACCTGATCGAGACAACCAAGGAGCTGTCGCTCTTTCGCCCAATCGAATCGCCCGACGCCTTTCTTCATCACGAGCCAAGCTTCGTGATGTGGTCTCCCACCATTCACCGGGCGCCGGTGAGTAGCACCCGGGAGGGTTGAGAGCTTGCCTGAGTTATGCGAAGCGGCAGGGGCGAAAGGTATCGCGCTTTGCGGTGTAGTCTTAAATTCGTTTATCACCGAACGAAGCTTACAATTATTTCCCGCAAGCGGTTAATTATATCGGAAATTATGACTTGGCCAATCAAACCGCGTGGCAGTCAAATGATCTCCAAATCGCGCCCGTTTCCGCGCCCGCGACTTGCGGCGCGATTTTCACGGGTGCCTGCTGCGTCGCCCTGATCTACTGGCGCCGGCGGCGATCATCTCTGCCGAAGCAAAAAAGGTTATCCAGAAGTATTGATGCCCGGAAAATCGGCCCCAGCGTCGACCACCGAAACGGCCCGATGCGGAGGAACTTGAGTCCGGAACCACGTCCGTTGCTTCCGAACCAAGCCTTTCGTATTCTTGACGATCTCATCAACCAAGTCGCGTTCCGCGATCCGTCCATCGAACAACGCCAAAACTTCCCGGTAGCCGATCGCGCGCGCCGCGCTGGGATTTTGCTCAAGACCAGCGGCTCGTAGACGACGCACTTCGTCGACCAGCCCGGCTCGGATCATGGCTCTTACCCGGGCCTCAATTCGTTGGGCCAGCTCGTCGGCCGGGCGGGTAAGTTCCAGCAATTCGACGGGCCAATCGGCAAACGCGCCCGGCTTCGCCGAGAACTCCGCCTTCAACTGCTTCAGCGTTCGCCCCGTCGCCAAGCACCGCTCCAACGCCCTCGTTACCCGGCGCGGATTATCGAAATCCAGCGAACCCAAATCATTCGCATTCAGTTCGCGCAACTCGCCCACCAGCGCCGCAAGCCCAAGCTTTGCCCTGCGGGCTTCTACCTCCGCGCGCAGTTCTGCCGGCACCGTCACATCGTCGGCCACCGGCGCCAAAAACGATTTCAGGTAAAATCCGCTTCCACCCGTCACCAACACCGCCCGACCCCGCGCCTCGATCTGCTTCACCGCCTCCCGCGCCAATCCGATGTAGCGGGCCACATCCATCGCCTCGGACACCCCGCAGATGTCGATCAGGTGATGCGGCACCCTGGCCAACTCGTCGGCGCTGGGTTTCGCCGTGCCGATGTCCATGCCCCGGTAAAACAAAAGCGAGTCGCATGAAACTATCTCTGCCCCGTGGGACTCCGCCCAGCGCAGCGCCCACTCCGTCTTACCTACCGCCGTGCAGCCGGTGAGAACGTGAATCGTAGATTTCATGCCATGAGCTCAATACTCTTTCAGGTGCCGGGCGAGCCGAAGGATCAGGTCTCGCAAACCCGCTCGGGCCGTTCCCGTTCGCTGCTTCTTAAACACTTCGGCCATTTCGGCGCGAGTCATCACTCGATTGCGTCCGCCGCCCTTGACCGCATCGAGCGAACGATCGGCCGCGACGCTCAACCGCCCGAGCCAAGACCCATCTTCGGGCAACACCGCCACTCCGCCGCTGATCGTCAGCCTCAACGCCACTCCGCTCTCGATCATCACCGGGTTGGCCGCCACAGCTGACCGTCTTCATCGGTCGACGCCTACTCGAGTAAGTAGAGCTCGCCCTGAAAGTTCGTAAAATTCGCCGGCGTGACCCGAAGCTGCCGCCGGTCAGCGTCAATCGTGAGGATCTTCCTACTAGACCGCCAGCGCACCGACCCGCACCCGCAGGGAAAATTTAAATCCCGCCCCACTTTTTTATCCAGTTTGGGCGCGTGAGCTTAGCGACGAGTCCCGGCGACCAAATCGACCGCCTTTTCCTCCATCATGGCCGCGATCCGCGCGGGTGTCGCCAAGTTATCCTTGATCACATTCACCAAGGCGCTGCCCACGACCACCCCGTCGGCAAGCGCCGCCACTTGGGCCACTTGGGCGCGGCTGCCGATCCCGAAACCCACGGCGATCGGCAAGCGTGTATGGATCCGAATGCGGGCCACCGCCTCCGCAATCCCGCCGGCCACATCCGAGCGCACCCCGGTCACGCCTTCGCGTGACACATAGTAAATAAAACCGGTGGTTGCCGCCGTGATTTTTTCGATTCGCGCCGCCGGGGTCGTAGGAGCCACGATGCACACCGTATCCACTCCGTGTTGGGCGGCGGCCGCAGCGAATTCCGCGCCCTCCTCGGGCGGCAAATCGAGCACCAACATGCCGTCAGCCCCGGCCGCTTTCGCCGCTTTCACGTAGCCATCGATCCCATTCGAAAACACGAGATTGTAATAGGTGTAAAATACAACCGGCACCTCGCTAAACTCACGGATGCGCCGCACAAACTCGAAGACTTTCGCCGCCGTCATGCCGCCTTCCAACGCCCGCTGCGCCGCCAGTTGGTTCGTAAGTCCATCCGCCAACGGGTCCGAAAACGGCACCCCCAGCTCCAACACGTCGATGCCGCTTTTGATCAAGGCCCGGCAGGCCTCCAATGAGATGTCGAAACTTGGGTCTCCCGCGCACAAGTAAGCAACGAAGGCGGCGCGGTTTTGTTCACCGGCACGGGAGAAAGCATGGGCGATACGGGACATGTTGCCGTCCATCGGCGCAAAAACCCTTTCACGGAGCAAAGAGAAATTTTTTCGTCCCGGAAACTTAACCCGGCCTCGGGGTGTCGGAATCGTTACAATTCTCCGCCTGTTCCCGACCCGCTTGCGTGTAACGAATCGCTCCCTTTCCCTCACTCTTCTCTGTTTCAAATGCCCTCTATCCGCCCAAAACAAAAGTCGCCGTCTTCCACGAAGGTCCGCCGTCGGTCATCGCCGAAGCCTCAGCCATCGCAGTCATCATCACAGCGGGACCTGCTCTATCGACGAATCCGGCATGAGATCATCGACGACCTCGACGAAGAGGTGGAGATGGAGCGCGCCGACTGGGACCCGAAGGCCGCCCGCAATGCCTCGTCCGCTGCGGGCACCGCGACCGAACGTGCCCAGCGCGACTTCTACTTCAAGGAACTCTACCGCCTCCAGACGCAGCTTGTATCGCTGCAGGACTGGGTGGTTCAGACCGGGCACCGGATGGTCATCGTCTGCGAAGGCCGGGATGCCGCAGGCAAGGGCGGCATCATCAAGCGGATCACCCAGCACCTGAATCCCCGAGTTTGCCGCGTGGCCGCCCTGCCTGCGCCCACCGACCGCGAAAAGACCCAATGGTATTTCCAACGCTACATCGCCCACTTGCCGGCGGCCGGCGAGATCGTGCTCTTCGACCGCAGTTGGTATAACCGAGCCGGGGTCGAGCGGGTGATGGGCTTTTGCAGCGATCCCGAATACGAGGAGTTTTTCCGCACGGTGCCCGAATTCGAAAAAATGCTGATCCGTTCCGGCATCCAAGTGGTGAAATATTGGTTCTCTATTTCGGACGAGGAACAGGAGTTTCGCTTCCGCGCCCGGATCAACGATCCCCTCAAACAGTGGAAACTCAGCCCCATGGATCTCGAATCCCGCAAGCGCTGGGAACTCTACACCAAGGCCAAAGAAATCATGCTCCGGCGCACCCACATTCCTGAGGCGCCGTGGTGGGTCATCCCCGCCGTGGACAAAAAGAAGGCGCGCCTCAATTGCATCCGGCATCTTCTCTCCCAAGTAAACTACCGGGAGATCAAGCATCCCCGGATCGTTCTGCCAAAACGCGTCCACTCCCCCGACTACCTCCGGGTGCCGGTGCCCGAAGAGATTTTTATTCCCCAGTTCTATTGAGAAAAACGTCCCGTTGACCTCGGAGGGCAACCCGACCAATTCACCGGTCATGGAACTTCCCGTCGTCGACCAAGACTTTCTCCGCGAGCTCGTAAAGGTTTCCCGCCAAAAACACCATCACGTGAAATGGGTGGATCGCGACGGCACGGATCGCGTCACCACCGTGAGCCAAACCGAGGTGGTGCGTCTCAACGCGCTCGCCCAACGCCTTCGGATCGGCAAGACCGAACTCATGCGCCAAGCCGCCCACTTACCCGCGGCCCGAAAAATCTCGGCTGTTTCCAGCCACACAAAAATTGACAGCGCCGCAATCAGTGCGACCAATCTTTGAGCTGGGTGCCGCGTTTGGCATCCGTGCAAACATCAACGTCTCCGCTTCATCCCAAATGAACAAAATCCTGCTCGCCCTCGTCACCGCCGGCCTCCTTGCGCTCGGCACCGTCAACGCCTCGGCTCAAACTGCGCCGAAGTCGGTCATCCACGTCGTCACTGTTTCATGGAAAGAGGACGCCAAGCCTGAGCAGATCAAAGCCGCCCTCGACGGTGTCACCGCCATGCCGGCCAAGTTCAAGGGCATGACCCGCACCTGGGTGAAGGCCATCAAGGTTCAAGGCACCGCGACCCATGCGATCGTCATGGAATTTGCCGACGAAGCCGCGCTTAAGGCTTACTCCGGGAGCGACGCCCAAAAAGACTGGTATAAAGCCTACCTGTCTATCCGCGGTAAGAGCACGACCTTCGACATCACCAACTGAGCCGACTGGCTCAGGTCAGTTTTAGCAGGAGCCGCCCCGCAGGCGGCTCTTTTTTTGCGCCCCGGTTCAGGAACTCAACGCACGGTCTCCAGCAGTGCAACCACGTCGGCGTTCTTATACTCCTTCGCCAAATCCAGCGCCGTCACACCGGGCTTTGACCGCACCTTCGGATCCGTGCCGCGCTCGAGTAAGAGCTTCACCATCTCCACGCCGCCACCCGCCGCCGCCTCGTGCAACGGGGTGCCACCCAGCTCGCTCAACGCATTGGGCGGTGCGCCCCGATCCAAGATAATCCGCGCCAACTCCACCTGATTCTTCGCTGCGGCGTGGTGCAAGGGCGTCCAGCCAATCCGGTCGCGGCGCACCAGCTCAGCTTTACCGTCAAGCAGTGCGACCAGCACCGCCCGGTCGTTACGTTCCACCGCGAGATGCAACGGCGTTCGCGCCGCGTTATCGGGCGCGTTAATGTCCGCCCCGCGCTCGATCAGAAAAAGGGCGATGGCCGTCTTGCGCCGCAAAATCGCCTGATGCAGCGGAGCGAGCTTCGTGCCCCCTTCCCCTTGAAGGATCTTGGGGTTGCTCTCGATAAATTTCTTCACGTCCTCCACGCCGCCCTTCGCGATCGCTTCATCAATGGTCGCGTAGCTCGCCGTCGCCGCCGGCGCGGCCGCGCTCAACCCGACCACCCCGCAACCCATCAGGGCCGCTCCCAATAAAACTAGCCAGGCCTTGGCGCTCATTTGACGACGGGCCTGAGCACCAGCTTACGATACGAAATCGAGCCATGGTCTCCCTGCAGAAAGATCGGTCCGGGACGAAACTCGTCCGACCACAGGGCCCCGCCGGTGCAGCCTTTGATCGGCTGATTGGTGATGATCGTCGTGCCGTTGAGCACCACCGTGAGATGACGATCGACCAACGTGATGTCCAAGGTCTGCCACTGCGACGCAGGCTTCTCCGCGGCCGCGCTTGGCGTGATCCGACTGTAGAGGGCGCCCATGTGGTGCGAATCGAGCGCCTTCCCGAAAGAATCGAAGACCTGGATCTCGTAGATTCCGCGCAGATAAATGCCGCTGTTGTTCTTTTCCGGTACGTTAACTTCGAGCGTGAGATTAAAGTCCTCGAATTCGCGCTCCGTGCGCAGATTTCCAAATCGACGCACCGGCTGTCCCTCCACTTTTGGCGCCGGCCGATTTACCAACTCCCCATTCACCGCCGACCAGCCGTTCTCGGATTTTGCCTCGATCAGCCGCCAACCCGTGAGATCACGGCCATTGAACAACTCGACCGACGCACCGAATTTCACCTTCGCTAAATCGGGCGCGGACGGTAGCGCCGGGATGCGTTTTCCGGTGAACTCCTCGCGCTCGATCTTGGTGCCCGCCGCATTGAACGCCGTTCGCGTCAGCTTGAGCACGTCGCCCTCCAACCGGCCTGAGATCGTCTCAGTCGCCTGCTGCGTGCGCACCACTTTTCCGGCCGGATCTTTGCGCGGCACCTCACGCACGCGGGTCACCGTCAACGCCCCGTCCACGATCGCGACGCTCGACAGCGGCACCACGCTGCCGCCACCCCAGAGGATCGAGCCGTCAAACCATCCGGCGTCACGCCGGACTTCCAGCCAACCGGCCCGGTCGCCGGGCAGCGAAAGCGCCCAACGGCCAAGCAAAGGATCGACGGGCGCCGCTGCCCGCAGTCCGATGACGGACAGGGCGATCAGCATCAACCCGCGCTTTAAGTTCATTCCGGGAAGCGAAGGAAATTTTTTCATAGTGGAGCGCCCTCCATTCGAATCCCGCCTCGCCAAAATACCAGCTCGTTTTCAGCGCACGACCGCCAAAAGCCGGGGCACATCGAGGGCGAAATCCAACCGATTTGCCTTCGGATCACAGGCCAACGGCTCGGTGCCGACGGCCACCACCGCCCGATATTCGAGTCTCCGCAGCGCAGCGATTTGCCAAAAGCAGTCGTTCACATGACTCCGGTTAAACCCTTCAACCACCCGGGTGCCCGGCGCACAAAAGGCCAGATTGGCCAAACCCGCCCCATGCGGAGCCACGATCACCTTCGCCCGCCGAAAGCAGGCCACCTGCTCCGCCCAACTCAGCTCCTCCGATCGCACCGCCTCAAATCCCATCGGCGCCAAGGCCGCAATCACCTCGGGCTCGTTGCTCACCCGCCGCCGCCGCGCCGCGGCTCTCGAAATAAAAAGCCGTTCCCCCTTCAGCCGCGGCTCTACGGCCGGCAGCCGTGCCGCGAATTCAACCACCAACTCAAGTTGCCGTCGCGTCGCCCTTCCGGTCCAACCCGGCAACAGCGGCACCAGCAACTGTTCGCACTGCCGGTGGGCCCTGCGCTTTGGCTCCAGCACCGCGCCGCTCCAACCCAAAAGTGCCAAAGCCGTCCGGCTACATTCCAACTCCGCATGGGCGATCAACGTCGAACCCCGGGCCTCCCGTGGCAACGAAAGCAACCGCGGCAACTCGTCGAGTAACCAGTGGCAATACCCTTCGCCCAGCGCGCTCGCCACGACCGTCGTCACCCCGGGCACCCATTCCGGCGCCCGCATTTTCCCATCTCCGACCAGCCAGTGCCCCTCTTCCGCGCGCCCAAAATTCAACGACACATCCCGCACCACGCTTTGCCCGTCCGGCGTCACCACGATCCCGTCGCCAAACACCCTGCCCCGATCTAGCCGCGCCACCCCCGCGTGCAACTCGGCCGTCGGCCGACCTCGCCGTTGCCATAACTCCCGCACGTCAGGGTCCACACCATCAGGCCCACCGATGTCATCCTCCGCCACCGGCGCACGGCTCAACCACGTCCCGTCAAAGCGGGCGACAGCCGTCGCGAGCGTTTCGCACGCGATCGGAGGCGGCACGTAGTCTGCGCGGGAATCCATCAACCCGTCTCACACTTCTGTTTTTGCGCGGGGCGACAACGGCCAAAATGGGCCCTCACCCCAAAAGTTCACGACCACATTTGTCTCTGCAAGCGGGGCCCGCTTCGATTGCATCACCCTCTGCCCATGAAAAAGATCTTTCTGTTCACCGCACCCGGTCACGCGCCGGCCCGAGTTATTGAAGCCATTAAGCACGACGTGCGTAAATACGTGAAACGCGAACGCTCCAAGCCCGTGCCCGTCGACGGCGACTTTTGGGACTTCGCCTGCAAAATCGGCCCAGATTCCGCCGCCTCTGAAAGCAAGCACATCAAGGATCTCAACGCCGCCATCGACGCGGTCGCGCTCTCCGGTGCTCCCTCGGTTTACATCGAAATCGCGGCCATCGTCGCCAAGCACGTTCGCTACCCGGCCGCAGCCGACGCGACTCAGGCCGCGCCCTTGGCTACCGGCCTCGACGGATCCGCCACCCACTCGCTCCAGGACCCGGCGTAGAGTTTCGAGCCGGCCAGCCCGGCATACTCCATCGCGAAGATATTCGCGCACGCCGTGATGCCGGAGCCGCATTGGTGGCCCACCCGCTCTGGCGCCCGACCGCCGACGAGCCCCTCAAACTCGCGCCGGATCTCCTCTGCCGGGCGAAAGGTCAGGTCCGCGTTCAGATTCCCCTTATAAAAGCGGTTCAACGCACCCGGAATATGCCCGGCTACCGGGTCCATCGGTTCGATTTCACCCCGATAACGCTCGCCGGCCCTCGCATCGATCAACGCGCAGGTAGCGTCCGCCAACAGCCGCTGCACGTCCGCCGCGCTCCACACCTGCGCCGGTACCGCGCTCACATTCTCTACGGCGGTCGACGTCGCGCGGGGCACTTCCCGCGACACCGGCCGGCCCTCGCCGATCCACTTCGGCCAGCCGCCATCGAGCAAAACCACCCGCGCAAAACCGATCCAGCGCGCCAACCACCAAAGCCGAGCCGCGTAGAGCCCGCCGGCGTCATCGTAAGCGACCAGCCTCGACTCTCGGGTCACGCCGTGCCGCGCAAAAAACTCCGCGACCGCCGCCGGCTCAGGTAATGGATGGCGGCCGTTTTTCCCCGTCTTTGCTCCGGACATCGCGGTTTCGACTGCCGCGAAATGCGCCCCGGGCACGTGGCCCTCGCGATAGAGTCGCTCGCCTTTCTCGTGGTCCACGAGATCGTGCCGACAGTCGAAAATGACCCACGCCGGATCGTTGAGGTGCGAAGCGAGATCGTCGGCGCGGAGCAGCATGGTGGCGCGAGGTTGATTCGCACGCCGCCCCGCGTGAACCCCAAAATCACCCGCCCGACCGACCACTGGCCGGTTCCACCGCCGGACCGCCGCACCACCCGCGCCTTACTTGAATGAAAATCCCAGAGCCGAGAGTTCGTTCATGTTGAACGGCGCGCTGGCCAAGACTTCCTGCAATTTCTCAAACGCCGCCGCCACCGAGCCTACATCGCAAAACGCCATCCCGTCATCGCTGTCGTGGATATGCACCGACCATGCGCTTCCGTCATCCACCCGCAGCTGCAGGGTCGAACCGTAAAGATAGTTCCCCGGCACACCGGGATGCGGTCCGGTTCCCGGTACCAGGAAGAGCGAGTGAATCGGATCGTGCGCCAAGATCTTCTGATCGCCGACGTGCTTTGCCCGATGATGCGCCGGCTTCCCCGCGACCAAAATCCTCATTCCTTCCGCGCGGGCCTGCTGCGCCGCGGGCAGCGAACCGACGTAGCGGCTGTAAATACTCGCGTTGGACTCCAGCGCAGTCGCCTCGATTTTCCCGGACAGAAACGCCTCGAGATTGTTTGCGTGAAACACCGGCCGAGCCGCCAGCGACCGCGCCGTCACATAGCCACCTTTGTGATCCGCGCTCGCATAGACTTGGTGCGCCGCAATCAGCCGCCGTAGTGTATCCATGTAGCTCGGCGTCGCCGGCACGGCTCCGATCGGGCTATGGTCGATCAAGTCGAGCAACATCTGATCTAAATGAGCATTGGGGTCGTGGGGCATACCCAGAGAGTGACTCGCCCGATCCCGCCAACACGAGTTCCTTCTCGAACCCGCTCGACTTTACTCTTCGACGTGCTGCCGGTGGCGAAACGGCGTCTTACCCTCGCTCTTCGTTTTCCAACCGGGCTTACTGGCCAGCGCACTCGGTTTTCGCAGGGCCGGCACGCTCGCGAGTTTCTCGGTTTTTAACTTTTGGTAGCTGGCGAACCGCTCCGACGTCAGGCCGCCGCCGGCCAACGCCGACCGCACCGCACACCCCGGCTCGTTGCCATGACCACAGTTTCCAAAGCGGCACTTCGCCGCCAACTCCGCGATATCCGCAAACGCACTCTCTACGCCGTCCTCGATGCCCCAGAGTTGCAGCTCGCGCATGCCCGGTGTGTCGATCACCAGCGCCCCCGTCGGCGTCTGCACGAGTTCACGCCGCGTCGTCGTATGGCGGCCCTTGCTGTCTTTTTCGCGCACCTCTGCCGTCGGCATCGCCTCGGGATCACGCACCAGCGAATTGATCAGACTCGATTTCCCCACCCCCGAAGAACCGATGAACGCCAACGTCCGCCCCGGCTGCGCATACGTCGCCGCTAGAGCCTTCAGCCCTTTCCGCGTCGCCGTGCTCGTGATCAACACCGGGACCCCGGGGACGAGCACCTCGATCTCGCGCCGCACCGTTTCCGCATCCGTGCACACATCGGATTTATTCAACACCACCACTGCCTCCGCCCCACTTTCCTTCGCTGCCACGAGAAACCGCTGGATGCGCTTCGGATTAAAATTCTGGTCAAGCCCGCTCACCAAAAATACCGTATCGATGTTCGCGGCAACGATCTGCTCGATCTCTTCCGAGCCCGAGGCCCTGCGGGAAAATTTCGTCCGCCGAGGCAACACCACGTGAATATCCGCCCTCGCCTCGCCCTCACGCCGTCGCACGCCGACCCAATCGCCCACCGCAGGAAACTGATCCGCCTTCTTCGCCACATGGAAAAATCCGCCACCGCACTCGCCGAGGACTTCGCCACCCGCCGTGTGCACCGCGTAAAAATTCCGCCGTAGCTCGCACACCACGCGCGCCGGCTCCAGCCCCGCCGCGGCATGCGGGGCAAATGCGAGTTCGAGGGCGGGTTGCCAGCCCAGATCGGCGAGATTCATACCTACCACCCAACACGCCCCACGCGTCAGAAGCCAGCGCGCAACGCGCCTGCTTGCGGCTTGAGCTTCCGCTTTTCCTTTTGTCCCTTCACCCAGTGCCCAACGTGTCCCGCGAAGTTCGTCCCAGCCAGAAGCCCAGCCATGTCCTCAACGAACACGCCTCGCTCGAGCCCGTGCCCGCCGGCTGGTCCTTGCTTCCGCCCGGAGACGCCGCCCTCAGCCGGCGCGTCAAGACCGACGGTCCCTCCTGGACCATGATTGAACTTAAGGGTCGTAAGCGGTTCTCCCACGGCATTTGGGCTCCCACCGACCGCATCGCTGCCCTGCGCGCCGAACTCGAAACCGAGCGCGCCGATCCCGCCTACGCCCGTCGCCTCAACGCCGGCCGCCAACGCCGCGCCGTCGCCGAGGCCGACTATGTCGAAGATTTCCGCGCCGCCGTGCTTACGTTCCTCGCGTTTCATCCCCGCTACACCACCGACGCCCAACTCCTCGCCGATCTGATCGCTGCCCAAGCGACACCCGTGGGCGGCGGCACCGTCGCCCGCACCGAACGCATCCCCATCGAGGACCGAGCCGAGGCCGCCACCATCGCCTGGCTCCGCCACCAGACAACCGGCTACGACCAGATGCGAATTCCTTTGGTCAAAGGCCGCCGCCGCGAAGTGCGCCGCCTGCTCGCCCAGCGTTCGCACGAGTTGCTCCGCCACTACCGCAAAGGACAGCCGCCCGAACCCGCTCACTGCCCGTTGCAAGCCGCCCTGCTTCGCGCGCGGCCTCCAAGCCCGACGCCCGCACCGGTGCCGGCGCAAGGCGTCCTCTTATGAAAACTCCCACTATGTCGACTCTCTCCACCATTCTCACCCATCCCGGCAGCGCGCACAAAGACGAGTTCCTGGCCTGTTGCGTTCTCCTGGCGGAACATCCCGTGCCCATCGAGCGCCGCGAGCCTCTGCCCAACGACCTCGCCGATCCCGCCGTTGCCGTCCTCGATGTCGGCCATCGCCACGAGCCGGCGCTCAATAATTTCGACCACCACCAGCTGCCCAAAGACCACCCGCCCACCTGCTCGCTTTCCCTAGTTTTGCAACACCTCGGCCTCTACGCCGACGCCCGCCAGTTTTGCGACTGGCTCGAACCCGCCGAGTGGTTCGATTGCCGAGGCCCCATCGCCACCGCCCAGTTCCTCGGCGTAGACCGCAACGCTCTCCCGAAGCTCAACTCCCCGATCGACATCACCCTGCTTCGCCGCTTCGCCCTCGCCACGCGTCTTGCGCCCAGCGATCCGCTGTGGGCGATCATGCACATGATCGGCGAAGATCTTTTGGACTATGTTCGCTCCCTCCGCGCCCGCCTCGATTTTATCGCCCGCCACGCCGAGGTCTGGACGCTCGACCTCGCCGACTCCCCCGCGAAAATTCTCTTCCTGCCCCGCACCGATCCGCTGCCCGAGGAGCCGTCCACGGGCATCGACCGCTACATCGAAGCCCAAGGTCTTGCCGCTGAAATCGTCGCAACCGTCGCCCCCGACCGCCGCAGCGCGGGCTACGGACTCGCTCGTTTTCAAGATCACCCGCGCCTCGACTTCTCGCGCCTCGCGCAAGCCCCGGGCGTGCACTTCGCCCATGCGCGCGGTTTCGTGGCGAAAACATCGCTCACCGCTCCCACCGACCTCCGCGCGCTGCTCCTGCTGGCCGCCAACTCGAGCTCGCTCCACGCCTGAAATCACCCCTAGTTTTTCAACCATGAGCGAGCTCCCCGACTGCCAATACTGCCGCAAAGACCAACGCCTCGACGACCTCATGATCGAGATCGCGCCGATGCAGATCTCCACGCTCTACCTGTTCAAAGAGCAGACCTACCGTGGCCGTTGCGTCGTCGCCTACCGCCATCACATCAACGAGCTCTTCGAGCTTTCCGGCGCGGAGCGTGATCTCTTCATGCAAGACGTCGCCCGCGCCGCCAAAGCCATGCAGGCCGCATTCAACCCCGCCAAAATCAATTACGGCGCCTACTCCGACAAGCTCCCGCACCTGCACTTCCATCTCGTGCCCAAGTATCGCGACGGCCCGAGCTGGGGTGCTCCCTTCACGATGATGCCCCAGCCCAAGCAACTCCTCGGCTCCGCCGACTACGCCGGACTGATCGCGGCGATCAAAGCCAAGCTCGGCTGACCCAGCGTAGGGGCGGCCTTCGTCGCCCCCTGATCTGCCACCACGCGCACGCTGCAACCACAGCGCGGCTCGCGGATGGGCGCTCAGCTTTTGCCGCCACCCTCAACCGGCCGCTCCGTTTCCGCGACCACCTTCGGCGCCGGCGGCACGATTTTGTCCGCAATATAGATCATGTAGCTGGTACTCTTGGCCGTCGCGTGCTTCCGCACCGGCAACGCCTGCACTTTGAAGCCGCCGTTCGAGAGCCGGCTTTCAAACATCTTGTCCGCGCCCGATGACCAAATCACGACGCGCCCGCCCGGCTTCAGCGCCTGCGCGATCCGCTGAATGCCGCGCAGATCATAGACCTTGGCGTTGCCCGTCTGCACCATCGCGGACGGCCCGTTGTCGATATCGAGAGCGATCGCATCGTAGGGCTGAGCCGCGGAACGGGCGACCACCGAGCGCACATCTTCGTTTAAAATTTTCACGCGTGAATCCGTGAGCAACGCGCCGTTCAGGCCCGCGAGCAACGTGCGATTCCACTGCAGCACCGCTGGAATCAGCTCGGTCACGTGCACCGTCGCAGCCTTGCCCACCTTCGAAAGCACGCCCTGCAACGTGTAGCCGAACCCCAAGCCTCCGATCAGCACCCGCGGAGCCGCCGAAAGCGCCGCGCCCGCGACCGCAAACTCGCCCAAGGCCAACTCCGAAGCCGTCGCCGCCGAGTTCATGAGTTCCTTGCCGTTGACCCGAATGCTGAACCGTCCATCATGGGAGAAAAGAGAAAGCTTGGCCCCTTCCGGGGTCTTGGTTTCGGCGAGCAGCAATTGCGGTTTCATGCGAGGACCGGCCACCATGGCAGCTTCCCTGACGGAAGCCACGCCGAACCTTTGAAATTTTTCCGTGCGCCGGAGCCCGCCTCTCGTCTACGTCTTTCCTTTTCCCGATGCCCGAATTCATCAATCTCGCCGGCTACCGCTTCGCTCCCCTCGGCGAGCTCCCGGAATTGCGTGATCGCCTGCTCCGCCAGACGAAGCTGCTCGACCTGCGCGGCACGATCTTGCTCAGCACCGAAGGCATCAATCTCGTGATCGCCGGCACGCACGCCGCCACAACGGAGATTCTCGCGACCCTCCGCGCCATCCCCGGCCTCGCCGACCTTACGCCAAAGGAGAGCAGCAGCGTCGAGCAGCCTTTTAACCGCATGCTCGTGAAAATAAAAAAAGAGATCATCGCCTTCGGGGTGGGCGGCATCAATCCGGCCCTGAGCCCCACCGCCAAACTCTCCGCCGCCACCCTCAAACAATGGCTCGACGAGGGTCGCCCAGTGACCCTGCTCGACACGCGCAACAACTACGAAATCCGCATGGGCACCTTTCGCGGCGCGCGGCCGGCCGGGATCAACCAGTTTCGCGATTTCCCCGCCGCCGTCGCGCAATTACCCGCGACCCTCAAAACCCAACCCGTCGTCATGTTTTGCACCGGCGGCATCCGTTGCGAAAAAGCCGGCCCGTTTTTGGAGCGCGAGGGCTTCACCGACGTCCACCAACTCGACGGCGGTATTTTGAAGTATTTCGAAGACTGCGGCGGCGCGCACTACGAGGGTGAATGCTTTGTCTTCGACCGCCGCGTCGGCGTGGACCCCCAACTCCGCGAAACGGGCTCCGTGATCTGCTTCAACTGCCAGATGCCCCTCACCGTCGCCGAGCAGAAAGACCCCCGCTTCGTCCCCGGCAAAAGCTGCCCCCGCTGCATCGACGGCAAACCTTCGAAGGCGGCGAAAGCCGAGTTCTAGCCGCAAGGCTCACCGCACCCGCCTACCCGCCATCGGTCGCTGGGACCACGGGAAAAACTCTCTCGGCTCCTCCGCGACAAACGACGCGGACGCCAACGGCCACGCCACCGATGCAGGCCTTGCCAATTTTTGGCCGGCGGCTTCCCGCAACTTGTCCTTCTTACTCTTCCGTTTCCCTTTCATCCCACCGGTTCCCGAGACCAACGGCGGGGGCGGCGCGAGTTCCTCCGGTTCAAATCCCGCGATTTGCTCCCGCTCCAATCGGAGCGCGTGCTGCTTCTCGATCAGCTCAAAGTGCGCGTGAGTCTCGGCGCTGATAAAGCTCACAGCCACGCCGCTCGCACCGGCCCGTCCCGTCCGGCCGATGCGGTGCACATAGTCCACCGCCGAGCGCGGGAGGTCGTAGTTCACCACCGCCGCCAAGTCGTCGATGTCCAATCCCCGCGCCGCGAGATCCGTGGCCACAAGCACGCGCAGCCGGCCCGCCTTGAACTGCGCCAGCGCTTCGGTCCGACCGCCCTGACTCAATTCACCGTGCAGCGCGCCGGCGTCGATCCTAGCCCGACGAAGTTTCTCCGCGACGTGCTCGGTGGCGTATTTGGTCGCGACAAAGACGAGGGTGCGGCTCCAGCCGTTTTCCTGCACCAAGTGCCGCAGCAACTGGGTTCGCCGCAAGGCATCCACCTCGATGGCACGTTCAACAATGGTTGACGGCTGCTGCACCGGAGGTGCCACGTCGATGACCTGGGGTTCGTGCAACAACCGGTCGGCCAACGCCGCGACCACCGGCGGAAAAGTCGCTGAAAAAAACAGGCTTTGGCGTTTGGCCGGAAGCAACGCTACGATCCGCTCCAGCTCATCGGTAAAGCCGAGGGCGAGTAACCGATCCGCTTCGTCAAGGACGAGCATGGAGACCGTCGAAAGCGACACCGCATTATGTCCGATCAAATCCAATAACCGGCCCGGCGTAGCCACCAATACGTCAACTCCGCCACCAAAAGCCATCATCTGGGGGTTGATCGAGACGCCGCCGTAAACCACCAGCGTCTTGATCGGCTCCGGCAAGAAACGCCCATAGCGCCGCACCCGTTCGCCGATCTGCGCGGCCAACTCCCGCGTGGGCACCAACACGAGCGCGCGGCAAAATCGCCCCGGCTCGCGCCGCCGCCTCGAAAGTTGCTCCAAAATCGGCAAGACAAAAGCCGCCGTCTTGCCCGAGCCGGTCTGCGCCGAAACCCGGATGTCGCCACCACCCAGCACCGCCGAAATGGCCGCCGACTGCACCGGCGTCGGAGCCACGTAATTTTCCTCCGCAACCGCACGGAGCAGCGGAGTTGAAAGACCAAGGGAGGAAAACGGCATCGCATGGAGATGACGCCGCCGTCTGGGTTTGGAAACGCTAATTCCGTCCCTCCGGTTCGCCGCCCGGCCCCGCACTTTTCAGTGCTACGACCCGGAGACGCAGCGCCCCCATCGCGGGCTACGCCAAGGTCCGCCAGCCATCACCTCACCCCCGCTCACGCCACCGCCTCGACCGCTAGCCGCTTGCACTCCTTCAGGTCCAGTTTTCCCGTGCCGAGCACCGGGATCTTCTCGACCCGATGGGTCACGCGCGGCACCCAAAGCGCCGTGACTCCGGCGCCGAGCAGGCGTTCCCGCACCTCGGCGAGGGTAAAGTCCCTCGTCGCCAACAAGACCAAGGTCTCGCCTTTGACCACATCCGGCACGCCCATGACAACCGCCACGTAAGCTTCACTTTGGTCGAGATCGAAAAGCTCCACGAGCTTTTGCTCGATCGTGCCGTGGGGCACCATCTCGCCGCCAATTTTGGAGAACCGAGACAGCCGGCCTTCAATGAAAAGAAATCCGTCGTCGTCGAACCGGCCCAAGTCTCCCGTCACAAACCAGCCGTCGCGAAACGCCGCCGCGGTTTTCTCAGGATCGTCTAAATATCCCTCAAAAATATTTGCCCCGCGAAAGAGCACCATACCGGTCTGACCGTGGGGCAATTCCTGCCAAGAATCCGGATCGACGACCCGCGTCGTCATACCCGGCATCATGCGGCCAACCGCTGCCTTTCGTTTGCCCAATTGCGGCTCGTTCGTCGAGAAAACCACCGGCGGGTGCGGCTGATTGAGGCTACAGGCCGGGGTCGCCTCGGTGAGGCCGTAGCCTTCCAGAATATCGAGGTGAAATTGCTCCAAAAACCCACGCGCGAGGTCGTCGGGCAACTTCTCGGCCCCGGTCACAACCAGATCAAGGGAACGCAATTCACCCGGTTTAGCCTTCTTCAAAATCGGCCGGATAAATGTCGGGGCTCCGATCAGCACGGTCGCCTTCTCATCCCGGATGGCATCGATGATCTTCCGCGTGTCGAGCGCGCTCGGCACCGTCACCACCCGGGTCCCGCGCAACAGGGGATACCACAGTGTAACGGTAAATCCGAAGCTATGAAACACCGGCAAGCAGGCCAACAACGTGCAACTCTCCGGCAAGATCGAGAGCGACGAAATCTGGTCGCAGTTGGCTAGAATGTTGCGGTGGGTAAGGACTACGCCTTTCGGCTCCCCCGAACTTCCGCTCGTAAACAGCAGGCCGGCCTCCTCGCGGTCGCCGACTTTGGGCAGGCCGAGCAAACCCGCGCACCATTGGTTCGGCAGCAGCCACGCCGCCAGCAGCCACGGGAGCATCGCGCGTTTTCCACCGCAGGCCAAAATCTCGGTCTTCAGATCGAGCGTACGCTCGGGAAAAGGAAAATTCGGAATTTTCGCCCGCATCGCATCGGCGCTGATGACGGTGGCGATTTTCCCCAGCTTCAGACTCGCCTCAAGGCTGTCCCGAGACGTCGTGAAATTCAAATTCACGGGGATCTTGCCCGCCGTCAGCACCGCGAGATTCGCGATAAACGCTCCGGCTCCGGGTGGTAAAACGATCCCCACGCGCTTTTCGGCAATCGTAGTCTTGATCCGGCGCGAGAGGGCCGCCGCTGCTGCGTAGATTTGGGCGTTGGTCAGCTCACGCCGCTCCGCCGTACGATCAATCACCTGCAAATGCTGGGGATGCTTCGTCAGTGCCCGCACACACTCGCGCCCGAGGTGGCGCTTGAGCACGGGCCGTTCTTCAAACGCCAGTCGGCCCAAATCGAGCAACTCCCGGCGGGCCCAGCTTGGGTTCACCGCCGCCGCCGCCGTCGGATGTCCAAACGCGATGAACACCGGTGTCGGTAACAAGCGCGGCGACTTCCAAAGATATTTGTTGCCCGCAAACGAGAACACCGAGCCCCACAGCCCGTCGACCGCCGCGGCCACGACCGGCACCTCGGCCTGCCTCGCCATCATCTCAAATCCCCGCTGGATCGCCATCAACTGGCCCGTGCGGGAGATGTGGCCTTCCGGGCACACACAGACGACCTCACCCGCCTTCAAAGCCGCGATCGCCGCCTTAATTCCCTGCCGCGGCGCCTCGGGAGAAATCGCAATCGACCCGCTGAGCTCAAAAACCCAATTGAAAAAGCTGTTCCGCCTCAGTCCTTGATAGCCAACGAAACGAATCGGCCGAGGACAGGCCAATTGAAGAACCACGACATCCACATAGGAAATGTGATTCGCGATGAGCAGCACGCCGCCCGAGGTCGGCAGGTTCTCCGCGCCGTTGGTGCGCACGCGATAGAGGAATCGGGCGACCGTGCTGGCGATAAATTCGATGAAAAACGGGAGATGCGATCGCCGGGGCAACAAGGGGTTTGTCATAAACGCGGTATCGATATGGCGAAGAATTTAGCTCGAGTTCAAAGCTTTTTGTCGCGCCCGGCCACATCCTCGCCGCCGTAATCGGAAATCAGATGCCGAAAACGGTGGTAGAGAAAACCGACCCAAAGCAGCACCAAGCCTTAGACGAAGAACGCCCCCGGTCCGATAAAGCGTAGAGCCGATATCGACGATGAATAAGCAGGGGATGCACCGTTTCAGGCCCGCCAATTCCGCCAACTGGGCGGCTCGCTCTCGATCGGCAAAGCGGTCGGAGAGTTTCTCTAGATGAAAATTTAGTCAAAATCGCCGCGATTTCTATCGCTACCAGACTGCTTGGTCTGGCAACCGGTGATCCATCAACTGATTTCTGGAATCGGTTCCTGCAAATCTCGCAGCAACGCCGCGAAGCCCGGAAAATCGTATTCGAGGCGTCGCAAATCCCTTCGGTGCCGCTCCGCCTCGCGGACCGCGCACGCGATCTCGTACGGCAGACTCGGCCGCTCCGTTCGGTAAACCTTCAGCTTCAACTCGGCCCGGGTGTAGGGCAGAATTCCCCGGGCTTGGCCTTCAGTCCAGGCCGCTTCGTTGACCGAATCTTCGACGCCGCACAGCAACCATGCTTCGAGGGCGGGAACCGCGACACCCACGACCCTTCGCACGCGCAAGCGGCCATGCGCCGCCGGAAAGCGTTTGCTAGTCTGGCGGAAAACCGCGCGGAGTTGGCACATCCGGCAGTGAGGGTGATAATATTGCGGCGCATCGTGCGCCGCCGTGTGCACCGGGCTGTCGTCGGAATCGCCCGTCACGACCAGGGTATCGACATCGGTGTTGAAATGGAGGTGCCGGATGACCGCTGGTAGAACCTGCAGGACATTGGGCCAACCCCGAGCGCGATATCCCGCCGAAGCCACCGTCGGCTGCTCTTTCAGAGCTCCCTCAACCAAGACCCGCAATACCGCCTCGTCCGCCGGCGACTCGCTGAGGAACGCTATCTTCATGACTCCTCCGGCACGCCGCCAAGGATGCCGCTGAACCAGATATCGCCCAGCGAGCCCTCCCGTAGGAGCTCCGCCAGATCGGCGCGATCGGCCAACCGCTCGAAGTGCGCCTCGTGGCCGTGCTTCTGCGTGATGACGATCTCTTCCGGGTGCTCGCGAAAGAGATCCAGCAGGTAGGGCGAGTGCGTCGTCGCGATCACCTGCACGGGAGCGCGCGTTTCGCCCATCGCCGCCGGATAACTCAGTCGATACAACGCGTCCCGCACCGCGCGCAACATCCGCGGATGAATCCCACGATCAATCTCCTCAATACACACGACCGCTGGCGGCGCCGGATCAAACGAAAGCACCAAAATCCCCAACACATAAAACACCCCTTGCGAGAGATTGTCCGCCATCACGGGCCCTTCCGCGTCGCCGATCTTCAGGCCCAGTCGCACCACCCCGCCGGCGTCCTCCGGCACCACGATGCCCGTGAACTCGGGCAACCATCGCGTCAGTTCGGCCTGCAACTGGTCAAACGCCGCCGGAGTTTCACGCTGCCACCGGGCCAACACCGCCGCCAAATTCGAACCGTCTCCCGCGAGCCTTGCGCCCGATTCACGCGGGGCCGGCGCCGCCATCGCCGCGTGGTCGAAGACGTAGCTGCGCATCGTCGCCAACCCGACTTTCACTTCCTCCCAGTCGGCCCGGTTGACCGACTCCACCCGTAACAGATCGCACACCGCATCATCGACACACCCCAGGCGCGCAATGACTCCGAGATGAGGCGCATCGAACGCAAAGGAAATCTCCGAACCACCGGCGCGCGTCACCGTAGCCGGGTCGCCAAGCGGAAGCTTGGCCAAGGCACGCAGCTGTTGCAGCGCTTGGATGAGACTGGTCTTGCCGCTCCCATTCGCCCCGATCACGAGATTGAACGGCGATAGTCGCAGGCTCGTGTTGCGCAGGGCCTTGAAGTTTCGGAAAGCAACGGAAGCGATCACGCAGAAACGTGCACCATGTGACGCCTCGCCGCCAGCCCCGAGATTTGTCACCCCATCGTCACGGGGCCGTCACTAAGCTGCCATATTTACGTGTTACCAATGTTTCATGTCTCCCACTCGCCTCCTCCCTGCCCTACTGCTCTGCACCGGCGCGCTCGTCGCCCAGCCCGTGACCACCGTTACGGTCAACAACCAGACCTTCGTCAATCAAGGCCTTGTCGGTGTCGGTCGAATGCCCGCCGACCTCAGAGACAAATTCGGCGAGACCTTTGGCTCGTTCTCCGCCTTTACATTTCAACCCGGCTCCTGGCAGCGCAACGCCAATGGCTCCTACTCCGGCACGCTCTTCGCCCAACCCGACCGCGGCTACAACGTCGCCGGCACGACCAACTATGTGCCGCGCTTTAACAAAATCACGGTCGCCTTCACCCCTGCGCCATCCGGCTCCACCGCGCAGAATCAGGTCGCTCTCACGCTGGACGATACGATCAAATTCACCGAAAGCGACGGCACCCCGATGACGTCGCTCGATCCCACGTCGGCCGGCACCGGCACCCGGGCGGGACTCCCTACGATGCCTCAAGCTTTCAACGGCCGTCTGTCGCTCGACGCCGAGGGTATCGTCGTCAACGCCGACGGTTCGATCTGGGTGAGCGACGAATACGGTCCCTATATCTTCCGCTTTACGGCCGACGGCCGCCTTACCTCCGCCATTCGGCCACCCGAGGCGATCACACCCAAGCGCGGCGGAGCCTATTCGTTCGCCTCCAATAATCCCGGCCCCGGCCAAGCTGCCCCCGTGCCCGCCGATCCCACCACCGGCCGCCAAAACAACCAAGGTCTCGAAGGCCTCTCCGTCTCGCCCGACGGCCGCACCCTCTTCGCCCTGCTGCAATCCGCCGCGCGCCAAGATGGCGGCACCGGTGGCACCGGCCCACGTCGCCACACCCGCCTGCTCGCTTACGATCTCACCGTCGCAGGGAACCCCACCCTCAAAGGCGAATACGTTGTCGCGTTACCCACCTTCCTGCTCGGCACCGCGACCCGCGTGCCGGCGCAGAGCGAGATGCTCGCGATCAACAACACCCAATTCCTCGTGCTCGCGCGCGACGGCAACGGCCGCGGCGTCGCCAATCCCACTTCCCTTTATCGCTCGATCTTGGTCTACGACATCAGCAGCGCCACCGACATCGCTGGCACCGCCTACGACACGCCGACGACCCCAGTCGCACCCGGCGGAGTGCTTGCCGCCGGCATCGTGCCCGCCACCTCGGCAGTGCTCGTTGATCTGAACAACAACGCCCAGCTCGCGAAATTCGGCCTCAACAACGGCCCCGTGGACAACGTCAACACCCTGTCCGAAAAGTGGGAGGCCCTCGCGCTCGTCCCCGCCTTTGATCCCGGCGCACCCAACGATTGGTTTCTCTTCGTCGGCAACGACAACGACTTCATCACGACCAACGGTTTTCAAGACGGCGCGCCTTACGCCGCCGCCCTCGACAACGACAACATGGTGCTCGTCTACCGCGTCGCCATCCCAACGCGCCTCGCAAATGTCGCCAGCCGCGCCCTGACCGGCCCCGGCCAGAGCGCCCATGTGCTTGGCTTTGTCGTCAGCGGCGCCCGGCCCAAAGCGATGCTGGTCCGTGGCGTCGGCCCGGCGCTCACGCCGTTTGGTATCACCAACGCCCTGCCCGATCCTTCGCTCACGATCTTCAACGCTGCCGGCCAAGCCGTATTCACCAACAATGACTGGAGCGCATCGGTCGCCGGCGCCGCCACGGCCGCCGAACTTGCCACCGCCGCCACGCGAGCCGGCGCCTTCGCGCTCTCGGCCAATAGCCGCGATGCTGCGCTGCTCGTCCAACTTGATCCAGGTGCTTATACGGCCGTGGTCAGCGACGCGTCAGGCGCGACGGGCGTCAGCCTCGTCGAGGTTCATGAGGTGCCGTGAACGGGTCCGGTTATTCCTTCGAAGCAACCCAAAGCCGCCCTTATTTGCCTCCGAGAAAGCGGTTCAGCAAGTCACCCGCGCCGCTCTTCTCGTAGGCTAACTTCACGAGCGCCGATTGCAGCTCCGAGGTGTCCGGCTGGCCAAGCGAGCCGGTCACCCGCAAGGGCAGGTTGCTGCGAAAATAGCCGAGCTCATCCGGTTTTTCCGTTTCAAGGGCGGCGAGACTCTTAAGCAGTTTCCCCATCGTCCCGCGCGCCCCGAGCTTGAATTCCATCACGAGGGGCTGGGCGGCGAGTTCGAGCCCGACCTTGGCGGCTATGCGGCCGGTACCCGCAAGCCGCAGCTCGGGCGCGATCAGCGTAAAATCCTTGAGCGTCAGGTTCAGCGCCGCGTCACGGGTGAACACGACGTTGAGCTGATCATACTCAATCGCAGAGATCATTTTCGACAACGACGCCACCGCTTCGACTTTGCTCGCCGCATCGCTGATGTCCTTACGCCCCGTGAGCGCACCGGCCAAGTTACCGAGGGTCGCCAAGGTGGAGGCGGTTTTGGTCGTGGTCGCCACTTTCGAGGAGACGTCCGCCGCCAGGGCGCGAAACACGCCGCCCTTGCTCGTCAGCGCAAAATCACCCGCCGCACGTTGGCCGATTTCACCGAGATTGCGGGCGTTGCCCGTGACTTTGCTGGCGACGGTAAACTTTCCCTCCACCGTGGGCGGCTGGCCCGGATTCAGCGCTCGCAGAACCGGAGCCGGATCAAAATTGGTCACATCGAGATCAAGCGCGACGCCGTAAGGTTCCGGCGCGGTCGGCGTAAACGTGAGCCCGCCCTTCAGCTTGATTTCGCTGCCCTCGCCCAAACCGGCGCGCACGCCGACCAATTTGACCGCTCCGGCATCGATGCGGATCGTGCCGCCGATGTCGGCGACCTCAAATTTTTGAGCGTAAACGACTTTCTTGAGCGAAAGTGCGAGCTGCCCGCTCACCCCGCTCCAGACGGGTGCTGCGTCGCGACGGGCGGCCTGGGCCGCCGCAGCAGAATTTGCGGACGCCCCACCGGCAAACGGGGCCGCGAGGAGTTGGACGTCTTCGACGAAGACTTGGCTGCTCGTCAGTCGAGCGTCGATGGTCAGGCCGGCCGGCTTGGTCTGGAGCAGCGAACCGGCCAAAGTGAAATCGGATTGGCGGCCGTCGCGGGTGAGAAGCAGGGGCACGTTAAGGGCGATCTTGCCGTCAGCCCCGATGTCGGCGCGGACCTGAACGGAGATCGCCGGAATTTTTTCGCGACTGAGCTTCGGATCAGCCAGGAGGTCAGTGAGCGCGAGCGTGAGCTCGACCGAAGTCGCCGCTGCGACCGTGGCCACGAAACCACCCGACGCGTTACCGCTGACGATCCCCGCCAGGTTGGCCGCAGCGGGTTGGGCCAGAAGCGCGGGGAGACTGGAACTCCACTCGCCCGCCGTCTTGATCGGTTGATCCTTGCCCGTCAGTTGACCGGCCTTGGCTTTCAGCGCGAAGAGCTTGGTGCCGGCGCTTTGTACGGTGAGCGAAGTGACCTCGGCTTGCCAACCGGCTGGCGCGTAATCGGCCGACACATTTAACGCGAGATCGACCGCCTCCAACAGCGGTTCGCCGGCCTGCGCAAGCGTCAGCCCGCTGATCGAAAGCGGGACGCGGGGCCGGAGCGCCATGCCACCGTTGTTGGCCGTCGCTGCGAATTCACCTCGAAGATCACTGCCGGTGAGCGTAAGCCCCGGCAAAAACGGTTGTGCCCAAGCGAGCGGCAGTCCGTGCAGCGTGATCGCCACGAGTTCCCGTGCGGGATCGGCGACCTTCAGCTCGCCGGTCTTGGCGTTAAACTCGAAAGCTTGCAGAGACTGGATGGCCGCAACGGGTCGGGCGCCGGATAGTTCGGCCTTCAGTCGATCGATCCGAGTCGAGTCGCCACGTTGCGCGAGATCGAACTCCGCGAGCGCCCGGATCGCACCGATGGCGGCGAGCTCCGGCTTTAAAACCCCGAGCTGGTCAGCCTTCACGTCGAGCTGGCCGTGGGCGCGGATCTCGGCGAATGCGGTATCGGTCGAGAAGGTACCTTCGCCGGTGGCAGCAAACAGCGGGAGGGTGTGGCCCAAAGCAAACGGCGCGAGATCGGCCGAGCGCAGATCAATTTTCCACGAGCCGCCGAGGGTGCGGCTCGCGGCCGCAAGGTCGGCGGTGAGGGAGACAAGTGGTTGGGCTGGATTCGCGAACGTCAGGGTGTAGCTCTCACCACCGGGTGTGCGGGTGGCCGATATCACCGCGGAGAGAGTCACGCCCGCCGGAAACTGCGGTCCAACGGCCATCGCTTTTGGCTCAGCCGAAAAGCGGCTGAGCGTGCGGGCGGAATCCATCGTCACGACGAGCGTTGATTGCAGCATCACGTGGTTCATCGCAAAGTTTTCGCCGGTGAAAGAGGCGTTGAGGTCGAGTTTGAATCGCCCCTCTTGGCCGACGCCAAGACCGCCGCCCGCCAAGATCACCCGCGCCCGCGCGGCCGGTCCGCCGCCGGGCGCGGGCGGGAGAATCACTTCGCCTTCGAGATCTACGCCGTCCAACGCCAAATCGACCGGAAGCCGCAACTGCCCGAGCACGCCAGCAAACGCCCGCGCTACGGCCGCTTGATTTGCCGCGACCACCGAATTTGGCGTCGCAGGCAGCGGCGTCGCAGCTCCGCCGGGTGCTGGTGCGAGGTGGGTCGGAGACGTGCGCGCCGAGAGTGGCGCCGCGGTTTTGCTGAGATCAATGGTCCAACCTCGGGCGGTCAGTTTACCGACGCTTACTTTTTGCGAGAAACCTGCGGCGATGATCGGGAACTCGACCGACAGTGAAGGAACCGTCAGGACCGCGCCGTTGATCTCGGCGCGCAATGCTTTGACCTCGGCCCGGTCAAGTCCGATCGCAACGGACGCCCACGTCGCCTTTACCGACGGTTGGCCGGCAAGAATTTTTCTAGCGGCCCAAGTCTGCACCCCGGAATTGAAGGCGAGCCCGATAGTCACCAGCGTGAGGACCGTGGAGACACCGAGAGAAATTAGCAGGATACGAGCCGGCTTCATGGGATAGAGGAAGAACCCGGGGGCCGATCAGGAGTTGCAAGCCGCCGGAAGTTTGAGGAGCAAAATGTGCTAGATTATCGCGGCACGGAGACAAACTGCGGGGCCATCAAGGCGAGGTGAGACCGGCGCCTCGCGCCGCTTAGTTGGCCAACAGCGCATCGGGCAAACCGACGGCTTTGCGGACTTGGGCGACCGCGACATTGTAGCTGTAGAATGATTGAATTTGGTTGGTGCGGGCCGTGGTGAGATCGACCTGAGATTGAAGCACATCGAGCTGGGTCGCCGTGCCCGCACCATAGCGGGCATTGGCCAGCCGGAGACTTTCCTCGGCCTGCGCCACTACTTTCTGTGAGGCCTCGGCCAGCTCCGTGGCCTCTTGCAACGACGAGAGCGCACGGCGGACTTCAACGTCGATCGCGAAGGACTGCTCGTTGAGCCCGAGGCGGGATTGCTCAACGGCTGAGCGGGCTTGGGCGACGCGGCCGTTGGTGGCAGCGCCGTCGAAGATATTCCACTGCGACTGCACGCCCACGAGCCAGCCGTCCCTGGAATCGCCCAAGGCATCGGTCGTGCCTTTGCGCAATTGCCAGCCGCCATAGGCGGAAACTCCTGGGTAGCGGTTGGCTTTCGCCGTCGTCACCGAGGTTTCTCGAGCGTCAACGAGCTTGGCGAGCCGGGCGAGTTCGGGGCGACTGGCACGCGCGGCGTCGAGTGAGGCCTGAAGCTCAAACGTCACGGGGACAAAATCGAGCGTGCCGGCAAACTCCGGGACCTTGCGGAGCGTTTCGGAGGTGCTGGTGACAAAGCCGAGCGCTTGGCGCAGCGCCTCGATCGCGAGGCGGTGGGTGTTGCGCGCGGTGATGAGCGGCACTTGGGCGTTCGCGAGAGCGACCTCGGCGCGAAGTTTCTCGAAGGCCGAAACGGCGCCGGCGTCAAAGCGGTCGGTGGCGTTCTTGAGCTGCTGGCGGAGCAATTCGGCGTTGGACTCCTGGACCTTGATTTTCTCCTTGGCCAAAAGGATGTCGTAGAATTTAACCCGGACATTGAGGAGCGCGTCGTTGATCACGGCTTTGAGTTCGAGGAGGGCAGCCTCGCGGGAGAGCTCCGAGCTCTTGACCGCCGAGCGGACGCCGCCGCCGGAGAAGAGCGTCTGGCTCGCAGTGATGCTGAGATTCCACGCGCGATCAGAAGTCGGAAAGGTCTGGGACAGCGTCTCGTCGTTGAGCTGATAGCTGCCGGCGGCTGAGACGTTGGGAATGGCGCGGGCCCTCACTTCGACGACGACGCCCTCCTGTTGCTTGATGCGCTCACGCGCTTGGCGAATTGAGAAGTTATTTTCGACGGCGAAGCGCAACGCCGTCGGGAGGTCGAGCGTCTCGGGGATACCCTGCATCGGAGCCGGCTGGGCCGAAACCAATGCGGTCGCAAATAACAGAGTGGTGATAGAACGGAGCGTTTTCATAGCTACAGAAGATTAGTTCGCGTGAACCGGAGTGGCCGCAACCTCGGGAGCGTGAATGCGCTCCTTGGCGCGGTCGCGGGCGATTAACATGTAAAAGGCTGGCACCACGTAGAGGGTGAAGACCGTGCCGACCGCCATCCCCACGACCAGCACCCAGCCGATGCTGTTACGGGCCGCCGCACCGGGGCCCGTCACGAAAATCAGCATAAGGTGACCGAAAACGGTCGCCGCCGATGTCATCAACACCGGGCGAAGACGGGTGGCCGCGGCCCGGCGAATCGCGACAATCTTAGCGACCCCTTCTGCTTGCAGGCCGTTGGCAAACTCAACGATGAGAATGCCGTTCTTCGCGATCAAGCCGACGAGGGTGATCAGACCGATCTGCGAGTAGATGTTGAGCGTAGTTTTCCAAAGGAAGATCGGCAACATTGCCCCGACGATCGCGAGCGGCACCGACCCGAGCAAAATAATGAAAGGATCGCGGAAGCTGTTAAATTGGGCCGCGAGCACGAGGAAGATGAGCAGGCCTGCCATCGCGAACGCCTTCCACAGGGCATCGCCCTCGGTGCGGAGTTGCCGCGACTGCCCACCATAGTCGATCGAGTAACCGGACGGGAGAATTTCGGCGGCCTTGGCCTCGAGCTTCTTGAGTGCGAGGTCGATGCTCGGACCGACCCCGGTGATCTTGACGGCGTTGAGCTGCTGAAACCGGTTCAGCGTGCGCGGCTGCACGGTGTGGTTGAGGGTGGCCAAAGTATCGAGACTGACCAGTTGGCCGTTGGGTCCACGCAGCTGATAGTCGAGCAATTGCTCGGCGTTGAGTCGCTCTCCGCGCTCGACCTGGGGTATCACCCGGTAACTGCGGCCATCGTTGACGAAACGATTCGCGTAGCCGCCACCCAACATGGAACCGAGATCGCGGGCCACGTCGGTGAGATTTAGGCCCATCGAGGCAACCTTGTCCTTGTCGATCTCGACCGAAACCTGGGGTAGGTCGAACTTAAGATCGCTGTCGGCGAAATAGAACGTCGGGGCTGCGTTGGGGGCGTTGGCTTCCGTATTGGCGTAGAGGACCAACTGGTCGGCATACTCCATCATTTCTTTGTGGTCCGCCGTGGAGCGCAGGACGAATTCAATCGGGAATTGACCGCCGGCCGGCAACGGCTCGGGTGTGGTCACGATGACATTCATGCCGACGATGGAGGCCGCCGGCCCCTGCAGGGATTCCTGAATTTGAATCGAGGAACGCGTGCGTTCCGACCAAGGCTTCAAGATTACGCCCGAGAAACCGAAATTGGCGCCGGTAATCTGGAACGAGTTCTCATACTCAGGGAAACTGGTGAACATTTTCTGCACCTCTCCCGCAAACATCACGTTTTGATCGATCGTCGAAGTGGGCGATGGCAGCAAAATACTGAAGACCACGCCTTGGTCCTCCTTTGGCGCGAGTTCACGTTGGGCGAACATCAGAAACGGAACGAGCAAGAGCGTGAGCAAAATCGCCGCAGTGATAGTCACAGGCACCCAGCCGAGACTCGCGCCGATCATCCGTTCGTAGCGATCGCGCACCCGCTCAAACAGCCGGTTGATCGCGCCGCCCAACCCGCCCTGATGGCCCGAGGCTTGGGGTTTCAATAAATAAGCGCTCATCATCGGCGAGAGCGTGAGGGCGACGAAACCCGAGACGGTCACCGCGCCGGCGAGGGTCATCGCAAACTCGCGGAAGAGTGCCCCCGTCAAACCGCCTTGGAACGCGATCGGCGCGTAAACGGCAGCGAGCGTGATCGTCATGGAGATAACGGGACCGACGAGCTCGCGGGCACCGAGGATCGCCGCGTCCACCGGAGACTTCCCTTCGGCGATGTGGCGCTCGATATTTTCAACGACGACGATCGCGTCGTCGACGACGATCCCGACCGCCAAAACGATCGCGAGGAGCGTGAGCAGGTTGATCGAAAACCCAAACGCATGCATGAGCGCCATCGCACCGACCAACGAAAGCGGCATGGCGACGATCGGAATCAACACCGAGCGGAACGAACCCATGAACAGGAAAATCACGATCATCACAATGATCAGCGTCTCGATCAGCGTCGTAAGAATCTCCTTCAACGCGTCGTCGATGTATTTGCTGGCGTCGTACGCGATCTTAACGTTCAGACCGGCCGGCAGGGCGCGCTCGATCTCGGGCACGACGGCGCGGACGCTTTTGATCACTTCAACCGTGCTGTCGGTCGGCAAGACCCAGATGCCCATGAACGTCGCGGCCTGGCCGCCGAACCGGACCTCCGTGTTGTAGTCTTCGGCACCGAGCACGACCTCGGCGATGTCGGAGAGGCGGATGATCGTGCCGTTACGCTCAGCGACGACGAGTTTCTTGAAGTCGTCCACATTCTTGAGGTCGGTGTTGGCGACGAGGCTCATGCTGAGCATCGAGCCTTTGGTCGAACCGACCGCGGCGAGCGCGTTGTTATTTTGCAGGGCGACGCGGACCTCGGCCGGGCTGATACCACGGGCGGCAAGTTCGGCCGGCTTCAACCAGACGCGCATCGCGAATACCCGGCCGCCGAGCACGTCGGCGCGTTGCACGCCTTTGACCGAGGAGAGCCTTGGCTGCACCATGCGGTTCAAATAATCGGTGATCTGGTTCTGATCGAGCGTGTCAGAGTAGAAACTCAGGTAAGCGGAGGCGAATTGGCTGTCGGCGGTCTCGACGTTGATCGTCGGCGTCTCGGCTCCCGCAGGCAGTTCGCTGCGGACCTGGTTGATCTTGGCGCTGACCTGGGCCAGCGCCGCGTTGGTGTCGTAGTTGAGCCGGAGAAAAACTTTGATCGTGCTGATGCCGGCGCCGCTCGTGGATTCGATGTAGTCGATGCCATCGGCGCTGGAGATGACGCGCTCAAGCTGCGTGGTGATGTAGCCGCGCACGGTATCAGCGCTGGCACCGTAGTAGATCGTGGTGACATTGACCACCGCGCTGTCGCTGCGCGGATACTGGCGGGTGTTCAGCTTGGTGTAGGCGGCGATGCCGATGACTAAGATGACAATGTTCACCACCAGCGCGATGACCGGCTTGCGGATGAACAGATCGGTGAAACTTTTGTTAAGCATGACGGGGAGGCGAGAGAACGGACGCCGATCAGGTGTTGGCGGGCTTCGGCGTCGCGGAGGCGGAGGGCTGGGCCGCGTTATTGACCTGCACATGTGAGCCGTTGCGAAGTTTGAAAACTCCCGCAGAGACGACCTGCTCGCCGGGCTTGACCCCGCCCTCGATGGCCACGAGGTCACCGCGAGTAGCGCCGAGCTTCACGACCTGTTGACGCACCCCGAGATACTCTTTTCCGCCGGCGTCTTTCATTTTCTCGATCACGTAAACGGAGTTTCCGTAGGGAGCGTAGGCGATGGCCGTGGCCGGCAACACGACTTGCGGCTCCCCCACCGGCAGCTCGACCTCGACTTGGACAAACATGCCGGAACGCAGGCGTTCGCCGGGATTGGCCAGAAGAGCCTGCACCCCGATATTGCGTGTGCTCGGATCGACCTCGGAGTTGATCGCCACGACTTTGCCGGGGTAAGGAGCCGGGAAGGAATCAACCTTGGCCATCACGTTCTGGCCGACGCTGAGCGAGGCAAGGTGGCGCTGCGGAATCGTGAAATTCACATAGATCGGATCGAGCTTCTGCAGCGGAACTAGCAGGCGCCCACGCGCGACGTGTTGACCGAGGTTGACCTGCCGGATGCCGACGCGGCCGTCGAACGGAGCGCGGATGAACTTCCGTTCGATCGAGGCCTTCAACGCCGCCACATCGGCATTGGACTGGGCGAGCTGGGCCGCCGCCGTATCGAACTCGGCTTTGCTGATCGTGTTCTTGGAAATTAGCTCGGCGGTGCGTTCGCTTTGGATTTTCGCCAGCGCCGCGCGCGCCTCCAGCGAGACGAGCTGGGCCGCCTCGACGGTGGTATCGATTTCAAAAAGCAAATCGCCTGCCTTGACCGAAGTTCCGTTTTCGGTCGCAACCCGGACGATGATACCCTCGGCGTCCGCGGCGATCGTGACACCCTCCACCGGGGCGAGCGTTCCGATGATGCCGATGACCGGTTGCCAAGCCACGGCCTTCGCCTCGTAGGAGCTCACCGAGCTTGGCGGTTGCTCGTGCGACATCCCGGACTTGGCTTTGATCTGGGAAACTTTGACCGCACCCAGGGCGAGCGCGACGACGGCGAAGCCGCCAATGGCGATGATGAATTTCTTAATCATAATAAATAGGAGTCGATTGAAGGGAGTTGGGTAAGTTGGCTCAGCAGATGACAGGCGGACCGCGCGCCGGCTCGGTTGCCGGGACGGAAATCTCACTCGCATTTTCGAGGACCTTAGTCAGCAAACGAACGAGCGTCTTTCGCTCGCTCTCCGAGAGTGGGGCCATGATCCGCGTCATCAGTTTAAAGTGGTCTGGTAAGATACCGACCAGAAAACGCTCGGCTTTCCCGGTGAGCAGCACCGACATCATTCGTCGGTCCGTCGGATTTGGTTCACGGCGAACGAATCCGTCCCGTTCGAGGGTATCAATCAGCCCCGTCATCGTGGCCCGGGCCACACCCGCCGCATCGGCTAATTCGGCCGGCGTTCGCGGACCGTTCGAACAATCGCCGCCGCCGTGGGCCGCGTCAATCCGGCGTTGAGCCGGATTCCACAGCAGCATCAGCACGCCAAAGCGGCCATGGGAGATGCCGCGCACTGCGAGATCGTTCTCTACCAGGGAAAACACCTCGTCGCTCGTCCGCAGCAAATGCAAAAACGCCTCGCAGGCCGAGGGATCCAAATCAGGAAATTCCTTAGCCCCTTCCAGCAGACACTCGTAGCGCGGCAAGTCCTTTAATAACAGGAGCGGCATAGAGAATGTGGGCCGGGAAGAACCATGAAGCGGAGGATGGTTAGGAGGCTAACTATAAAAGCAAGCGCCCGATGTAGAAAGAAACGGAAACCCCGAAACAGCGCGAGCTACCCGGGCCTAGGCCGCGCCAAAAACGAAAGGCCCCTCTCGATCTCCCGAGAGAGGGGCGGTCGTCCGCTAAAAAACCTGCGCGAGAATCAGAGACTCCGTGCGGCCACCACCACTGCTTCGGCTGTTATACCCAACTCTTTGTAGACTTGGGGCGCCGGAGCGCTGATGCCGAAGCGGTCAATCCCGACCACTTTACCATCGAGCCCGACATACTTGCGCCAAAGTCCGCTCACGCCCGCTTCGACCGCTACGCGCTTGCGGCAAGAGGGTGGAATGATGCTGTCCCGATACTCCGAGGACTGGCGCTCAAAGCGTTCGAACGACGGCAGCGAGACCACGCGCGTTCCAGCTCCGAGCTCCTTGGCCGCAGCCAGAGCAAGGTGCAGTTCGCTGCCCGTCGAGAGAAGTAAATGAGTCAGGGGCGCCGTCTCTTGAACCGCAACGTAGCCGCCCTTCAACACGCCCGCGCGCCGAGTGTGCGGCGGAATCTCGTTGAGCACCGGCACCGCCTGCCGCGAAAGCGCAATCAAGGTCGGGCCATCGGCACGCTCCAGCGCCGCCGCGTAGGCGCCGGCCGTTTCCTCGGGATCCGCCGGCCGGATCACGTCGAGATTCGGAATCAAACGCAGCGACGAAATGGTCTCGACGGGCTGATGGGTCGGCCCGTCCTCGCCTACGCCGATCGAATCGTGGGTGTAGATATAAATGACCGGCAACTTCGACAACGCCGCGATCCGCATCGAAGGGCGCGAGTAGTCGGCAAACACAAGAAACGTCGCGATACTGGGGCGGAACAATCCGTCGTAGGCCATGCCGTTGGCGATCGCCGCCATCCCATGCTCTCGAATGCCGAAGCGGATGTTGCGTCCACCGCGGTTAGCCGGATCGCAGTCGGCAACGCCGTTGATGAGATTCAAAGTCGAGCCATAGAGATCAGCACTTCCCCCCACCAGCAGGGGGAGCTCAGCCGCCAACGGTTGCAGCACGTCTCTGCCGGCGGCGCGGGTGCCGCCCAATTTCACATCCGGAGCAAACAGCGGAATCTTTTCGAGCAAGTGAGCCGCGCTGGGCTGCGCGGTCGCCGAGTCCAGCAAGACTGACTTCTCGGGATTGGCCACGCGCCACGCCTTTAGGGTCTTATGCCACTTGTTTGAACTCCGAATGAGCCGTGCCTTGTGCCCGGCAAAGTAAGCGCGCACGTCGTCACTCACAAAAAAATGCTCCGTCGCAGGCAGTCCGAGCGAAACCCGCGCCGCCTCGGAGAACTTCGCGCCGCCTTCGCCATGACCCCTTGCTGTCCCCTGCACCTCGGCAATGCCCTTGCCGATGATCGTTTTGGCGATGATCAACTGAGGTTTCCCCGACTTGGACTTCTTGGCCTTATTGAAGGCCTTCAGGATCGTCGCGAGATCGTGCCCGTCGATGGTCTGCACCTCCCACCCAATCGCCTTAAAACGGAGCGCCGAACTCTCGCTTTGGGTGCGGTCTGCCATGGCGTCGAGCGTGACTTCGTTTGAGTCGTAAATCAAAATTAGATTATCGAGCTTCTGGTGGCCAGCAAAGGCGACAGACTCCATCGCGACGCCTTCCTGCATGCAACCGTCGCCGGCTAAGCAGACGACATGGTAGTCAAAAATGGTGTGCTCAGCGGTATTAAAACGAGCCGCTGCCATCTGCCCGGCGAGCGCCATACCCACGGCATTCCCGATCCCCTGCCCCAGCGGACCGGTCGTGCACTCTACGCCGGGAGTTTCGTGAAACTCCGGATGGCCGGGAGTTGTGCTATGCAACGCCCGGAACTTCTTCACCTGCTCCAGGGGCAAATCATAGCCGCTCAAGTGCAACCAACCGTAAAGAAACATCGAACCATGACCGGCCGATAAGATGAAACGGTCTCGATTCAACCAACGAGGACGCTCGGGATTATGTACCAGCGCATGTCCGTAAAGAACCGCTCCGATTTCGGCCGCTCCGAGGGGTAGTCCGAGATGCCCGGAAGAACAGGCATGGACCGCGTCGATCGCGAGGCCGCGTGCTTGATTGGCCGCTTTGGCCAGAAGATGAGTTTGGAGCGTCATACGAAATAAAGGATAGAACTAATCTGAAAAAAAGACTGAACACATGATTTTCCGGACACAAAAAAAGCGAGCCCCGAAAGGCTCGCTTTAGCTGAAAAATCGCATCGTCCAGATGAACGATTTTAGCTGGCCGCAACGGGCGCTTGCGCAGGAGCGGAAGCAACCACCGACGCCGGCGCGGCCACCGTGCGGACTTCCCGTTCCTTGACCGCAACCGCAGCCTTACCCGTGCGATTACGCAGGTAATAGAGCCGGGCGCGCATCACCTCGGACTCGCGATCAACTTCAACTTTATCGATATTGGGCGAATTCACGGGGAATACGCGCTCAACGCCCTCGCCGTAGCTGATGCGACGGACTGTGAACGTCTCGTGGATGCCGGCGCCTTTTCGGGCGATGACAATTCCGGCATAAATCTGGATGCGCTCTTTGTCGCCCTCACGGACCTTCGTGTGGACTCGCACACCGTCACCGACTTTGAACGGTGTGATGTCTTTTTTCACCTGAGCGGCGGTGATTTGGCTGATGATCGGATGCATGCTATGGATTATTTAAGTAAATCAGGTCTGACGGATAAGGTTTTTGCCACTTGTCGCGCGTGCCGCCACTTTTCGATTTCAGCATGGTTCCCAGAGAGAAGAACCTCTGGAACGGACATACTCCTGAATTCGGCGGGACGCGTGTATTGAGGAAAGTCGAGCAACATGTTGGTGAAGGATTCGTGCGTCAACGACTTTTCCTCGCCTAGCACGCCCGGTATGAATCGGGCCAACGCATCGAGCACAACCGCCGCAGCCAAGGTGCCGTTGGTCAGAACGTAATCCCCGATGCTGATCTCTTGGTCGATCATCCGATCGCGAATCCGCTGATCTATGCCCTCGTAATGGCCGCTCAGCAGAACCAAGTGCCGCTCACGCGACAGGTCCAGCGCGAGCGCCGGCGATAACGGTGTGCCGTCGGGAGTAAGATAGATGCGGCGACAGCCCGGCGTCTGCAATTGCTCGATCGCCGCAAAGACTGGCTCGGGTTTCAAAACCATTCCGGCTCCGCCTCCAAACGGACGGTCATCGGCCGTGCGATGCTTGTCCGAGGTCCACCGCCGTAGATCATGCACTTCGACCTGCAAGTATCCGGCCTCGATGCCACGACCCAAAATGCTCTCGCCCAAAAATCCGTCCAACATGCGCGGAAATAAGGTAACGATATCGATGCGAAGCATAGAAATTTGGGTAAAAACAAAAATCGCCCGAACCTTTCGGTCGGGCGATCAAAGAATGTCGGGTTTCCTCGTCCTCAGACTGCAACCGGTGCCGCCGCTTCGGCTGCGGGCGCGGCCCGGCGGGCGCGCTTGATCATCGCATGCAAAGTATCGGTCGGGAGAGCACCTTTGCTCATCCAGTAATCAACCCGTTCCAGGTTGACCTTGAATCCGTTGGCCTTGGCCCGTGGGTCATAAGAACCGATCGTTTCAACCGGAGCGCCGTCGCGTCGGGAACGTGCTTCGGCGATGACCACACGGTAATGGGGTTGATGAAGAGCGCCGATGCGGGTGAGGCGAATTTTGAGAGCCATGACGATGTTTTTACGGGTCGGTTCTTAGTTGAAAAGCGAAACAAAAAACGGACCCACAATCAGCTTGTCAAGCCCCTACTCCCGCCGCTGTGTTCCCGGTCTTATGCTCAAAGCTGGCATCGTCGGTCTGCCCAACGTCGGCAAGTCCACTCTCTTCAACGCCCTCACTCGCTCGCGTAAGGCCGAAGCTGCAAACTACCCGTTTTGCACCATCGAACCCAACGTCGGCGTCGTGGTTGTGCCCGATGAACGGGCCTACGTTCTGCAGAAAATCGCAAAGACCAATGTCGTCATTCCCGCCGCTATCGAGTTTGTCGACATCGCCGGCCTTGTCGCCGGCGCCAGCAAGGGCGAGGGCCTCGGCAATCAATTCCTCGCCAACATACGAGAGGTCGACGCTATCATTCATGTTGTGCGGTGTTTCGAAGACGGCGAAGTGATCCACACCATGGGCGGCGTCGATCCGGTGCGTGATATTGAAGTGATCACCACCGAACTTGTCTTGGCCGACTTGGACGCCGTGGCGAAGCGGATCGACAAAACACAAAAGAAGGCAAAATCGGGAGATAAAGAGGCCGCCGCTGAAATTCTTTTGCTCGAGCGCCTGACTCCGCACCTCAACTCTGGGCAAACTGCGAAAACCCTCCCGGCTTCCGCCGAAGAGATCGCAATGATGAAGCTCTTTCAGTTACTTACCGCCAAACCCGTTCTCTACGCCTGCAACGTGGCCGAGAGCGATCTCGCGACCGCCGAGCAAAATCAGTATGTGCAAAAAGTGGCCGCTTTTGTGCTAACCAACCACGACGCCGCTTATGTTCCGATCAGCGCCAAAATCGAATCCGAACTCATCGACTTGCCCGCCGACGAGGCGAAGGCCTTTTTAAAAGATCTCGGGGTCGATGACTCCGGCGTATCCTCGCTCATCCGCGGCACCTACGAACTACTTGGTCTGCAAACCTACTTCACCGCCGGCGAGAAAGAGGTTCGGGCGTGGACGATCAAGAAGGGTTGGAAAGCACCTCAGGCAGCCGGTGTGATCCACACCGACTTTGAAAAAGGCTTTATCAAAGCGGAGGTTGTTTCCTACGCCGATCTCACCCGCCTTGGTAGCGTGGCTGCCGCCCGGGAGGCCGGAAAATATCGCCTCGAGGGCAAGGAATACGTCTTCGCCGACGGCGACGTCGCACTTTTCCGCTTCAACAACTGAGTCACCAGACCGTTTCGCTTCGTTTGGATTGGTGCACATCGCCTGCTGGCCCCACCCTTCCGCCCCGATGAGCGCTGCATCCACTAACCTAGTGCCGCCGACGCCCGAGTCCCTCGACTCGGCCATTCTGCTCGTGCTGATGGCTACGATTCCGGACAAGATCTATTTCAAGGATCTGCAAAGTCGCTTTGTTCGCAACAATCCCGCTCACGCCCGCTCTTTGGGCGCTTCCTCGCCGCAGTTCGTGATCGGGAAAAGCGACGCAGACTTTTTTTCCCGTGCCCACGCCGAGCGCGCCCTCGCCGATGAGCAAACCATCATTCAAACCGGCCAACCCGTTATCGGGAAAATCGAACGTCTCACATTGCTGGACGGTTCCATCGCCTGGGCTTCGACGACGAAAATGCCTTGGCGGGACTCAGCGGGGAGAATCATCGGCACGTTTGGCCTCTCACGCGACATCACCGCCACCAAGATCGCCGAGGAAAAGCTCACCGAGGAGCGCAATCTCCTGCGCACCATTATCGACCATATTCCAAGTCGGATTTACATCAAAGACACTGCGTCCCGCTACATTCTCAACAACCGTGCCCATCTCGCTCTGCTCGGCGTCAAGCACCAGGCCGAGGCCACCGGCCGCACGACCGCCGACTTTTTCCCGGGCGAACGCGGTCGCCAAGCCCTCGATGACGACCGTCAAGTGCTCGAAGGTGCCGCGAGTATCATTAGTCATGAGAAATCCGACTTCGGCGCCGAAGGCGACGTGCACTGGGCGCTCACGACCAAAGTCCCATTCCACGACGTAAACCAACGCATCGCCGGCCTCGTCGGCATCAGCCACGACATCACCCGGCGCAAACAGGCCGAGGATGCCCTCAAACTCCACACCGCCGCGATGGAGACCGATGTCCGCATGGCGCGGCAAATCCAGGAAACGTTCCTGCCTCGTTCATATCCCGTTTTCCCGCGCGGCGTGCCCGCTGAAGCCAGCGCGCTGCGATTTGCCCACCGCTATATTCCCACGACGTCCCTTGGCGGCGATTTTTTCCAAATCGTCCAGCTCGACGACGTCAAATGCGGGATTCTCATCTGTGACGTGATGGGCCACGGCGTGCGCGCCGGCCTGCTGACCGCGCTCATCCGCGGGGTCGTCGCCGAACTCGGCGAGCGTGCCACGGATCCCGCCCGCGTTCTCGCCGAGATCAACCACAGTCTGACCCCCGTGCTCGAGCAAACGGGTCAACCCGTGTTTGCGACCGCCTTCTTTGGTGTGATCGATACCGCCGCCGCGTCGCTCACCTATAGCAATGCCGGTCATCCGCCGCCATTACTTCTACGCGCGGCAGTCGATTCCGTCATTCGACTTGTTCCGTCAGACCCGGAACCTGCCGCCGGCCTCATCCACGATTTTCAATACTCACGACAGGAAACTGCTTTTGAGCCTGGCGACTGTTTCTTGGCCTACACCGACGGCATCCTCGAAGCCGCCAACCTCGCAGGGGAAATCTTCGGCGAAGAGCGCCTAATCGCGCAGCTCGTCGGCGCGCGAGGCCTTCCCGGCTCCCTCGTCTGCGACCGGCTCGTGCGTGCTACCGAAGCCTACAGTGCCCGACTCGATTTTGAAGACGACGTCTGCATCGTGACCATCGACTCGACCGGCACGACCTGCGTTATCCGCCCCGTCAGTTACGATATCTGACCGCCGCCGACCCGCGTATCGCGCCGCACTTTGAGCGCGATCTCCGTCACGCGGGCGATTGCCGCCAACATCGTGTCGAGCGCCAAGCTCGCCTGTCCCCTCGACGCCTGCTCAGGGAGAAATGGGACATGAATAAATCCGCCCCGCACGCCTTGCCTACGACGCAAGGCGTGCATCAACCCATAAAAAACGTGATTACAGACAAACGTCCCGGCCGTCTGCGAAACTTCGGCCGGCACACCATCAGCCCGCAAGCCCGCGACCATCGCCTTCACCGGCAGAGTTGAAAAATACGCCGCCGGACCGCCTTGGACCACTGGTCGATCCACCGGTTGACCACCGGCATTGTCTGGAATCCGGGCGTCATCCACATTGATCGCCACGCGCTCCGGCGTAATCGCCGCTCGGCCTCCCGCTTGCCCAAGACAAATAACCAAGCGCGGCCGGATCGCCCGCAACTGCCGATTCAACTCTCGGTTCGCCGCCCCAAAAACACACGGTAAGAGCACCCCGACAACCTCGTGTCCACCGATCTCGGTGCCGTGGAGATTTTGCGCGATCGCCTGCGAGGGATTGATCGTCTCCCCGCCAAAAGGCTCAAACCCCGTAATCAAAACTTTTTGCCTGTCTCCAGGGCTTCGTCGTTTCACCAATGGCATTGCCTTAGAAAAATCGTCAGCGCCGAAACACGCAAACATACATCACCACGACATTGAAGACCCAGATCGCCGCCGCGAACGGCACCTGTGCCTTGATCACCGCAAAGTCGTCGCGCAACTCCAGCAGCCGCGCCGGCACGAGATTGAAATTAGCCGCCATCGGGGTGACGAGGGTGCCGCAATAGCCGCTCAGCATCCCCAGCGTTCCCATCACCGCCGGGTCGCCCCCGTGCGCCTTCACGATAAACGGCAACCCCACGCCGAGCGTCATCACCGGAAACGCCGCAAACGCATTACCGAGCAAGATCGTGAACAGCGCCATTCCTCCGCAATAAGCCAAGACCGCCACCACCGGAATCTGCACCGGCAAAACCGCGGCCACCAAGTGAGCGATCTCATCACCCACCCCCGCTTTGCCCATGACCCCGCCGAGCGCCGCCAACATTTGGGGCAACAGCACCGCCCAGCCCAACAGTTGCAACAACCTGCCGCCTTCCTGCGCAGCCACCCGCGGTCCCTCGCCCGTCGTGCGCATCGCCAGCGTGATCCCGGCAAAACAACCGATACCCAACGCGACCTGCGCCACCTGCTTCGGCTGCACCAGTAGGAAATCGCCCACCTTCACCCACTCCAAAGTCAGCCCACCGACCACCGCCACCGTCGGCACCAAAAACAACGGCCAAATCAAACGATTGCCCAGCCGCGCCGCCCGCTCCTTGAGCACCACCGGATCGACGACCCCACCGTGCGCCGCACCCACCCGGTTCGTCGCAATCAAGCCCGTCAGCCCCAGCACCAAGTATCCCACCACCGTCGGCGACAACCACTTCCCCGCCCCGATTGCCAGTGCGAGCAACAGCCAAAATGCCGCCGAACCCCAACGCTTCGGATGGGCTGCATCCGCCGCTATCAATCCACCTACCGCCGCCAGCACGCATCCGCCCGCCACAAAGAAAAAATCGAGGGTCAACAACGTCACCGCTTTGGCCCTTTCACCTCCCGCGCTGCCGCCGGTTTTGCCGCCGCCCGCGCCAACCGCGCGTCCAACCGCCGATACCGCCACCACCCAATTGCGATCACGCAGAGCGCCGTC